>NZ_JAFLPN010000037.1:0-36181 GCF_029870785.1 Brevibacillus sp. AY1
AGTTTTTAAAAAAGGATAAAGAAGAGATTGGGACAGTCTGTATATTTTTAAGATGGGTAATTATGAAATTGATTTATATAAGTACCGAGATTGAATAATAGTTTTATAGTGAGTGCAGTTTCCAACTTTCTTTACGTGGTAAATTCTAGTGGTTCCACTCTTTCTTTTTGGAAGATCTAATACGTACCGCGGCGAATCCAGTAAAGTTAACAAAATTGGTTCCAGAGTTTTTTATCACCTGACAGATTTGCATCGTGACTCCTTTTTGGGGCTGCCTTCGGGTGGCCCCTTTTTATTTTGGGAAAATGAGTTAGGAGTGAGCAAATGGCCAAGCGCAAACGGCAAATCACTGGTAACTAAGGTCGAAAAATTCATTAAGAAGGTAGAGGTCAAGGTATCGGCAAAGACTATTTGCCTTGGCTGGAGATACAAGATGTTCCATCTGAGGGTAGAGCAACTCGGTAAAGGATGGACAACCAATCGGCGGCATGAATTCATGTCAGACCTTGATAGAGATTACTTCTACATCCTTGATTTTTCTACAGGATTTTTTGAACTGAACTTGTTACAATGCAGACAGCTCAGATACGTAGATTCAATGATAAGCGTTTATGAAATAATATTGAATTTGCATCAAAAAAGTGGTATCAATAAATTAGTTCAAAAAAAGTTGAACAAATTGATGGTTCAAATATAGCTAGATAGATGGTTGGCGATACTAATATAATAAATAGTGAGATTACGAGGGAACCAGAATGGAAAAGATCATTATGGACTATTTGGGAATGCAAAAAAAGAATATTGTGAACACGGAGGATATGATAAAGGATATAAGAAGAAATACTGAGGGTGAATATTTTGACCTCAAACTGTTTTCAATCATTTTGAGTAAACTTGTTAAAGACGGGGTATTAAGTCCTGTTGTTTCTCGCAAGCTTTTATACTACGACTTTAATGTTTGCAGTGGTTATAGAATAATGAGAAATCATCAAATTTTTTCCAAACAAAATCATATGGAATTATACTATTACAGATTGTTGGAGAAATTAAATCCGGCAATTTCAAAAGATTATTATGAAGATAACTTGGTAGATTTCATGAAGGATTGGAAATATATCGAACAGATTCACAGGTATTTTGCAGCAAGTAATAATCTTGATAAAACAATCGAAGTTGATATGAAACAGCGATCGTATGAAATATTTAAAAATGAATCGATGCTAGAGAAAACTAGGATAAAGTTAATCTTAAAAAGATTAAAAATTACTTATCAAGATCTTAGATGTTTCGTTACCCCAGACCCATTTGTATACCATATTAATAGAGTAGATGAACATCATAATAGGGTTTTAATTGTAGAGGACAAGGTTACTTTTGTACATTTAATAACTGAAAGCTACAAAAATAAAATAAATGAATTTAATCTGATTATTCTAGCAGAAGAAAGAGATCCATTAATAAGCTTAGAATACCTTAAAAAGTTAGTACCATTTGATCAAAAATCAAAGGAGGTTACTTATTTTGGTGATATTGAGCCACACAAAATAATAAATTTAAAAAAGCTTCGGGAAACGAATAAGGAATACAACATTCGACCGTATTATCCATTCTATGAAGCATTATTGGATTACTATTCAACAAGTGCCTCACCATTAAAGCGAAAGTTTATCCGGACAAATGAATATGAGGAAGCATTAGCAATCTTTCCGTATCCAATTAAACAAAAGCTAACATTACTGTTTGATGCCAATAGGTACATTCCGCAAGCTGCTTTTAACATTGATCTTATAAAAAGATAGAGAGAAAGATACCAATCAATTTTCAAATTGTTTGCTTTGGATAACAACTGACTACGTCACGGAATTCAAATTTTTTTGAACAACTTTAACCTGGTGCTTACCGTTTTGGTCCGAATTTTATTCCTTAGGACATTGACATGATCACTATTTTTTTATGAAGGAGATGATTGAATGATGCTTGATAAAATGGAAGTTGATAAGCAGGACATAAAAGAAATCCTCAATTATGTAGTGAATGAGGCCATAGAATTCTATGACAACTTAGACTCTTATCCGGCAGCTGTAAATCACCAATCTCACTTCCCAGAGGGTTTACCCATCGAAGGATTAGGGACTATGGAAGTATTGAAAGAATTTACATCTACATACTCTAAAAGTTTAAGCGGTAGTGTAGGGCCACGATTTTTAGGATTTGTAACTGGGGGAGCAACACCTGCCTCGGTTGCAGGGGATTGGCTAGTTAGTATTTATGATCAAAACGTGACTAGTGTTGAGGACTCTATAGCGGGACAACTTGAATTAGAAACGATTGGAATGCTCAGGGAACTTTTTAAACTACCAAAGGAGTTTAGTGGAACATTCGTTAGTGGGGCAACTATGGCTAATCTCGTCGGGCTAGCCCAGGCCAGGCAATGGGTAGCTCATCAACATGGAATTGATATTTCTCAAGAAGGGTTATATAGCTTACCAAACATAATTATTGCGAGTGGGTCACCACACTCAAGTATCTATAAATCCTTGGCGATACTCGGGATGGGTAGACAGAATGTTAACCTCATTCCATGTTTAGAAAACAGAGAGGCAATAGATATTGATAAATTGCGTGGGTTTTTAGAGGATCACAAAGGTTTGCCATGTATTGTTGTGGCAAATGCAGGTACAGTGAACACAGTTGATTATGACGACCTACAAGCATTAGGTGAGTTGAAGAGAGAATTTTCTTTTTGGCTCCATGTGGATGCTGCTTTTGGTGGATTTGCAGCGTGTTCCACGAATTATTGTCAATTAGTCAATGGGATGGATAAAGCAGATTCCATTACCATTGATGCTCATAAATGGCTCAATGTGCCTTATGATTCCGCTATGCAATTCACAAGACATAAGCAAATACAGATCGAAGTCTTTCAAAACAATGCTGCTTATTTAGGCAACTCAATTGATCATCCCGAATTTGTTCATCTCACTCCAGAAAATTCAAGACGTTTCCGAGCACTACCAGCGTGGTTTACTCTGAAAGCATATGGACGTTTAGGGTACCGAAAGATCGTTGACACTAGCGTAGAATTGGCACAACTCTTAACGCATAAAATTCAGCAAAGTAATACGTTTGCGTTAATGGCGCCTACTAGACTGAATGTAGTTTGTTTTACTTTATCTTTTAAGGATAAGGATCTTACTTATGACGAAATAAAAAGATTTTTAGACATACTGAAGGATGATGGTCGAGTATTTATGACTCCAACAATTTATCAAGGTAGACCTGGTATTAGGGCAGCATTCAGTAACTGGAGAACAAACGCACAAGATGTAGAAACAATCTGGGATGCACTGTGTAAAGTAAGCAAGTCACAGCTTTAGGATGCCTGGATGTTAGGCAACCGAAGTAAGTATTATTCATACATCATTAGGAGTGAATGTGTTTGATACAAAAATTTCAATCATCGATCCTTACTAAAAATCTTTCAATAACTATTCTGGGAACATTATTAATAGGGATAATTTTAGTAATCTCTAGCTATATTGAACAGGAAAAAATATTGTTACATCATTTAACCAAGCAATCTGTTGGAATTACCGAGTACTCGTTTACGACATTTACTGGAAAGGAAATATTAGATACGTTTCAAAATGATTTTTCTCATCCTTCTCAACAAAATCTTACTAGTAAATTGAATTTAATATCAGAAAAAAATAAGGAGGTAGCACAAGCTTATTTTTTTGGTGCAGAACTCCAAAATGGTAATCAAACGAAAATCTTGGCTTTTCCGACCCATATCATTGAAGCATTGACTAGTACAAATTTAAAACATGGAGATATGTACGAACAACCACCAGCAATTGTGGAAGCAATAGAAAAAATGAAACAGTCAAAAACTATTGAAACTAGCGAAATGTATAAAGATATGTTCGGAACATGGATTTCGGTATTAAAACCTGTATTAGATGAAAATAACAATGTAATTGCGTATTACGGAATTGATATGAGCGCTGATATTATTGAAGAAGGAAAGAAGGATTTATTGAAGTATGGATCCCTGATACTACTTATATCATTGATTATCATTGCAGCTATCCAATTCCTTTTTATTAAGGGGCTTTTAAAGCCTGTGCATAAATTACAAAACGCGATGAGTAGGGTAGGTCAAGGTGATTTACAAGTTAGTTTGCCTGAAGTTAGAGTAGATGAGTTTGGAGAGTTAAGTAGACAATTTAATCAAATGGTAAAACAAAATCGCGAAATGATTATAAACATTCAACAACACGTAGATATATCTGCAAATACTGCTGATCAACTTTCCGAACAAATGGAAGAAACAAGTAAGCTAGTTCATCACACAACGTCTACAATACAGGATGTGGCAAAAGGTGCTGAAAATCAGTTGCAGGGGACTGAAGAAAGTGCAAGAACTATGGCCGAAATGGCAATTGGAGTTCAACGAATAGCGGAATCGGTGTCTGGGATCTCTGACGTTTCGAACAATACAACAGCCGAGGCCCAAAATGGGAATCTCTCCATTCAAGCTGCTGTAACACAAATGCAATCCATTAGCAACTCTGTCCAACATACAGGCAACGCTGTGAAATTATTGGCTGAACGTTCAACAGAAATTGAAAAAATCTTGGATGTAATTACTAGTATCGCCTCACAAACAAATTTACTCGCTTTAAACGCAGCAATTGAGGCTGCAAGAGCTGGAGAACATGGACGGGGATTCGCTGTCGTTGCAGATGAGGTAAGGAAACTTGCAGAACAATCGGATCAATCTGCTAGACAAATCTCAAGCCTGATACAAGAAATACTAGTGGATACAGATCAAGCGATGCAAGCCACTGAGTCAGCAAATCAAGATGTCCAAACTGGCTTAACTATGGTTCAAGAGGCAGGTCAAGCATTTAACAAAATATCTTTAGAGTTTACGAATATCTCTGAACAAATTCAAGAATTGTCAGCAGTTGCTGAAGAAATGGCGGCTAGTTCAGAAGAGGTAACTGCGTCAATAGATGAGACGGCCAACATTGCAAAACAATCCGTAAATTTCGCTATAGAAGTAGCGTCTTCAACTTCCACTCAGCTAAATTATATCAATGATTTAAAAAAGTCTGCTGAATTCTTAAATGAAAAAGCTACAGAATTATCTGGATTGGTGAGGAACTACAAGGCTTGACAATGACCGAAACGATAATGCATTAGCGAGTCCAATCCAATTACTGAAATAACCAATACTAAAATAGGTGAGGTAATTAACATGATAAAAGGATTGTATGAAGCACATTTGCCTGTAAAAAATCTCGAAGTATCGATAGACTTTTATAATAAATTGGGTTTAAAGTTGGCATGGCGTGATAGTGATAGTGCTTTCTTTTGGATCGAGGAAGGGAAAAGCTGGTTAGGATTATGGGAAGGGAACGAATATAAAACTCCTTATCATCCTTCACTAAGGCATATTGCGTTTCGAGTGACCTATGAAGATATAAAAGAGGCATTATCGTGGTTGGAGTCAATCCAAGTCGAATCGGTACCATTCGGCAGAAGAAATTCTGTTGCACCATTCATACGTCCTAATCAGGGCAATGCCTCGGTATATTTTAATGATCCAGATGGAAATAGTTTAGAGCTCATTTGTTATGTGGAAGTGCCGAATAAATATAAGGAAATTACGGATAAGTTGTCTATTGAGGAATGGGAAACACTGATTAGAAAATAGTCATATAAATGGAAAGTATAATATCTTTTTTTAATCCCTCAAATACATTTCTTTTGCATTGGCAAAAGCCCAGGGGTGCTCCTGGGGGAAACAAAGGAGTCTAAAATGGACATGCCCACTACCATTTTTGGAGAATCACCGGGAATCCGCCTTCGCCAAACAACCTTGTGTGATATTGACTTCGTTATTCGTGTTGAATCAAAAGAAGAAAACATAAAATTTATTATTCCGTGGCAAAGAGGGAAACATGAAAGTGCTATTAGCAATGAAGACATCGCTCATATAATTATTGAAGATAAAGTGACAAACAATCCATTGGGATTCATGATTATTGCAGGTTTACAGAATCCAAACCAAAGCATTGAGTTTATGAGGATAGTCATTACTGAGAAGGGGAAGGGGGTTGGGAGAGAAGCATTAAAGTTAATTAAAAAATGGGTATTTGAAGAACTAAACGCGAACAGATTGTGGTTAGATGTAAAAGTTAATAATGATCGTGCGAAATCCGTTTATGAGTTGGAGGGATTTTCCATAGAAGGAACACTAAGAGAATGCTTGAAAATTGGAGACGAGTTTGAATCTCTTTTCCTAATGTCCATTTTAAAATCAGAATATGAGTATAACAAAATGCAGAAAAATAGAGAGTAGGCGATGTCATTTGTGGCATGAGCGATTTCAAGAGGCTGTAGTAAGAAGTGATATTTCTGCAATGCTTGATATTTTGCATATGCAAGTCACAAAACATACAATTACTCCCAAACAATCAGTCAAAGATCAGGCGCTAAAAATCATTTACCGGAGTTTACGGCAATCAGAGACAATCTACAATGTTGGTTTACATCTAGCGAACTCGAAAAGTCCGACAGGTGAAGAGTTAGGTGCTATCATACTAGCCACTTATTACGATGTTAATCCTATAGAAGTAAACTCGGTATTATTAAGACTAGCGGATAACACTCACTGGGAAGTAAGAGAGTGGGCAGCAAGTGCATGTGCTATTGTCTTAACAAATAACTTTCAAAGCTTTTACCCTGTTCTATTGGGCTGGACGAAAAATCATTCACCAAATGTCAGAAGAGCTGTAGTAGTAGCGGTAAAATATTCAGCAAGGAAATTGGAAGAGAACTATGCAGACCTGCTTATTGATTTGATCGAACCCTTACTATGCGATGAAGACAGATATGTTAAAAGGAACCTAGGAGCGTTTGCAATTGGGGATGGAATATTAAAATACTATCCGAAACATCTTATCAGCAGATTAAATATTTGGATTGATTCAGAAAACGAACAGGTGAGATGGAATATAATGAAAATCTTTTCGTCTGCTGAAGGAATCAAATATATCGATGATTCGATACATGTTTTAAAAATTTTATCAAATGATCAGAGAAAAATAGTAAAAAGTGCATTCAAAAGCACGATGCTATCAATAAAGAAACGTGATCCAGAGATCTTCCATAAGTATTTTGGATAATAGGAACGTTTAGGCAATCTAAGATCAAAGAGGTGAAACAGTCTCATTCACTACTCAAATGAAATTGGGACAATCAAAAAGAATACTATCCATGTTTTTAAACAATGGTACTCAGCATACTACAAAGATCAGGAATCTGACATCCAAAAAGTTCTTCTACAGGAAAAGAACCGATTTGAAGACCATTTAAGGAATTTCGGCCCTGAAAAAACAGTAGAAATGCTATGCAATGGATTAATAGTAGAAGAACACCCGGAGTTGAAGGAAGTATTCTTAGTTCCTGTCTATCATACAAAACCAGTGAATGTCATATTTGATGATTACAAAGGGTTTATGATTATTTTATATCCAGTTGAGGCCATTGAAGGTAATGATTCCATGCCTCCAAATAGCTTAATGAGAATGACGAGAGCGTTATCAGACGAAAAGAGACTCCGTATTTTGAAAATCCTTTCATCAGGAAATCGAAGCTTTTCAGATTTGGTCCAGCTAATGGACTTGTCAAAAAGTAATTTGCATTATCATTTATCTCTGTTGCGAACAGCGGGATTAATAACGATACACCATGTTCCTTTTTCAAACCAAGATAAATATGGAGTTCGAGCTGGAGTGTTTGATGACGTCAAGATGATGCTAGAAAGTTATGTTTTTCATTAAATGTATATGAAAGAGAAAAGTTGTAATTCTATCCAACCTGTGTTATTAATAATTTAGTTCAAATTTTTTTGAACTAAATTTCAGTTCAATTTTGAGGTGGTTATATGAGCATCCTCTTTTCTCCAATTACTATTGGTGGTGTATCTCTAAAAAATCGAATTGTCATGTCCCCAATGGGCATGAATGCTTGCAAGGCAGAAGATGGAAAAGTTACCAATTGGCATAAAATTCATTACCCAAGTAGGGCTGTGGGACAGGTAGGTCTCATCATGGTGGAGGCAACAGCAGTATCTCTTGATGGACGAACCGATCCTGATGATCTAGGAATCTGGGAGGATGCACACATCTCTGGTTTAAAAGAGCTTGTTACCATGGTGCATGAACAAGGAGCCAAAATAGGTATTCAGCTCTGTCATGGGGGTAGAAAATCAAAAGTACCAGGAAAGATATTGGCTCCATCCGCAATCCCTTACAATGAGAACAGCATTGTCCCTGAAGCGATGACGGAAGAGCAAATTCGTGAAGTGATAGTATCTTTTAAAGAATCTGCTAGACGAGCAAAACAAGCTGGATTCGATGTATTGGAGATCCATGCTGCACATGGATATTTAATTAATCAATTTTTATCTCCGTTATCTAACAAACGTGATGATAACTATGGTGGCAATTTGGAAAAAAGGTACCAGTTTCTAAAAGAGGTCATCCATGAAATTAAAAATGTATGGGACAGCGCACTATTTGTCAGGATTTCAGCGACCGATTACCACCCCGACGGATGTTCGATAAATGACTATATGATTTATGGAAAGATGATGAAAGAACAGGGTGTTCACTTAATTGATTGTAGTTCTGGTTGGGTTGTTCCACCTAACTTCCCGGAAAGTCCTGGTCCCGGGTATCAAGTTCCCTTTGCATCACAGATAAAAAATGAAGTACAGGTTCCTACAGCGGCAGTTGGCATTATCAAAACGGGATTACAGGCCGAAGAGATACTGGCTCACGGGCATTCTGATTTGATTTTTATTGGCCAAGAATTATTAAGAGATCCTTACTGGCCAAAAAGGGCTGCACAGGAGCTTCATGTATCCATTGATGCACCTCCATCATACGAGTATATCTGGAATAAATAAGTGACCAGGTACCCATATAAAGTAGTAAAACCATGATGGAATGCCTCAAGTAATCAGCGAAGAAGATAAAGGAACAACAATCGAAATCCGACTAGCGAATCTGTAAGGAACCGCTTCATGATATTTTAACATCCAAAGCAGGTGCTTATACGGAGTAATTCCATCTCATGTCGGGCATCCTAGGGTTCTGGATAGTGTTTGCATATCTGCTTATGCTTTCCTACTACAAAAAAGGATGTGAACGATATGGCTGACAGAGATAATCGCATGCAAAACGAAGAAAATCAGGGAGCGATGGATGCAGCTGGCGTGGATGCAGGTGAAGCTGTGGGAACCGTTGGAGGTGCCGGTGTAGGTGCTGTGGTAGGCTCCGTGTTTGGTCCGATTGGCACCATTGCCGGCGCTATCGTTGGTGGAGCAGTGGGCAATAAAGTCGGCGAGGGTGCTGGTGACGCAGCAACTTCTGACGCAGTAACCGCTGACCGCGCCGAGGATCGTGACGATCGCTAGCTCTTAGGCACCCCTAGAGGGTATTCCTTTTCCAAATCAAGAGAAAAATCGGTTCTTCCTGACATGGAAGGACCGGTTTTTGATTGTAGGAAAGTAGCAGGTCATGGAAATTTACGCTCCTGAACTCTACACCCGGGATTTTCCCGGCAGAACCAGACACAGTCAGCGGTAAAAATCGCTGCTATTTCTTAGGATTCCAAGTTAAATGACTGTTTAAGAGAGTGGCATAAGTTGCTCAGAAGCTTTACGAACCCTGCCTGCCTTCTTTATGATGGTAGTAATGTATGAAACTGTCAGGGGGGTTCTACCCTATGCACACAAACGAAACAAAACCTGCCAGTAAGTCTTCTTCACCGGCTTACGAGTCACCGATAGCGAACCGCTACCCTACCCGTAAAGGTTTTGTATCATACAGAGCTGGTCATTCTGTCTGTCGTTTTCGCCATTCTTGTGTCTTCGATTGGAAAGATTATGAATATGAATCCCGCGATCACCAGGATAGGAGGATTTCGGGAAGAGGATTATATCAATCAGCCTATTTCCACCATCAGTTCCATTCTTGCGGAAGAAGTAAGAGATCAAACCGAGGCATGGTATGATCAATCCTTTGAGCGGATGCCTAAAAGCTACGAGACGGTTCTGCTGCATCCGAGCGGACGTCGTGTAGAGCTGAGTGTCATGAATGTACCTGTTGAAATTCAGGGACAAGTCGTGGGGAACCATCTGATTATTAAAGATATTACGGAAGAGAATCGGGTTAAGAAAAAAATCAAGCATCAGGCCTATCATGACGAATTGACCGGTCTGTCTAATCGAAGAAAGTTCTATGACGAGCTGAATCAAGCGATTGAACAGCATGAAGGGGGAGCGTCTGCAATCGCCGTGATGGTGCTGGACGTAGACCTGCGCTGTTCCCTGATCACGGAACGGATGCCGTGGATTTGCTGAAAAAAGCGGATGCTGCCATGTATATGAAGGCTGTAAACATCTCCTCATACATGAACGAAGCCGAGCAAAAACGGAGGTTGTCCTCCTGTTTTTGCTCGGCTTTTTTTCCTTATGATGTAGGTTATGCCAAAGCAGGAAATGCAAAATAGCCAGTCAAACGGTGGTTGATCTGCTCCTCCGAAAGCTCAGGGAACAGTCTGGCTTCTTTCACCATGTCATACAGACGCTCCATCGGCTCTCGGCCATCGGCTTTCTTTGCTTTCGCGTCATTCTTGAGCAGCTCCCAGATTCCTACGATGTAGTCGCGTCTGGTCACATCCTGCTTGCGGAAGAAGAAGTCCAGGCGTTCCACATGATCGAGGAATTCTTCGCCAAATCTGCCTTTCACGTCGCCGCGCAGGAGAGCGATTTCTGCCTCGTACATCGGGCGTTCCTTGCCTTTTTCCTTACCGATCCAAGGCGTCTCCAGCACCAGCGGCAAATGGCGGATTTTCTCATGATTCACGATGTAGTTCATCGCATCAAATCCGATGAGTCCGGCTCCGATCGGGGCGTGGCGGTCTTTGCCTGCGCCACGGAAATTTTTGCTGTCATTCAGATGGACGACAGCCAGACGGTCCAGGCCGATGGTACGGTCAAACTGTTCGAGGACGCCATCGAAATCGTTGACGATATCATAGCCGGCATCGTGAATGTGGCACGTATCCATGCAAACGGAAAGCTTGCTGTTGTCGTCCACCTTTTCGATAATGGCCGCGATTTCCTCAAAGCTGCGACCGATCTCGGTTCCTTTTCCAGCCATGGTCTCCAGAGCGATTTTGACATCGGTATGCTTGACCCCGGCGAGTACTTCATTCAAGCCCTCGGCGATGCGGGCAATTCCGTATTCGGCATCCTTGTCGGTGTAGGCGCCTGGGTGCAGCACGATATTCTTGACGCCGATGTAGTCGGTTCGCTTGATTTCTTCCTGCAGGAACCGGACAGCCAGCTCGAATGTGTCGTCCTTGTAAGATCCCAGATTGATAATGTAGGGGGCATGTACCACAATTTCATCTACCCCCATCTTGGCCATCATTTCTTTGCCTTCGGAGATGAATTGATCCTCGATGGGCTTGCGGCGGGTATTTTGCGGGGCTCCTGTATAAATCATGAACGTGCTTGAACCATAGGTGGCAGCCTCTTCTGCAGCATTCAGCAAACCTTTGCCGGAGAACGATACGTGCGATCCTATTTTGAGCATAGGGCAAAAACCTCCTTCGATTACTATACTTTAAAATAGCGCAAGACTGCTTATTCGTCCAATCTGGAGCGTATCGATATATTTTTTACCATGTCATTACATCAAACCAAATAATTGATATCATGGAGAAAGTAGTGAAATAAGCTGTTGGTAATGACTACATGAATCGTAATGTGAGGAGAATGAATCATGTCATTTTTCAAACGCATTGGTGCCAGCTTGGGATTGGGAGCGGCTACGGTGGAGACAGTTCTAAACCAAAATGAATATGCGCCTGGTGATACGGTAAAAGGAGTTGTCACAGTAAAGGGCGGAACGGTAGATCAACAAATCGAGGATATCGATCTGCATTTGTTCACGCAGTATCAGGTGGAGAAGGATGACAAGCGTTACTATCAGACGGTGAAAATCGGTTCGTATCGGATCACGGAAGGCTTTCAAATCGCCACGAAGGAAGAACGGCGCTTTCCTTTCTCCTTCGTGCTGCCTTTGGACACACCGATTACTTTTGGCAAAACAAAAGTATGGATCAATACGGATGTAGATATTGAAAGTGGTGTGGATACACAGGACAATGATGCGATCCGGGTGGTTGCCCATCCGTATACGGCTGCCGTGATCGAAGCGGTACAGGACATAGGCTTTCGTCTGTATCAGGCGGATTGCGAATATGCGCCCAGATTTCATCGTCGTTTGCCATTTGTGCAGGAATTCGAATTTGTACCGACGAATAGCCGTTTTCGCGGACATTTAGATGAGGTAGAGGTGATCTGCCATCCTGAATCGGATGGGATTGAAGTGTTTATCGAGATCGATCGCCGTGCGCGTGGGCTCTTCGGGTTTTTGGAAGAAGCCGCGGGGATGGATGAAAGTCTGGTGCGCGTTCGTTTTTCGAAGGCTGACTTGCAGGCGGGTAGAGGTCATCTTTCGAAACAACTGGAACAAGTCATTCGACGTTTTTCTCGCTAACGATTTGACAACTACGAAAGCTGAGCGATAAACAGGTATTCAAGTCCTGTTTATCCTCGGCTTTTTTTACGCAGACTAGGTAAATGTTGTTTTAAATAGATTGAAAATTAACCATTGTCATTCAATTGGCGAAGGAAGTATAATGTTGCTCAAGAACCAAATAACGGAACGACAATTCCGATATTCGGAACGGAGGAATGGTTGTTTGTCAGATAAAAACAGTACCGTGTTAAAAGCAGCAGAGCTTTTGCAGCTATTTTTGTCACATCCCTCTCTTTCACTGCCGCAAGCCGTCCAATTATCGGGTCAGCCGAAAACATCGGTGCATCGGATGCTCTCCTCCCTGGAAGAGACGGGATTCGTGCGTCGAACAGCTGACGGCGCCTACGAACTGGGATTTGTCTTTTTACAATTTGGACATGCGGTTGCCGAAAGATTGGATATTCGCAAAATAGCTCTGCCTGTCATGCAGCGACTTCGGGAGGAGATCGGGGAAGCTGTGAACCTGATTGTTAGGGACGGCCACGAGGCAATCTATGTAGAGAAAGTAGATACGACGGAACCAGTCCGTGTATTTACGGCAATTGGCCGCCGCGCCCCTTTGTATGGGGGAGCTTGTCCGCGCATTCTACTGTCGTATATGCCAGACGCAGAAATAGAAGCGTACTTCAAAGATGTAAAAATGGAGCGTATTGCAAATAATACCATTACAGATTTGGAGCAGTTGCGAAGAGTGATTGAAGATACGCGTAAAAACGGGTATACGATTAGTCATTCTGAACTTTATAACTACACATCCGCAGTAGGAGCACCCATCTACAACCACTCTGGAAAGGTCGTTGCTGGTCTGAGTATTGTGGGGCCGGAAAATCGCTACGGAGACGATAATTTACCGTTCTACATCCAAAAAACGGTGGCCGCAGCCCAAGAAATTTCGGATAAGCTGGGGTGGCATCAAGCAGGGAAAGGAGAGGGTTCCTGATGGAAGCAACGTTTCAGCCATTGGGCGATCAGGCTGTCGTGGTGCAGTTTGGCACGACGATGAGTCTGGAGGCATATCAACAGGTCAGGCAAGTTGCCTCAATGCTGGACAGGCAGCCCATACCAGGGATGGTGGAATACATCCCTGCCTATACGACCATTACGATCTTTTACAACCCGCAAGTAGTATACGACTGGTACCAGAGTCAGGGAACCAAAGAGCGGGAACAGGATGCCGATTCCCTTTACCAAATATGCTGCAACCTGATTCGGGAACAACTGAACCATGCCGAGCACCAGAGCGAAAGAGCAGATAGAACGATTGAGATACCGGTTTGCTATGGCGGGGAGCTGGGGCCAGATCTGGGTGATGTAGCAGAGTTGAATCAGCTCACCGAGCAAGAAGTGATCGATATCCATGCAGGGGGAGACTATCTGATCTATATGATCGGATTTGCTCCAGGATTTCCGTATATCGGCGGAATGTCGGAACGGATCGCGGCGCCACGACGGAAATCTCCACGTCTGTCGATTCCATCTGGCTCTGTCGGGATCGCTGGAAAGCAGACAGGTATTTACCCGATGGAAACACCAGGCGGGTGGCAAATCATTGGTCGGACTCCACTCCGACTGTTTCGTCCCGAGGATGATCCGCCCAGTTTGTTGCAAGCGGGAGATCGGGTTCGTTTTTACCCTATTTCCTATGACGAATTCCTGGCGTTCGAGGAGGGGTCATCGTGACCGTACGTGTGATTCGACCGGGATTGCTGACTTCAGTACAGGATGCAGGCAGGTATGGCTTTCAGAAGCATGGCGTGATTGTGAGCGGTGTGATGGATCCGCTGGCTCACCGATTGGCCAATATGCTCGTAGGCAACGAGGAGTTGGCTGCCACCCTGGAAATGACATTGAGAGGCCCGACGCTGGAGTTTCAGGAGGATGCGTTGATTTCCATATGTGGCGGTGATTTGTCTCCGACCGTAGCGGGAGTCTCGGTGCCCTTATGGAAGCCGATTCTTCTACGTAAGGGGAGTGTTCTGGACTTTGGTCAATGCCGCACAGGGACCAGAGCGTATCTCGCCATAGCAGGAGGGTGGAATGTGCCCCTGGTCATGAATAGCCGCTCTACGTATTTGCGTGCAGGTATTGGGGGGCACGAAGGACGGGCGCTTCGGACAGGAGATGAATTGCAGGCGGGGGAGCTGACCGGATTGGGAGGAAGAATTGCCAAACGATTGAGCATTCAGTCAGGTGGCACTTCATTCGTTGCTTCAGAGTGGGGGGTTGCAAAGGAGATGCTTCCGACCTACTCTTCAGAGCCATTGATTCGAGTCATGCGTGGCAATCAGTACGAGTGGTTTACAGCGGAAAGCCACAACGCCTTTTTTTCAGAGCCATACCGTGTCACACCGCAGTCTGACCGGATGGGATATCGACTGGATGGACCGAAGCTGGAGCTGACCGAACAGAGCGAGCTAATCTCTGAAGCGGTGGCTTTTGGAACCGTGCAGGTTCCGGCGGAGGGAAATCCGATTGTCCTGCTGGCTGACAGACAGACTACGGGCGGCTACCCCAAAATAGCTCAGATTGCCACTGTGGATTTGCCGCTGATGGCGCAGAGCAAGCCGGGTGACTGGATTCGCTTTGCGGAAATCAGTCGGGAAGAAGCGGAATGGCTGTGGATGCTAAGAGAGAGTGAAATTCGCCAACTGAAGATGGGGATTTTGCTCAAAAACGCCTAGGAGGGATATATGTGTATTACGTCGATTTGAATTGCGACATGGGCGAGAGCTACGGTGCCTACCGGATGGGGAATGACGAAGCTATTTTGCCATACATCACATCGGCCAATATCGCATGTGGCTACCACGCAGGGGACCCGGCTACCATGCGCAAAACCGTGCAGCTGGCCTTGGAAAACGATGTGAAGATCGGCGCTCATCCGGGTCTGCCTGACCTGCAGGGGTTCGGAAGGCGGAACATGGCGATCACTGCCGAGGATGCCTATGATATGGTCGTCTATCAGGTTGGGGCCTTGCAGGGATTTGTACAAGCTGAAGGGGGAGTGATGCAGCATGTGAAGCCACACGGCGCCTTGTACAACATGGCAGCTGCGAAGCCAGAGCTGGCGAAGGCGATTGCCGAAGCGGTATATCGAATCAATCCACAGCTGTATCTGGTCGGGCTGGCAGGTAGTCATTTGATCACAGAGGCAGAAAAAGCAGGGCTTAGAACCAAAAGTGAGGTCTTTGCGGATCGCACCTATCAGCAAGACGGGACTCTCACCCCGCGCAGCCAATCGGATGCACTGATCACAAGCGATGAGCAGGCCGTACAGCAAGTGATCCGTATGATTAAAGAAGGTAAAGTACTCACAAGACAGGGCGTAGACTTCGCCATTAAAGCAGATACGGTCTGCATCCACGGGGACGGTGCCCATGCTTTGTCATTCGCAAGGGAGATCCGTGAGACGCTGGAAAAAACCGGAGTCAAAGTCAGAGCTATGTCGCTGTAAGGAAAAAAAAGAAAAAGACAAAAGTAAAACGGAGTGAAGCCATCATATGAAACAATCAAAATTGAGTTTGCTCTTGGGGGCAGCCTTCCTGATGGCAACATCAGCGATTGGCCCAGGTTTTCTTACACAAACGACTGTCTTTACACAAACCTTGGCTGCGAGTTTTGGATTTGTCATCCTGATGTCCATTTTGTTGGATATCGGAGCACAGATGAACGTATGGCGCATTATCGCCGTTTCTGAAAAAAGGGCTCAGGACATCGCCAACATGGTCCTGCCTGGCATGGGTTATCTGGTTGCGATCCTGATCGTGATGGGGGGCCTAGCTTTTAATATCGGAAACGTGGCTGGTGCGGGTCTCGGGCTGAATGTCCTGTTCGGTATACCAGCCGAAACGGGAGCACTGGCCAGCGCAGTGATCGCAATCGGTATTTTTCTCGTTCGTGAAGCGGGCAAGCTGATGGACCGCTTTGCGCAAATCATGGGTTTTATTATGATTGGTCTTACGATATACGTAGCAGCGGTTTCCTCTCCACCGGTTGGCGAGGCCGTTATTAAATCTTTTGTACCTGATACGATTGACGTTCTTGCCATCGTAACCCTGGTGGGTGGAACAGTCGGCGGCTATATCACGTTTGCGGGAGGTCACCGTCTCCTGGATGCAGGGGTAAAAGGTGTCTCGGCTTTGCCAGAAGTAACAAAAAGCTCGATTTCCGGGATTGTAGTGGTATCCATCATGCGCGTCGTGCTCTTCCTCGCTGTGCTTGGGGTTGTCTCACAAGGTCTGCAATTGGACCCGGCAAATCCTCCAGCTTCCGTCTTTCAGCTGGCCGCAGGAGACATCGGCTACAAGATCTTTGGTGTGGTGATCTGGGCAGCTGCGATTACTTCCGTCGTGGGGTGTGCCTATACATCCGTTTCGTTTATCCGGACCTTTCATTCCAGTCTGGACAAGCATCACAAATGGATCATTATCGGCTTCATTGTTGTCTCTACGCTGGTGTTTCTCATCGTTGGGCGTCCAGTCAAGATTCTCGTACTGGTAGGTGCCTTGAACGGGCTGATTTTGCCGATCACCCTGGGGGTCATGCTGGTTGCCGCCTATAAGAAAAAGATTGTCGGCGACTACAAGCATCCGGTATGGATGACCGTTTTTGGTGGAATTGTCGTGGTTTCGATGGCGATTATGGGAGTTTACACCTTGGTCAACGAATTACCCAAGCTGATGCTATAATGGGATGAACTTTACTAACCGCAGGATGGATTGTACTGGCCTGCGGTCGTTTATTGGAATGGAAACCAAGGGAGGAATTCGATATGCATTCCATTGCTGATCTGTCACCGCAGGAAGCTCGTCAATGGATAAGAGAACAACGCTGGCAAAAACCGACGGCGGGAATGGCGAATGGATATACGCAGGCGAACCTGGCCATCTTACCCCGCTCACACGCATTTGACTTCTTGTTATTTTGCCAGCGAAACCCGAAGCCGTGCCCTGTGATAGATGTCACCGACCCGGGTTCAGCAATACCACGACTTGTGGCACCGGATGCGAACCTGCTCACGGATATTCCGAAGTATCGTGTCTACAGGCACGGAGTACTGACGGAGGAAACAACCAGCATTGAACACGTATGGCAGGATGACATGGTTGCCTTTTTGCTTGGCTGCAGCTTTACATTTGAAAGGGCGATGCTCGAAAACGGCATTCCGGTGCGGCACATCGAACAAGAGTGCAATGTACCGATGTATGTTACCAACATCGCTTGCGAAAGCGCAGGTGCATTCTCGGGTCCGATGGTGGTGAGCATGCGCCCGGTTCCTTACGATCAAGTCGTGCGGGCTGTACAAGTAACCTCCCGTTTTCCCGCCGTTCACGGAGCGCCTGTTCATATCGGGGATCCAAGTGCTATCGGGATCCAAGCGATCAATCGACCTGATTTTGGAGATCCGGTTCCCGTTCGTGAAGGAGAAGTTCCTGTCTTTTGGGCATGTGGAGTAACGCCGCAAGCTGTGGCGATGCAATCGAAGCCGGAAATCATGATTACGCATGCTCCTGGACATATGTTCATTACCAATCTGCGCGACGAACAATTTGGGGTGCTTTAAATGAGACTAGCACTCTCTACCCTGCAATGGGCGATGTTTATTCTTGCTGGAAGCGTAGTGGCTCCGTTGGCGATTGGCCAGGCATATGGCATGTCGCCCCAGGAAATCGGTGAGTTTGTGCAGCGTACACTGTTTGTATTGGGAATCGTCGCTCTCATGCAGACATGGTGGGGACATCGCATGCCGATTATGGAAGGACCAGCAGCCCTGTGGTGGGGAGTATTCCTCTTGTTTGGATCCATGGCTCCTGCAATCGGACAGGAGCCTCGGTCCATTTTGCCGGCACTCGGGCTGGGGCTGATCTTCAGCGGGGTCCTGTTCGTGATCATGAGTGTGTGCGGTTGGATTGCCGTGATTCGTCGATTGTTTACACCAGCAGTCATCGGTACTTATTTTATTCTCCTGGTATTACAAATGAGCGGTCCTTTTTTAAACGGCATCCTGGGCAGTACATCCGAGTCCTTCGACTCACGTGCAACGGCCATTGCCATCGCCACTCTGATTTTGTCTCTTATGCTTGCACGCAGCAGCAAAGCTTTCTTGAGGAACTACTCCGTGTTGCTTTCCATCCTGTTCGGATGGTCGCTGTTTCAAATTTTTGGACTTCAGGAACCATTTGGAGAAGTGAGTGAGCCCGTGATCACCATGCCGGATATGTGGTCATTCGGTTGGCCTCATTGGGATGGAGGCATCATCCTCACCTCCGTGATCGTCACCTTGCTCTTGCTGAGCAACATGATTGCCAGTATGGAGGCAGTCGGCCAAGTGGTTGGACACAAGGATCAGGGGAGTGAGAAACGCACAGGCCTGATCATGGGTACAAGTCAGCTCTTATCGGCATCCTTTGCTACGGTCAGCTTCGTACCGCTCTCCTATACGGCCGGGTTTATCATGACGACTCGGATGAAGGAGAAGCTCCCGTTTCTTCTGGGAAACATCTTTTTGGTGGTGATCAGCTTTTTCCCTGTCATTACGAGAATATTTGCCTCGATCCCGGTGTCCGTTGGCTACGCCAGTATTTTTCTGTCCTTTGTGAACATGCTCGGGATGGGATTGCGAGAGGTTGGCCGCGCTGGACTAGGGGAAAGGCAGGTTTATATCGTAGGGATTTCACTCATGATCGGAACGGGCTGCATGTTTTTGCCTGCTTCTTTTTTCATGCTGATTCCCACTTTCCTGAGTCCCTTGATCAGCAACGGCCTTCTGATGGGAGTAGCCAGTTGTTTGGTGCTGGAACGCCTGGTTCGCAAAGAAGAGGCTGCCGAGAGTTCGTACTGACAGTTTCTCAGACAAAATGGTTGCTATCGTGTTTTGACCCCTGTCCGAAGGATAGGGGTCAAAGCATTTCTTTTACTCTGGCCTCCGGTCCTTCAGCCAATGCCTACCGGATACCTTTCCCGCCGAAGCCATGAGAACGGATAAGTGAGAGACTCCGTCGATTCCCAGATAGTCGTGCATGTTTTGATCCATCCAGTGACCGATTGTCGTGACTCCCAGACCCAGAGCATTTCCGACAACTTGAAGATTTTGGGCTACATGCCCGGCATCCCACCAAATATAGCGATAAGCCCGCTCTTTGTATTTATCCTTCGTTCGATCGACCACCGCCGTCCACACAAAGTTAACGGCAGCTCGTTTCGTCATTTCCTGTTCTTCGGTGTACAGATAAGCAATCTGTGCGGGATCTTCCTTCTTTAAGCCCTCAAGGCACCAATTTTCCACATCCAGATGATACAGCCCCTTGTCCAACCCTTCCACGTGATTGACCAGCAAATATGTTTCAATCGGGTAAAGGGCTCCTGCTGAAGGAGTAGTGCGCAATTGATAATCTCCCATATCAGCCGTGATTCCTTGGGTACCCCAGAGTAGAATATTCAGTTCATTCAAGGAAAGGGGGGCGGGAAGGAAATTCCTCTTGGAGCGTCGGTTTGCGAAAAGCTCCCATAGATCAGGAGTAGCCGGAAACTGGGGCTCGCCCAAAGGGATCCGCGTAAAACACTCTTCATAGCGCAAGTAGGTGGCAGGTCTTTTGGAGAAGTCATAGCGGGCTGCCCAGCCTTTCTCCAATTCTCCCACAGAGTATGAGGTTGCTTGTATAAAGTCGTTCGCGATTCGTTGCCAATTTGGATTCATCGAATATTACCTCCTTGCCACCTACTCATCATTGGCTATCTCATTCGGTTGTAGATATCGGGATTACGGTATTCCCTGAAAAGGAATTACAAACGTTCCCCTTGATTCAGGAACATTTGATGGTGATTCTTCCCCAGTCAGATCCACTGCATGACCAACCACATCTATCGTTTGACCAGATAGAAGAGCGGTGCTTTATTATGCAAAAGGACACCTGCTATAAAAGCATCTTGCTGGAGAACAGCATTCATCCCAAGGCAACGATTGAAGTGCGCGATCCGAGTACAATCGTCAGCATGGTGCAGGAAGGCATCGGGGTCAGCATCATGCCTGAGCTTTCCGTCCCCTTGACCACAGCGAAGGTTCGCATGATTCCTCTGAATCCTTCCATCACACGCCAAATGTTCATCGCTGTACGAAACTGGCAGACAATATCGCCGCTAACCGCTGAATTTGCCTTGCACTGCCAGAAGTACGTGGAGGAATCATGAATAAATAAGGGGCTGTCCAGAAAGTCAGAACATCCTGACCTCCTGATACAGCCCTTTTCGGCATGTCCGACTATGGGGTATCAAGCATGATTTCATGTATTTGCTGCACAAGCTGTTGAATGCTGTGGTCTATCTGAATCAAATCTACGAACCCGATCCGGACAGTCACGCCATCTTTGCTCCGATACGTGAAAGGCTCTGTCGTGTTACCCATGCTGCCCGTCGACGGATACAGCAAAAATACCGTTTTGGCGCCGTATTTTTGATGGTAGGCATAAGCCTGATACATATCGGATTGTGAAATGCCGTAGTTGCTCTGTTCAGTCGAAAGCCGTTTCCACTTTGTATCCAAGACAATGGAAGAATGGCCGCGCTGCACGACAATGTCAGGCTTCAGTAAGAACCTTTTGGGCTCGTCAAACAAGTGGTGGACGCGATCCTGTGTCTTGATGCGGTAGATGCTTTTGTCCAATGCCTTGCTCAGCTTTCCCGCGACATAGCTCTCAAATACCTTTTCCATCGGAAACAGAAGCGAGTAGGCCAATCCATTGCCGGAAAAGGAGGTAAAGCTCTGTTTGCGCAAAAAGATCGAGCACCATTGTATGATCGTGGCGTATTCCTTCATGCTGGAGTCGGACACCACTCGCGCAAAATCATGGTCAGGATGTACGGAAACGTCTACAGACTCAAAAGCGGCCAATAGCAGGCGAATGTCTTTTTTATTTTTGCTGCTGGAGCTGCATCTTTGCAAAGCCTCCAGTGTAGTCTTGATCAGCCTGTTTTCCGTGCGATTGATGCTGAATACATCGTATTCGATAAAAAATCGCTCTTTGTGGGCGATGTTGGATTTGATGTGCTGGGAGAACAGCCATTTTCCCTTTAAAAAATGCTCATTATCCTGATGGGGTACATAGTCCAATTTCAGTCCGCGCTTGACCAAGGTGTAGACTTCCTCGATGAACATCCGGATAAAGATTTCGAGGATATTCATGTTCTCCAGTTTGACGTGGGAGAAATGAAAGGTTTTGTACGGGATTTCCTGCAGGAATTTTAGCATGTCCAAAAAAACGCGTTTGGTTTCGTCTGCTGAGCTTTCCTGGTCGTGCGTATACACTTTAGGCAATATCTCCAGCTCAGTTCCGTCGCGCAAGGTGATTAACCCTACATAGTTCTTCGCACTGATGATTTTGCCGATACCGCGTTTGCTGGAGATGCTCATCAGCTCCAAGGCATCAGCAGCTCCATCCTGTTTTTTAGACAGGATGAACTGTTCCAGCTGGTCAAAAGTAGACTCAGGCAAGGGATGGTAGTGGTTGGACGACACGATGACATTTCGGGTGAATGAATCGTATTCTTTCATGAAAAATCGTTGAGTCATGCCTGCACCTACACGCTGTAAATTTTGCGAAATGCTTCAGGATTTTTGAAGGCACTTTCATTGATTGCATAAGAAACCTCGTCGTCCAAATCCATCTCACTAGCGCTTCCGAACAAATCGGTTACATCGATCTGCTTGGCGTGGATAAACTGCTCATTGTAAGCCTTGTTCAGATCCCCAAGCACTAGTCGGATTTTGTGATAATCCTCGTAAAAGTACTCCTGCATCAAGGGGAGGATGGCATTTTTAAAAATATGGGCAAGGTTCTCCAAAGATGGATCGCTGGCCAACGGTAAGAAGTAGGCGTGCCCGATGGTGTGCTCGCGGTCATACAGCACTTCGATCCGGCGGTTCATTTTCGTCAGCATTGCCACGAGATCAAGGTCAGCTACTTGAATATCCTGGAGAAGTCCAGGGTCAGGCATCATCTCTGCAAAGCGAAAACGGCGCCGCAGAGCAGTATCGAGTCGGGCAATCGAGCGGTCTGCCGTATTCATGGTGCCCAGGATGTACACATTGTCAGGAACACCGAACTCGACCTGGGAGTACGGCAGCCTTACTTTTAATTCCTCAGCTTGTCCGATGCGCTTGGTCGGTTCGATCAGCGTGATCAACTCGCCGAAGATTTTGGAAATATTGCCGCGATTGATTTCATCAATGATGAAGACGTAACGGTTGCTGTTCTCTTGGATCGCGTTGCTGGGAGACGGGTTATGCTTTTGAATCATATGCAGCACATCGGAGAGCGTAATCCGGTTCAGCCTGTAGACAGAGCCCAAGGTCATGACCTTGTTTCCGTTCAACGCATAGATGTTTTCGCGAATATCCGTGATCAGCCAGTTTACGCTCCGTGTTCTGCGATGGTCGGGGAGACTGTCCAGCCACTTGTATTCACCCGTGACGACACCAATCGCATCAATGGTTTTTTCATCGTAGAGGACGAGCACTAGATCACCGATCATCATTTCGTCGATGAAGCGGGTCAGGATATTGGCTCCCCCGTATGGGCTGAAGTCTGTTGCTTCCGTGATCTTTTCACCGTAGCCATCCCATCCGATTCGAATGCGGTCATGGTTGAAGCAGTCTCTTTTTACAGCGTTTTCCCCAGAGCCTCCCAGAGACAGCTTCCAGATCGTCGGGTCTTGGCGAATGCCGTATTCATTGCTCTCCGAGACGATCGGGGCCTCCGCCTTTTCGCAAAATGCTTTAAACAAGCCTGCTTTGATTTCATAGGAAATGCTTTCTGTGCTTTGGTCCTGGTTTTCCTGATCCAGCTTTGGCTTGATTCCTTCGATAAACTCTTCGTAGCCATACGACTGATGGAAGGTCGTAAAGGCGATCTGACCTTGCTCCTTGTATGTACGATAACGTGTCAACACCTGTTCGTAGCCGTCTGTTGCAATCTCCAGCTGGATGGCAGCCAGTGTCTTGTTTTCGATCATAGCGACCGCGTATGCAACGGTGTTATAGGTTTTTCCTGTTCCAGGAGGGCCGTATAATAGGATATTTTTGTCCATGGCGCGTACCTCTGTTTCTGCTGTTAGATGTTGCGGGAAGGAAGAAGGCTCCCCGGAAAGCTCGCCTGATTGCTGCTGGACGAGAAGTTCTTCGTAGTATTGCAGGGCATATTGGAAAGCGCGATTTCCCGCTTGGTCGTTCACTTCCTTGAAGTTATCTGCCCCTTCCATGATGGCTCTGACTTTTTTGAAGGTAGTTGTTGAAGTAATTTCAAAGACATTCCTTGTCTCAACTTCAATGCCAGTAAGCTTTTTGGGGGCATTGGACAAAGCAGATGTGTAGGACGTGATGGTGTTCTCGGAGTACCGTTCACCATTGGCTTTCGTGCGTGACCGTAACCATTGAATAAAGGCGGTTCGTTGTTGCTTGACTAAATCTATCATTTTATTGGCTCCAGGTTTTTAGTTTAAGTATACACAAAGGGGGATCACCAACGTAATTCTGTGTTCATTCAGAAAACATTCAGAAGGCTCATCTATATTTTTCTTAATTGCTAGTTTGCTGATTTGTGAATGGAATGAACCAAGGAGGCAGGAGGATTTGCGTGGAGCCAAGAACAATTCCGCAGGTTTTGCAGGTTGAGAATATCCCTGAACCGATTATTTCGATAAATGAACAAGGACAGATTGTGTACATGAACAAAGCGGCTGCTGCCTATGCCGAGCAGTATGTAAATGGATTACAGGAGGGCATATGCTTTTCTGCCTTCATTCGTGAAGGGGAATGGGAGCCTGACGTGCAAGGAGCGAGTACCATTCATCTGAAGGATGATACGGGCAGGCTGTTGACATGGGAAGTGCATGCTTTTCCCAAATACGCAGATGAAAAAAGACAGGGGTACGATCTTTTTATTCGCGACCGTACGCCGTATGTACGGCTACAGGAGCTCTCCGACGAGATCAAAGCGTGCTATACACAATTGCTGGATGTGTACTTAGATCCGATCATGATCATTCAGAACGAGCGCATTATGTTTATCAATGAAAAAGCGGAAGAAGTGATGGGAGGAACGTATGATCAATTGATCGGCGAATCGATTCACCGATTTATCCCCCAGGATTATCGCGAGCAGGTACTTTGTCGAAATATATACCCAAATCATTCCGAGAAACGTACTGAACTGACGGAAATACAAGTGTATAATTTGCAGGATGAGATCTTGGATGTAGAGATTGCCAGTAGCGTGATTCAGTATAAAGGAAAACCAGCCTTTATGACGGTCATGCGAAACATTACAGAACGCAAGCAGTTCCAGTATGAGATCACGCACATGGCTTATCATGATGCATTGACGGGATTGCCGAATCGAAGGAAATTCATTCAGCAATTGCATCACCTGATCGAGCAAAGTAACAAGAAAGCTTCAAATTTTGCTGCCATGGCGATTGATATTGATCGATTCAAGAACATCAACGACTCTCTCGGTCATTCCTATGGCGATTACTTTTTAGTAGAAATGGCAAATCGGATCCTGGTGAGCCTCTCTGACTACGATGCAACTGTAGCGAGAATGGGAGGGGACGAATTCACGATCCTCGTACATCAATTCGATGATCCAAGTGAACTGAACCAGATCGCAGAAAAGATTACGGACGCTGTTCGCCAGCCCTTTCATCTGAAGGATTGCGACTTTTATGTGACCGCCAGTATTGGCATTGTCATCTACCCGCAGGATGGAATGTCTGTAGAAGAGCTGATAAAAAATGCAGATTCGGCGATGTATGAGCAAAAGAAAAGCGGGAAAAACGGATACTGTTTCTTCTCGCACGAACTGGAAGCGCAGATGAAAGAGAAGGTAGAATTGGAAGGTGATTTGAGAAGAGCACTTGCGTTCAACGAACTCATCCTTTACTACCAGCCGCAATACTACGCGGTTCATGCAGATCATCAAACCATGATTGGAGTGGAGGCGCTCGTACGCTGGAATCATCCGACGAGAGGATTGCTGACTCCGGAACAATTTATCCCGTTGGCAAAAGAGACAGGATTCATTTTTGAAATTGAGACTTGGATATTACGTGAGGCATGTCGACAAATGAAGGCTTGGCAGGAGCAAGGCGGGCCGCTTATGCCTGTGTGGGTCAATTTGTCGTGTGTACAATTTTATCAACTCAATTTTAAACAGAAGGTAGTTCAGATTCTGGAGGAGACAGGCCTGGAGCCCCAGTATTTAGGTTTGGAAATTACAGAGGGCACGATGATGGATCCTTCGTTTTCCGAGGATGTGCTGAGCGCGTTGGATGCCTTGGGTGTGAGGATTAGCTTGGATGACTTCGGTACCGGGTACAGCTCTCTCCGTTATTTACAGCGTTCTGCTATCCATAGACTGAAGATCGATCGATCGTTAACCAAAAACATCGTAGAAAACAGCAGTAACCAGGTGATCGTAGCCACGATTATTGCGATGGCAAGAAAATTGGAGCTGGATGTCATTGCGGAAGGGATCGAGACGCGGGACCAATTGAATTTCTTGTTAGGGATTGAGTGTAATGATATCCAGGGCTTTTACTTCAGCCGTCCGTTATCGGCAAGAGATATAGAAGAAGTTCTTTTCGCTAAAAATCACTATCGTTCTTCTAGCGTAGAAGGTCAACATTCGACTATAGAGATTTCACCAACGAGATGAAGCAAGATGGATTTCACCTACTCAATCGTCCCTTGGGCGATTTTTTTATACTATCGGAAAGTTTAAGTGCGCTAAAGCGCTAAAAAGATTAGCGGAAGAAGTATAATTGCTTCACAGAGCAAAAGCGGTTCTGTTCAGGATCTCTACCAAATTTCCGAGAGTCAAGTAGATGCATCGAGTCAAGTGAATCGAGAGTTGCTTCGTCTGAAAGAGCTTGCAGAAACCTTGCAGAAGCAATTTTCGTCTCCGGTGCGTGCAGGCTCGTAAAGTTATTCAGGCCGACCTGTGTAAACGGGTCGGTCTTTCTGTACGGGGAAGCGAAGCTGGAACTTATCGGAAGCCTGCATTGCAAATGAAGAAATTGAGGTATAATATAATCTAGTGAAAGTTAGCGGCATCTATTGTTAGTATGGTTCGTCAGCCATCCTGCTCATGAACTTCTTATAGTTTTTATAGTAAGCAATCTACAAAAATGAAAGAGAGTGGAACTGTATGGGTCGTAAGTGGAACAATATTAAAGAGAAGAAAGCGTCCAAAGATGCAAGCACCAGTCGTATCTATGCGAAATTTGGACGTGAAATCTACGTGGCTGCCAAGCAGGGAGAGCCTGATCCGGAATCCAATCGTGCGTTGAAGGTTGTCCTGGAGCGTGCAAAAACATACAGCGTACCGAAAGCGATTATTGACCGTGCGATTGAAAAGGCAAAAGGCGGTTCTGATGAAAATTACGATGAGCTGCGCTACGAAGGCTTCGGACCAAATGGATCGATGATCATTGTCGATGCACTCACCAATAACGTGAACCGTACAGCATCTGAAGTGCGTGCTGCTTTCAATAAAAATGGCGGAAACATGGGCGTAAGCGGATCTGTCGCCTATATGTTCGATGCGACAGCGGTCATCGGTATCGAAGGGAAATCCTCGGATGATGTACTGGAAATCCTGATGGAAGCCGATGTCGACGTTCGCGATCTGGATGACGAAGACGGAGCAGTGATTGTATATGCTGAGCCGGATCAATTCTACGCCGTGCAAGAGGCATTGAAAGCAGCAGGGATTTCGGAGTTTTCCGTAGCGGAAATCACCATGCTGGCACAAAACGAAGTTACCTTGGATGCAGACTCGCAAGCCCAATTTGAGAAGTTGATCGATGCCTTGGACGATCTGGAAGACGTACAGCAAGTCTACCACAACGTAGATTTGGGCGAATAAGAGACGAGCAGTATAGCAGACCTTTGTTTACAGGCAAAGGCCTGCTTTTTTTCTGCCTTTTTGGAACATAGCAATCGATAAGAAATGATAGCGAACACGGCATGCTATATTGGATGAAAGTTGACGAATGGGGTGTGTGAAGATGGGACATCAGGCCAATCAAATCTTTGTGAATTTACCGGTTAAGGATTTAAACTAATCGATCGCGTTTTTTACAGAGCTGGGCTTTGCTTTTAATCCTCAGTTTACGGATGAAAAAGCAACATGCATGATCATCAACGACAATATATTCGTGATGCTGCTTGTAGAGAGCTTCTTTCAAACGTTTACGAAAAAGGAAGTGGCAGATGCTTCAGCAAGTACAGAAGTCATCCTTGCCCTTTCTGCCAAAAGCCGGGAGGAAGTAGACTCGCTCGTTCAGAAGGCGTTGGCGGCTGGTGGTAAGGCTTCGAACGATTGTTCTAGAAGCTCAACTCACCTTGGCAGGTGGAGGTTTCAAAGCGTCTTCGCCAAATGGTACATGAATCGATCCCGGGGGTCGAAGAGCGGATTCAATACAAGAAGCCGCATTTCCTGAAAAACGGGCATTACGCTGCGGTTATGAAAGAAATACCCCGATACGAAAACGGTGTCGGGGTATTTCCTTTGCCCAAATTGAGAAGTAGACCCAAGCTCTCACTAGTATGTCCGCGTGTGTACGAATGGCCGTCAAAAAACCGCAATCGAAAAGAAACTGCCGATCAGGCTCCGTGTTAGAATGGGTTTCTGGCAAGTGGGAGTATGTTTCGGAGAGGAGAAAGATAGTGGAAAATCAAACAGCACCAAAACGTGAACGAGCGGGCGGTACATTTGGCAGCAAAGGAAATTTTGTCGTCATCATGGTGATGATTCTTGGTGTGTTTGTCGCGATATTGAACGAGACGCTCCTGAATGTAGCCTTGTCCAAAATCATGGGCGATATCGGTATTTCTCCCAGCAAAGCACAATGGTTGGCCACGGGCTACTTACTGGTAATCGGAGTGCTGATACCCGTCACGGCCTTCCTCATCCAGCGCTATACCACAAGGCAGCTTTTTCTCACAGCGATGGGCTTGTTTACGTTAGGTACCTTCGTTGCGGCTACGTCACCGGGCTTCGGTGCACTTTTGACAGGGAGAGTCCTTCAGGCATCCGGCACGGGCTTGCTGTTTCCTTTGCTCACGAATGTGATCTTTGCAATCGTCCCGATCGAGAAGAGGGGTTCAGCTATGGGGACGATCGGGATCGTCATTACCTTTGCGCCAGCCATCGGGCCTACGCTGTCGGGGATTATCGTCGAGCATTACAGCTGGAGGGTCCTCTTTTATGGTGTTCTTCCTATCGCATTGTTCGTGACGGGCTTTGCCTTTTACCGGCTACAAAATGTGACGGAGACGATAAAAGCAAAGGTGGATGTGTACTCGCTTGTTCTTTCGACCTTGGGATTCGGAGGGATTGTCTACGGCTTTAGCAGCGCAGGAGAGGGTCACGCGGGTTGGTCCAGTGAAGAAGTGTTGATTCCAATTGTGATGGGTGTCCTTTCATTAGGGATTTTTGCATGGCGGCAACTGAGTATATCCGAGCCGTTGCTGGACCTCAGGACATTTCGGTACAGCGTGTTTCGCATGTCGGCGTTGATCATGGTGATTGTCATGATGGCGATGTTTTCAGCGATGATGCTCCTGCCTATTTTTCTGCAAAATGCCTTGCACTACAGTCCTTTGAAAGCAGGGCTGGTCATGCTGCCCGGTGGTGTAGTAATGGGCATCATGTCGCCGATAACAGGGCGGCTGTTTGACAGGTTCGGTGCCAGATGGCTTGCGATTATTGGCCTTGGGCTAGTCGCCAATACGCTGTGGCAATTTGCTTTTATCACCTTGTCTACCCCATATAGTACGATCATGGTGTTGAATACTCTCTTGATGCTGGGGATTTCCATGCTCATGATGCCTGTGATGACGAATGCGTTGAATGAGCTTCCGCCAGCTCTGTATCCGCATGGTACAGCCATTATTGGCACGCTGCAGCAGGTGGCTGGCGCAGTAGGAACGGCATGGCTCGTCACGGTCATGAGCAACGGCTCCAAACGATTTATGGATAATGCCTTGAGTAGTTCAAAAGATGATGCTACCCTGCAAATCCTGGCGATGATTTCTGGGATGAAAACGGCATTCCTCTTGGCATTTGGCATGATCATTCTCGCTTGGTTGGTTTCGTTTTTCCTGAAACGATCCGTGCCGCCAAAGGTGGAGCTGGAAGGCCAAAGAGTTACCATACATTAACGGAAAGCAAAGCTGCCTCGCGGGGCAGTTTTTTTTCTGTTTTCGCAACAGGAATTCGTCATGAGGAAGGTAAAAAAAGGTTTTTTTATTGATGACGAGAATAGGTAAAAGTTCCTGTTTCCTTATACCACACGATTGTGATAAGATTTATGCGAACGATTGTTCTCGTTTGGTTGCATACGATCCGAGAGCCTCACATGACACCCCTGGCAACCATGCTCTATCTAAAGCAGAAGATGAGCGGAAGGAAGGTGTCAGGAAGAAGGATGGACCGATATTCAGAAATTGATGAGGTAATTGCTTATATTCATCAACATATAGATGAGCCGCTTCCGCTGTCTCGCTTGGCGAAGTATGCTTCGTACAGCCCCTATCATTTCACCCGGATTTTTAAAGAAAGAGTAGGGCTTCCCCCTCTCTACTATGTATCTGCTATTCGATTGCAGAAGGCGAAGGACTTGCTGCTGCGCACGAATCTCAGCATTCGCGATATCGGGCTGGAGATCGGTCAGCAGAGCTTGGGAACCTTCACGACCCGATTTACCGAACGAGTGGGGGTGACGCCCTCGCATTTTCGAAACTCTCCCATGCAAGCAGAATTATTGTTTCAATCCTTGCGACAACTGAATGATTGGCGCGATTCGTATTACCCGATCCTTCAGCAGGGAAGAGTAGAAGGGACCGTCCATGCAACCGTTCCCTTTGAGGGAGTGATCCTGATCGGCTTATTTCCAAAACCCATTCCGGAAGGCCTTCCTTTGTACGGGACACTGCTTTCTTCCCTGGGGCAATTTTGCTTTACTGGGGTCAAGCCAGGTACGTATTATCTGATGGCGACCTCCATTCCCTGGGGGATGCAAGCGATCGATTTTCTTTTGCCGCACACGACTTTACGGGCTCGATCCAAAGAGCCGATCGTCGTAGAGCCTCATTCGCTTGTCCCGCATCAGCATGTCATGCTTCATTTGCCCAGTCCCGATGATCCGCCCATATTGATTTCCTTGCCCGTCCTGATGAATAATTTCCTCAAACGGGTTGTCCAAAAAAATGCGCTGTAAGGGCGCTGGCTCGCTCGTGTAGAAAACCGCGTGAAGGATCGCGGTTTTTTCTTTTCCAACAAACACCGGCAGACATCGATTTATTCATATTTATAAAATAAATTCAATATTATTACTTTTTTATTATTCATGACAGGAATATCGTGCGTATGATATCTTTTGTACAGTCCTTACTGAATGGATTTTAGTCCGCTCTAGAAGGACATAATTACCAAGATAAACAATTGGGGGATACAACATGAGAAAGCTTGGCTTACTACCCAAGATCCTTTTGGCTATCGTTCTCGGTATCGTGATCGGATCGTTCGCGCCTGAGTGGGCGGTCAAGGGATTGGCAACCTTCAGCGGTCTGTTTGGAAACTTCCTTGGTTTTGCCATTCCGCTGATTATCATCGGATTTATTGCTCCAGGTATCGGTGAGCTCGGAAAAGGAGCGGGCCGGTTGCTTGGCATGACTACTGGTGTTGCCTATATTTCTACGATCATTGCAGGTTTGCTGGCTTATTTTGTCGCTGTCGGCCTTTTTCCTCATATTTTAGAAGTGGGCGGTCTGGTCAATCAGTATGCGAATCCGGAAGAAGCTCTTCTTAAACCTTACTTCACGGTAGATATGCCGCCCATCGTAGGTGTGATGACGGCGTTGCTGCTCGCTTTTACGTTCGGACTCGGTGCAGCTGTCATCAAGGGCAATGCTTTGCAAAAGGTCATGGTAGACTTGAGGGAGATCGTAGAAAAGCTGATTGCTTCCGTCATTATTCCTTTGCTGCCGTACCATATTTTTTCTGTGTTTGCCAACCTGACTTACGGTGGACAAGTCACCATGATTTTGTCCGTTTTCGCCAAGGTATTTGTGATCATTATTGCTCTTCATCTGATCTATCTGCTCGTACAATATTCGGTAGCAGGGCAAATGGGGCGAAAAAACCCTTTTACGATGCTGAAAAATATGATGCCTGCATACTTTACAGCGATCGGGACACAGTCGTCTGCTGCTACGATTCCAGTCACCCTGCGCCAGACCAAGAAAAACGGCATCAACGAAAAAATTGCAGATTTCGTGATTCCGTTGTGTGCGACGATCCATCTGTCGGGAAGTACGATTACGCTGGTCAGCTGCGCGATGGCGGTCATGATGCTGAACGGCATGTCGACTTCGCTCGCGGTGATGTTCCCGTTCATTCTGATGCTGGGCGTGACCATGATCGCTGCTCCGGGTGTGCCGGGTGGAGCCGTCATGGCTGCCCTGGGGCTGCTGGAGTCCATGCTTGGTTTTAATACGACGCTGACCTCGCTCATGATCGCCCTGTACATTGCACAAGACAGTTTTGGTACGGCCTGCAATGTGACAGGTGACGGTGCGATTGCGGTGATTACAGATCGCATGAGCAAATCAGAAACAGCCTAACGAATAGAAATCCCGTTCAACATGGTCGAATGTCTTGACCTGTTGGACGGGAATTTTTTAACTATGAGTGAAGTCTAACTATACGTTCGCTCTTTGCTGGCTGATCGTGTCCAGAAACGATTGCATCGTACTCGTTAAAACGGCGTCCTTGCGACGTATGAAAACCGTGTCTACTTCCCGATAAGGTTCAGGTACCCGATGCAGATGAATCCTTCCGCTTTCAGTCAGATGGATTACGGATGATCTCGGCAAAATGGTGATTCCGATCCCCGCAATGACTCCCCCGATGATGGTGTCAAACGTCCCGAACTCCATCACCTTTCTCGGTATCAATCCCGCGAGTTTCATCCAGCTCTCCAGCCGTTCGCGATACCCGCAGCCCTTTTTATAGAGAAGCAGCGCTTTTCCCGAGATGTCGTCGACTGTGAAGGAGTTGCTTTTGGTGACGAACACAAGCTCTTCGTGGAAAACCTGCACCTGCTCAATCAACGAGTGTTTGATCGGGCCAGTCACGAACGCACCGTCCAGCTCCACATCCAGTACCTCCTGTAGCAAATGCTCTGTAACGCCTGCCTTCAGGGATAAATCGACTTGAGGATACTGGCCGCAGTACGAGGATAGGAGGTCGGGAAGCGCATTGATCGTCTCAACCATCCCGATCGCAAGTACTCCAGACGGAAGTGATGTTTGATGGAAAAAACGGTGCATGTCTTCGAATTTCGTCAGAATATCCCGTGAAAATTCCAGCAGTCTTCTTCCTTCTGTATTCAGTGTCATTCCTCGCTTGTTGCGATAAAACAAGGGAGTACCCAGTTCTTTTTCCAACAGCTTGATTCTGGCTGTCACGTTGGATTGAACGTAGCTCAGCTCCGAGGCCGCCTTGCTTACGCTGCCTAGCGTGGCGACCATATGGAAAATCTTCAAATCGTTTAGCTCCACCTGCGCCCTCTCCTCATGGCTTCCTCCTAAAGGGAGGTCTCTTGTCTTTCTATCCATCACTCAAAATGATGGATAAATTGATTTTAAATCATTATACTATTATATTTCCATCCCGTATGATTTGGAAGGAATCAAGAATTACCTTCAGGTCAAAAGGGAGAGCTTTTACATGAAAAACAAGTCAATCATCACAGGATCAATTTTATGCATGATCGCCAGCGTGTCGTGGGGAGCCATGTTCCCGGTCGCCCACATTGCATTGCAACAGATCGATCCTTTTTATTTCTCCTTTCTTCGCTATTTTTTCGTTACCGTCATGCTGTGTGCCCTGCTTTGGGTAAAGGAGGGGGTGTCTGCCTTTCGTTTGGAAGGGCGCGGGATGGCCTTGCTGTTCTTTGGAACAATGGCATTTACGGTCTACAACATGGGTGTCTTCCTGGGGCAGCACCTCATGGGCGAAGCGGGAACGATCGCCGCATCGATCATGGAAGTGATGATGCCGATGATTTCTATCCTCCTGTTGTCCGCCACTACCAAAAAACTCCCTCCTACCTATACAATCGCCAGCATCGCGATCGCGATGGTCGGAGCCATGCTTGTGATTACGAATGGAAACCTGGCTTTTTTCATCCTCGCAAGCGAGCAGCTTTTTCCGTTGCTCCTGATTTTTACCGGAGTGGTAGGATGGGTTGTCTACTCTATCGGAGGTGGGCGTTTTAGCGATTGGTCTATTCTACGATATTCGACGTTGACGTGCTTATTGGGAACGGCGGTTTCTTTCGTTGTGGTTGCAATCGCCACCCTTTTTCAGTGGATTTCCGTCCCGAGCGTGGATAGCTTGATGTCCATCAAATATGAAATGGCCTTTATGGTCCTTTTACCTGGGTTCGTTGCCCTTTTGAGCTGGAATGCTGGCATCAAAGCGTTGACTCCGTTAAACGGCATTTTATTTATCAATCTGGTCCCGATTACTACCTTTATTCTGATGGCCTTTCAGGGGTATGAAATCAGCATGTTTGAATTTTACGGAACCTTGCTCGTCATCTTTGCTCTGATCCGAAACAATCATTTTCAGAGAAAACAGCTTCGTTACCGAACGGGTGCAAGCGAAACAAAAAGAAATAAGGTTCCATCCATGTGATTTGCCTGCTGGGTAAGCGAGGAGAACGCAGTCTATTCCGATAGAAAAATAAAGGAAAGAGTTGCTTTCGGGGGTTTTACCTGTCATGCTAACAAGAAGAAAGACGCTCGTATAGCCGGAACCTTTAGGAGATGAATATGGTAGAAGTTAAAACATCGGAACTAAGTAATGGTGACTTGAATAGAGGAGTGTTCGCTACTCGCGATATTGCCAAAGGGGAATTGCTCCACGAAGCACCAGTCCTCCCTTACCCGAATGAGGAGCATGAACACATCGAAAAAACGATGCTTGCCGATTATGCGTTTGAGTACGGGGCAAACCACACCTGCATTCTGCTGGGGTATGGTATGCTGTTTAACCACTCCTATGAACCGAATGCGACCTACGATATTAATTTTGACAAACACGTATTTGAGTTTTATGCCTATCGAGATATTGAAGCTGGGGAAGAGATATTGATCAACTACAATGGTGACGTTGATTGCGATGACCCACTGTGGTTTTACGAAGATGGAGATAACCAAAAATCATGATGCATGCCGGGAAGTCCAAGCGATGAATGTGCTTGGTCGTCCCGGTTTTTCTCTTTATAACAGGGAACTGTAAAATGTGAATAAATGGTAGAATGGGATGGCGGCGGTACCAAGAAACGTGCCCCCAGGTGAAAGAAATGTGAGGATCATCATGAAAAAGAATCCGGATAAACGCTACGAAGTTGATTTATATGAGCCGATCTCGCAGTATTTCAGGCGCCAAGAGTACGAGGTGAAGGGGGAGGTTCTCCACTGCGACCTGACAGCTGTCAAAGCGGACGAACTGATTATCGTGGAGCTGAAGCGACATCTAAGCGTGGAGCTGTTGATTCAGGCGGCGAAAAGACAGCGGTTGACGGATCTGGTCTACATCGCAATCCCCAAGCCTAAGTACAGCCTGTTTTCGAAAAAGTGGCAAGACATCTGTCATCTAATCCGAAGGCTGGAATGCGGCCTGCTCTTCGTTTCTTTTCAAAAGGGGGGAGCGGGCGTAGTGACAGAGGTGTTTCCTCCGTCACCATTCGATCGCCACAAAAGCATGCAGCGCAGCAAGAAAAAAAGAACGCGAATCATCAAAGAGATGGATGGCAGGTCCGGGGACTACAATGTCGGGGGAAGCCACCAGACGAAAATCATGACGGCCTACAAGGAAAACTGCATTCAAATCGCCTGCCTCCTCCTTCGCTTTGGACCGTCCACACCGAAAAACCTGCGCCAATGGGGGACAGGGGAGAAAACGCTCGATATCCTATCGAAGAATTACTATGGCTGGTTCGAAAAAATACAACGCGGTGTTTACAGCATGAGTGAAAAAGGCAAGCAAGAGCTGGGGGACTATCCGGAGCTGGTCGAACAATATTCCCGAATGGCTGAGAACGCGAATGCTGGATGCGAGAGCAACAGCGATAATAAATAAACGAGAACGCAATTTCAGCAAATTCCAGCGAGTGAAATCGAGCGGGTACAAAGAATGGAGCAGATGACGGATGTAAGATTGGATGCTACGCACCCGCCTACGTCCCATCGCCTCCGCTATATGAAAAGCAAAGGGACAATCCAGTCGAGCGCTTCTGTATAAAGAATGGCGCAGCTTGGAAGAGAGATGTGCCCAACAGATTCAACAGCGACCCAAAGAAGTGAGAAAACGCGAGAGTTTTGGTCACTGGGAGCTTGATACGGTTGTTTCGAG
>NZ_JAFLPN010000038.1:0-33871 GCF_029870785.1 Brevibacillus sp. AY1
GGTTGAAGAAGAGAAGAATCATATGAAAATGCGAGAATAAGGGAGAAAGACTCAAATTTTGAGGGGTTAAACCGCTCTCCGATTCGTTCGATATAGAAGAAAGTGCAAAACAGATCCTGCTTAGAACGGTTATGGAACAACCCGGAATATGTATTAAGGACTTGCTGGATGATCAAGATGGCTATAGCTCTGATGATATTTATAAGATGATTGTAAGTAATGCATTTTATGTTGACTTATACAAGAATCGGATCACACATACTGACAGAGCTAAAATTTTCCCTAATAAGGAAATGGCCCTAGCGTACTCATATTTAGATGTTGATTCAGCTAATCAGTCGATCCAAGTTAGAAATGTAGAACTATACCCGGGGAACACCATTCAATGGGATGGAAGAGCTTTTCTTATACTAAATAATGGAGAGTCAAATATTTCGCTTCTTAGTCAAGACAATCAAAGAGAAGTAGAGCTCCCATACGACAGTTTTCATTATCTAGTACAAAAAGGAAAAATAACCGGGTTAACGATTTCTCATTCACGAAATAAACAAGAAGCAATCTCTATTTTAAGAACCGCTTCAGAAAATGACTTAGCGAAAGCAAATGAAAGATACCATAAGATTAAACCCATACTTGATGGTTATTCAGCCGCTAATATTAACATTCCGGATCGTACTTTGCGTGATTGGGTCAAAAAGTACAAAAATGCAGAACTTCAATATGGTTATGGTTATATTGGTTTGATTAGGAAGGGTATACCAGGAAATTATAAACGCAGATTTACGAAGGAAGTCATAGATCTCATGGAATGGTACATAACAGAATATCTAGAAACGTCTGTGAATAGGAAGGCATATACCGTATGGAAAATATTAATTGCTGATTGCACTGAAAAAGGTTATGAAACCCCAAGCTTTCAAAGCTTTTTAAATTACATAAAAAAACGCTCTGACTATCAACACACCCTTAAAAGGGAAGGGAAAAAAGCGGCGTATCAAAAGGAACCGAGATATTTGGAGCTTCACTTAACAACACCTCGTCATGGAGATTATCCTTTTGAAATATGCCACTTGGACCATACCCAATTAGATATCGAATTAATTTGTTCAAAAACGAGGAAAAACTTAGGAAGGCCGTGGGTTACCTTTTTGGTTGATGCTTTCACTCGTAGAATTCTTGCCGCCTATTTATCATTTGATGAACCGGGATATCGGTCAGTCATGATGGTGTTGAGAGAGTGCGTTCGAAGGCATTCAAGATTACCAAAGAATATTGTGGTTGATGGCGGTAAAGAATTTGGCAGCACATACTTTGAAACACTTCTTGCGTTTTATAAAGTTGGCAAATTACTCCGTGAGGGCAAACCAAAGCATGGTGCCGTGGTTGAACGTCTATTTGGTACCACAAACACCATGTTTGTAGATAATCTAATTGGAAACACCCAATTGATGAAGAATGTCAGACAAGTTACTGCTGCGGTTAATCCAAAGAAAAACGCAGTCTGGATGTTCGGTAAATTTCTTGAAAAGTTAAAAGAATGGGTCTATGACGTGTATGACAACATTGAACATCCGGCACTTGGAAGATCCCCTAGAGAGGAATTTTTAATCGGGATAGCTAACTCAGGCAAACGTGAATCGACGTATATAACTTACGATGAGACGTTTACTATGCTTACACTCCCAACGACTAAAAAGGGTACGGCAAAACTTGATCCAGGCAGAGGTGTAAAAATTAATCATATTTATTATTGGTCCGAAAGCCTACTTGATCCTGAATTTGAAGGGAAGCAAGTTCCTGTTAGATATGATCCATTTAATATGGGTGTTGCTTATGCTTATATTCGAAACACATGGGTATACATGAATTCTGAGCACTACAGCGTTTTTGTCGACCGAACAGAGCGTGAGATTCAACAAGCATTGGAGGAGTTAAGACGCAGAATGCGCCTTCGTGGACAGGAAGTAAAGGTTACTGCAGCAAAACTAGCTAACTTTTTAAAATCAGCTGAAGCTGAAGAAAATCTTCTGCTTCAACGTTTACGGGACAGTGAATTAAAAGCCACATTTACCGTACTTGAAGGGGGAAAGACCGGCGGACACAATAGTCCAAATGAGAAAAAAGAAGTTTCTAGTTCAAGTGCTTTTGCTGTTTATACGAATGAAGATGTTGAGTCCAGGCGAAATAAGATGGATCAAAAGCCAAATGTTTTGCAAAAGCATGAGCCTAAGTATAAAAATTTCGGGGAGTTTTAATATGAGACCAAAAGTGAATAAGGATGCGGAAGGGAACGAACAAATACCAGTGTTCCCAGAAGGATTGCTTACCGAACCAATTGAGGCACGAGTGAATTACTTCAAAAGCTACACAATAGCACATCCTTTGTTAATTGATGCGTACAGTAAATTAATTGATAACGTATTTAACCCCTCTAATCGGACTATTCAATTTTTGTATGGTCCGAGTGGAGTGGGGAAAACAACAATATATAAAAAAGTAAAGCGGGTGATCATTGAAAGATCGCTCCCTTTGCTCGAAGCTGATAAAGGAATAATACCTTATGCAGCTTTGGAGGCAGTAGCACCGGACAATGGCAGTTTTGATTGGAAGGACTTTTATATTCGATTGCTAGAGGAGTTAAGAGATGTAGCCATTAATCATAAAGTAGATTTTGATGCAATTCTTAATCAAAATGGCTTTTCAAATCTGAGAGCTCAGGATCCAAACCGAACCTTAAGAAAAGCAGTTGAGTCAACACTGAGACATCGGCGACCAATTGTATTAATGATCGATGAGGCTCAACACATGATGAAGATGACTAGTGGGAAAAGATTGAGGAATCAAATGGATTCGATTAAATCGCTTGCATCACAATCCAATACGCCCATTGTTTTGATAGGTACGTATGAGCTGCTTCAATTCACGAATTTGAGTGGACAACTTGCACGACGGAGCGACGATGTTCATTTCCAAAGATACCGAATGGAAAATAGCCAGCATATGGAGTGGTTTGAGAGTGCTCTTTATATGTTTCAAAAAAACATGCCGTTAGAAGTTGAACCCGACCTTATTGGCCATACAGATTTTTTTTATGAACGATGCATTGGCTGTATAGGGACACTTAAAGATTGGTTAGCTAAGACATTGGAAATGAAGCTGCTAAAAGGAGAAAAGTCGTTAACAATCGATGATTTTAAAGAGTATGCACTTTCTATTGATCAGTGCATAAAAATGATTCGTGAAGCTCGTGAAGGGGAAATGAAACTTGAAGAAAACGATGAGAAAAAGAGGACACTTTACAATTTATTAATGGCGAACAGTATGCCAGATCATATCAGTGATGAAAACAATGAAGAATCATCCGCGCAGACACATCAAAGTAAAGGACACGCGAAAAAGAAAAAGCCAGGGAAGCGTAAAGCTAAGAGAGATAAAACAGGAGGAAGCATTAAGGAAGGCGAACAGGATGCGGTGTAATCGTTCTCCTTTATTGGTACGAATTTGGGTAAGTAATATGTATACGATTACAGAAAAGTCACAGTGTAAAATTAAGCATACTTGTTCAACATGTAATAGTTCCGATACGAGTAAACTGAGAAAAAGGGGCATTAGAAACGTGTTCCGAAAAGAGATGCTGTTGGAGTGCGAGAAATTGATACTTGAAAAAGAGAAATTTTATAAATGCTATGGATGGATAATCATTCATAGCATTTATTGTTCAAATGGGATTATGAATAATAAATAGCACAGCTGGAGTACGTAAAATAAGGGGGAGATTTTTTATGAAGTACATAAAAAGCATGAACATTTTTGAAACTTTGGATATAGATGATCCGGATATACCTGAAAGAAGCAAAGTGATTCAATTGCAGCCGATGGCTATGGATAGTTTAGATATAGAGAGTTTAACGAGCTACATCCTAAGAATGGCTGAAGCACATTCAGTAACTTCTGGAACCTTTACAAAGGAACTGCTGCTTCCATTTTTAATAGATGGAGAAATTACTAAAAGTGCACTTGTTAATACACATTACCGTATATATTCTAAATCCTTTTCAATTAATGGGATCAAAATGATGGCAATAAAAATGTCTTCTGCTTTAAATGAGTTGACACTTGAAAAGAACAAAGAAAAATTAACCTTTCTAAGGTTGGCCGAATTAATGTATACGTCGGATATACAGACACGTCGTCAATGGTGTTCTCATTGTCTAGAAGAATTTAAGAATAGTAAAACTGTATATGAGAAACTAATATGGAATGTAAAAATCGTGAATATTTGTTTAATCCATAGAAGAAGGTTAGAATCCTGTTGTCCTCATTGCGGTGAGCAGATATGGTCTATCAATACAAAATCAAGAGTTGGCTACTGTGATAAATGCAATGAATGGCTGGGTTCAAATTTAAAACACTCAATAAATATTGATGAAGAGGAATATAATTGGCAGGTATGGGTTCATCAATCACTCGAATATCTCTTAGGATGCACAAATCTTTCAATAAGTAAGAAACAAATTTGTGAGAGGTTACAGGAATTCTTCTCTGTAACCCTAAAAAATAATAAAATCACTAAAGTAGATTTTGCAAAATATATGGGCTTCAGTCGTCATGCAATTTTTGAATGGATAAGGGGAAAGGGAACATTCTCGATATATTCACTTTTTTTAATTTGCTATTGTTCAAATATTTCTCTTAAAAGATTTTTAGAAGAGGATCTTTCTACAATAACAATAAACAAAATAAACTGGGGACCACAGAGAAAGTCCCTCGGAAATGAAAGAATTAAGTTACCGATTGAAGAAAGAGGTCGCATTCTAAATCGAGTTATTGAAGAAAATGCATATCCCCCGCCAAAATTAAGTGATATAACAAAAGCTTTAGGTTTTTTAAGCAATGAGTCTCTCCGTGCCTATTTTCCAAGAGAGTGCAGGTTGATTAGCCAAAGATATAAAGAATATAAATCCCAAGTTAGTAAAGAAAATCATATTTATATGGAGATTAAGTTAGAAACGTACATTATCGAATGTGCTAATACTGGGGTATATCCTTCTATAGATTTATTGGCGAGAAAATTAGGCGTACATCAAAAATTAGTATCATTCAGCTTGAAAGATAAAAGATATGAGGTCATGAAAAAATTAGGGATAAATATAAAAAATAATGGCCCTAAATAATAAATTAAATACTGTGTAGATGATTGAATTTAAACTTAAGCATTTAATTGTGGTTAGATAAGGACTACTCATATTACCAAAAGTAATTAAATAGTTATTTTAATCCTATTAAAGCAAAAACTTGCCGAAAATTAATTACTAAAGCAAAAGCTTGCCATAAATACAATTAACCGACTTCAATTTTACAATAGTAACGAAATGCTATTGATAAATGACCTTAATTCTTAATGTCTCTATATAAGAAATATTGATAAATCAGGCTTTGGCAAGCTTATGGTTTAATTGTTGGCAAGTTTATGATTTAAACAATATGATGAGGGTGGTTTTTTGATTTTAGGGATATTCTCAGGCGATCTCTCAAGTGCAAACGGTTGAGGGGGACCTGAATTGGTGATCCAGTCCGAGTAGATCAAAAACGCGATTGATGAAACAGCGAACAGCACAATTTTTTACTTGACGTACACAAATGAAAATTATACCATAAACCTACCGACCGTTCGGTTATTAAAAGGGGTGATACGATAGCCATGTCAACAAAAGAGAAAATCAAGCAGGTCGCTTTATCGCTTTTTGCCCAAAGAGGATTCGATGGTATGTCTATGAGCGATTTGGCTGCCGGAGTCGGTATTACGAAGGCCTCTTTATACGCCCATTACAAGGGAAAAGAGGAACTGTTTTTAGCGGTCTTTGAAGATGTAGCCAAAGATACCGAAACACTGATGAACCGGTTGTTTGAGGAGTCGAAAGAGATGAATGTCCACGATAAGCTGCGCCATCAGTTTGTGGAATTTATCCGTCATTACTACATGAACAAAGAGCGCCATGCATTCTGGAGCCAGCTGCTTCTATTGGCGCAGCCTGAGCTTCGCGAGAAAATATTCAAAAACATTCTTACTTGGAATGAGACGATTCAGGAGAAGATGGAAGCGATTTTTGAAGATGCCATGACACTGGGTATCATCCGACAAGATCTTTCTTCCAAAAAAGTGATGTCCTTTCGTGCCATGCGTGATGGGGTGCTCATGTGGATGGGCACCCGTCCAGAGTTCAATAGCGAATGGGTTGATGCGGCTTGGTCTGATTATTGGTTCGGATTGCTGCCAAGAGAAGGGGAAGGAAATGGAAAATAATACATTGCGATTAGAAGAAGATCTTGTACAGATTATCATCCAATTAAAAGACGTACACTGGAAACTGGCAACATGCAGATCAAATGACCAACTCATGCGCCAAATCAATGCGATACAGAATCAGCTTGATTTTATCAAAAAGGGCCTCTCCATCGGTTAAGATTGGGGAGGTCGGTCAACATTGTAGAAAACATTGGTCATTTTTTGTTGACTATATAGGGTACAGGGGTATAGTATATATTCATTAGAAAATCAGATAATTCGTATAAGGAGAATGAAAAATGAGCACAGAAGCGATACCTCAAGTTCAACAAAAAACAGGCATTTCTCGCGGACGTATGCTGTTCACTTTCTTGCTTGGAATCTTTATGGGGGCTCTTGATCATGGCATTGTTGGTCCGGCCTTAAGCTCCATTATTTCTGCTTACCAAGTGAGTGAATCTTGGGGGGTCTGGAGTTTTACGATTTATACGCTTACCTTCGCTGTTAGTATTCCGGTGTTAGGCAAGCTGTCAGATCGATTGGGGCGAAAACAAACATTTATTTTCGGTATCAGTTTGTTCGCGATTGGATCGATCATCGCTGCATTTGCCTCTCATTTTACAGTGTTTCTCCTGGGACGCGCTGTCCAAGCAATAGGCTCTGGGGGTATATTCCCGATTACCGCTGCTCAAATTGCTGTTACCACACCTCCTGAAAAAAGAGGGAAGGCGTTAGGTCTGATTGGTGTGGCGTTTGGGATTGGAACTATTGCAGGTCCTTCCGTTGGTGGCCTGATCCTCAAGATGCTCGAATGGCAGTGGATCTTCCTTATTAATATCCCGATTTCCATTCTCATCCTTCTTTTGGTTACTGGACTGAAACAGGAGCAGCCCATCGTGAAAAAGCCGATTGATTTACCTGGAATCATCTTGCTCAGCGTCGTGATCCTTGCGATCATGTACGGCATTTCGAGCAGCAAATGGATATTCATCCTCGCTGGCTTGGTGTTGATTCCCTTCCTGCTGATGATCGAAAGGAAACAAGCCGATCCGCTGCTGAATACCGGCTACTTTACTAGAAAAAACACGGTGACGCTTCTCGTTTCGTCGCTCATTTCCGGCTTTGTCATGGCTACCTCGATCAACTTCCTGCCATTTTTCACAGAATCGATGCTCGGCATGGAAAAAGGCAGCTCGGGACTTTTGGCCACACCGTTCGCCATTTCTTCTGTGATCGCTTCGCTCATAGGTGGATCGATGGCGGATAAAATTGGCGCGAAAAAAGTATTGCTGCTAGGATTCATGATTTCGATTCTGGGCGCACTCTCGCTCGGCTTCACTGTAAATTCCCTGGCGATCTTCGTATTGATCATTGTGGTCATGGGATTTGGTGTAGGCATCATCATCGGCGCACCCCTTAACGTGTTGATCCTGCAAACAGTAGAGCCAAAAGAGACAGGTGCTGCAATAGGATATCTCAGTCTCTTCCGCTCGCTGGGCTCAACCTTGGGTGCCACCGTAGCAGGAAAACTGATCGGTATGGCTGCCGGGTTTGCCTATCTATTCACCATCAGTGCATTTGCCTCTGCAGTCAGCATTTTCTTGATCGCAGTCTTCATGAAGAAAAAACAAAACGCTTAATCGTTGCATGAGCAAAGTTTCTAAATCATTGGGAGGGTTCAAAATGCGGATACTGTTAATTGGTGCATCTGGTACGATCGGAAGTGCAGTTCGCAAGGAATTGGAAGCGCGGCATGAGGTTATTTCGGCAGGACGGAACGGGGCGGATGTAAAAGTCGACATTACCTCCACCGACAGTATTGAAGCGATGTATCAAACGGTTGGGAAGGTTGATGCCGTCATTAGTGCGACAGGGAGCACGTACTTTGGCTCTCTTCTGGAACTGACGCCAGAAAACAATGAAATTTCTATTCAAGGTAAGTTGAAAGGTCAAATCAACCTTGTACTGCTAGGTCTCAATCATGTACATGATCAAGGAAGCTTTACATTGACGACAGGCATTATCATGGATGATCCCATCGTGGGTGGCGCGTCATCTGCAATGGCAGGTGGAGCGATCCGAGCATTCGTCAAAGCGGCAGCCATTGAAATGCCCCGTGGGATTCGAATAAATAATGTAAGCCCTACTGTCTTGGAGGAAGCGTTGCAAACGTATGGCGATTATTTTCCAGGCTATGAGCCAGTACCTGCCAGCAGGGTAGCACAAGCTTATCGCAAGAGCGTAGAAGGAGCGCAAACAGGGCAAACATTCACGGTTTATTAAAAAGAGAAAGGAGAATGGCTTTTGAGTAACGGTAAACAATCAGAAACTAAAAATGACATTTTCACGATTGAGTGCAAGGACATCCTTTTGCGTGAGTATTTGATTGAGGATGTGGATTCTCTATACGAGCTTACCCAGCAAGCCGAAATTAAGGAGTTTTTGCCGGATTGGAATGCTTCGAGGGAAAAGCGTTTGTACTGGATGCAGAATTATGAAATTGTTGACAACAAACGGTTTTTACAAGCAGTAGCGGATGGCGGTCAAGTGGGAGATACCTACTTACGTTTAGCGATCATTTTAAAAGAAACGGGCGAGTATATCGGATGGTGCTGTTCGGGGACAAAAGAGGAGCTGCCCCCTCCGAATAGAGAGATCGTCTATGCGATCTCCAATCGTCACACGAACAAGGGATACACGACCCAAGCGGTTGAAGGAATGATTGCGTATCTTTTTGAGAACACCGATGTGAAGGTGCTCAATGCCACCGCCTTGGTTCGTAACATTTCTTCGAACAGAGTCATTCAAAAATGCGGATTCGAATTTGTCGGAACCGTAGAAATCGATCATGAAACAAATAACCATTACAAAATCAGTAAACGATGAACAAAAATACCCTAGGCGGAGACGGTGGTGTCATTGATGAGCTGTTGAAAACCGTGGTGAAGCTGATGGAATAATAGACGCGAAATGAGGGATTCATTTGAATAACGATCCTTGGATCAGGAGCAATAGTAGCTCTCTTACATATTCACCTGGAGTGGAATCACATCAATCATACGGGAAGATGTATGAAAACGGTCTCTCCCATTGGCCGGTCAAGGTAGAATCATCTTATGTCTCGACCAGTTTTGGCCAAACCCATGTAATCACCTGCGGTCCTGAAGAGGCAGAACCACTTTTGCTCTTGCATGGTGCCATGTACAGTTCAACTATGTGGTATCCCAACATAGAATCCTTCAGCCAAAAGTATAGAACCTATGCCATTGATATTATTGACGATAAAAATAAGAGCATGCTGCAAAAGCCGTTGGAAAGCAGGGAGGAGTACGCCTATTGGCTTTCAGAAGTCATGGATGGTTTAGGACTTGGAGTGGCCCATATGGCGGGGCTCTCCTATGGGGGACAATTGATTGTGAACTTCGCCATGCATGATCCGGCGAGAATATTGAAGTGTGTTGTGATGAGCCCAGCCGAGTCGTTCGTATCTTTTCGAGCAGAGTTCTATGCGCATGCTTTCGGCTTGGTCAGTGATCCGAATGGAGTGGAGAATTTCAACAAATGGGTGTTTGCTGACAGATACCAGCTTCCCCCATACTTTGTTGATCAGTTCCAAGCAGGCGTTCTCAGGGAGGATTCATTGTCTGCCGGAAAAGATCGGAAACGGGTCTGGCCTTACGTATGGGCAGATGAAGAATTAAAGAGCATCACAACAGACATGCTTCTCCTGTTTGGTGAACATGAAGTCATGTACAATCCCCTTGAAGCTATGGGGAGAGCGGTTCGACTTCTTCCTCATGTGAAAGCAGAGATTGTCAAGAACGCTGGACACATTCTATCCATGGAGCAAGCCGATTTGGTTAACGAGAAGATCTTACAATTTCTGAGAGAATAGAATTTGATAAAGCACGTCCGTTTGGCTACAGAAAAAGAGGAACTGGATTAAATGCTTCATCCACCTCCACAAGCGGCAGAGGGGAAATACATGAGCCGTATAATTTCATAAAGATGCATGGTCATTAGCTGCCGCCCCTTCAATTGCTATCTGCTCTGAGAGGCGGCAACTATTTATTTATGTTACGGTTGGTATCAGGCTAACTAATCATGCAGAATTTCACCTGTTTTCGCATCCATGGTTACTCTTGAAGATGAACCCGCTCTCTGCCGGTATACGAGCAATGGGTTCTTTTCCTTGTTGCCTGAATCATGGGTCCAACTGTACATCAATTCAAATTGCGTATGGTTCATAATGATGGTAAGCGCATCATCGATCGAGAGGATTTGCTGTTGAGAAGGCAGGGCAACAGGTTCTCGAGCAAAATCACCTCGAATAGCAAGAAGATCTCCGGTTTGATTATCGAGGGTAATAAAATACGTACGGTCGATTACCGGAATTCCATGATGAAGGGGGACAAAGCAAAATTCTGTCTGGTGCTCTTTTTGTATCGTTCTTTCCAATTGCACTTCTTTTATTTCAGGACCAAGTAATGGTTCCAGCACGGATACAGCCTTTTTTGAAAGGGAATGACTTGCCAGTACGTGATTGTCGCTATTGCTGTAACTTCCATTCACCTCTAATCCAATGACTCTCCCTGTTTCACGATCCGTCTTCACGGTAACGATACGACCGTTTTTCTCAACCCACCGATATTGATTCAGATTCGATTCAGATATGATTTGTAAATCCCCATCTTCTCTCGTTTCGAAGAAGGTATTCATTACGACCCGAGCTTCTTTTTCTGTACGGATGGATAGCCCCCCGCCTGATTGGATGAAAAATGGCGAGACGGAATCAGCCGCTAGCATCTGTGTTTGTTCATTAGCCTTGCCTGAAAATGCGTCGATGGATCCGTTGAAATGAAACTGATAGGTCAAGACTGGCGTTTTTTCCAGTACACTCTGTGAAAACGGTGAGCGTTTGGTTGTTGCATATGCCTCGAAATAAACCAGTCTGACATACTCTTTCAATTTGTGCTTTAGTTCCTCCAGAGATAAAGTTCCGGTTGGTTCAGGAAAATACGATTCCTGATACGCCTTATCGTCAATGGTTTCCCATTTCACCCCGCCTATGGAACCATTCTCCAATAGCGATAAGGTCAAGCTTTCGCCCCATACGGGAATACCATTCACGGTTCGCTCAAAAACAAAATGCCCTTCTGACTTTTCTCATGGGCGTATCGATGTGCTGGTGAATAACGCTGGGATTTCACTCGGAGGCTTTGTGGAAGAAATTCCGTTCGAAGACTGGGTACAAACGATGGAAACCAATTTTTTCGGTATCGTCGTGATGACCCAAGAAGTGTTGCCGCATATGCGTGAAGCAAAGTCCGGGAAAATCATCAACATCAGCAGCGTGAGTGGCAGACTCGGATTCCCCGGGTATGGGCCTTACGCAGCTTCGAAGTTCGCACTCGAAGGATTCAGCGAATCTCTTCGTTTCGAAATGCTTCCCTATGGTGTCCACGTCTCCCTGGTGGAGCCAGGTGCCTATCAAACAGCTATTTGATCCAAGGGCTTCGATTCGATAGCGCTGCTGCCAATCCCGCTATCCGAGATTGCGATACGCCCAAGGCAAGGGTGCGCTTGTTGCGATCTGGGGGAAGGCCCTGCTGCCGTGGAAGTGGTTTGAACAAATTTTATTGCGCCAGCTTCAGAAATAATTACAAAGCGCGTCGAAATTTGGAATGATAGGGGATACCAGTGGCTGGGGGCGAATTCCTCTTATGACTCTTTCTTGCCTCCTTTAGAACCGCACAATGATGCGGTTTTTTTGATATAATGATACTTAGGTATGAATATGTGTGAGGGGGACAAACTTAAATGCATATACATGTAGTAAGTTTACAAACCAAAATTTTGTATAACAGGGATAGGGTGGATGTATTGAGAAGGTACTCCCAGAAACAGGTGAGACGTGCTCTACTACATGCCAAAGCATCATTGGAGATCGAAGGGATGTTCTTGACGCAGCAGGAAGATCGTTTACTGACGGAGCGTGCAGAAGGAAAAATACGATACAGTGAATTCTTAGCACGTGCCAAGGAAATGGCGAGAAATGTATGATCAAGAGCAATCCAAATATTGTTACCCAAATAGTGATGTCCTCATAAATAAACCTGGCTTCAAGGAGCAAAGTCAGCTCGAAGCTTTTGAGAGACTGGTTACAACAGAGAGATTGAGACTTCTTCAGCTTAGACCATTAAAAGGTTTGTTTGATAAAAAACACCTGTGTGGCATTCATAAGTTTATTTTTAGAGATGTATATCCATTTGCCGGTAAAATCCGGGATGAAGATATTTCCAAAGGAAATTTTCGATTTGCAGCAGTACGTTTCTTACATGATCAGACTGACGAGCTACTTTATAAAGTTAAGACCGAAAAATATTTAAAGGATATTCTTCATTTCGAGGAGTATGTTAACAGAATCACTTACTTTCTCGCAGAGTTAAACGTGTTACACCCTTTTCGTGAAGGAAACGGTAGAACCCAGAGAGAATTTATTCGGTGCTTGGCTTTGCAAGCAGGATATGAGATTGACTGGACAAAGGTTGAACCAACCACCATACTTCACGCGATGATTAAGTCGCCGTTTGATTATTCGGAATTGAAAGATGTCATGGGGAAAGTGCTGTCTAAAAAGAATGAAGAGCAATAATTGAGCGGCTACTTACAGAAATAATCAACCAATACCCCTCATTGACAATCAAACATCTCGATGCTATTATTCAAGACATCAAAAATAGGGAGGAACGCCATCTATGCTACACTCGATGCGTATTCGATAAGCGGGCTATAAAAAAGCGGATTTTTTCCACGACTGTGGGCTTTTTTTGAGCTGCTTACTTTTACGTATGGAGAGACATAGATTGCGATTGGAATAGCAAGTTTGCTATGCCTTGTATCGCCGTGTCCTTTTTCGTGATGAATGCAGACCAAAGCCCGGATGGTGGATTTGGATCTGTATTTTTTATTGCCTCATAACAACTGAGATCGAGATGGAAATGCAAAAGGAGTGAATTCGATGTGTCCTATTCATTGGTACTTCTTTATTTAAATCTCCCTTCTAAATCGCAGGCTATCCTGCGAACCGAGAACTGCGATTTTGATATTTCTGTAGAATATATGGGTCGTGAAGTAGTAGACATTGAAGACTTGGAGCTTCATGAGTACGATCGGATTGGTCTGGTCGGCGTGAATGGAGCCGGAAAGAGCACACTGTTAAAAATATTGCTGGGTGAAATCCAAGTATCACATGGACAAATTCGCAGGGAAGGGAATTTTGCTTACGTCGTCGATAAAATATGGGAATTGAAGGACGGAACAATCACCGAGTATTGGGGTGGCTATTCCGATTACTTGGCCCAAAAAGAAGAAGAACGCAAAAACCAGACTGCTCAATATAAGCAGTATATCGTTGAAAAGGAACGACTGGAGAAGGCCATCGTCGAAAAATAGAATCAAGCTCGGGAAATGGACCAAAAGGCCAAAGGAGCGTTAAGAAAATACAGCTCAGAAAACGGTGGACGGCTTGCCCATCAAAAAACGGTGGGGAGCAAACAGAAGAAGCTCCATAATGCCGCTAAACATTTGGAGCAGAGAATCGAATTGCTTGGTGATGTGAAGCCCCCTGAGGCTATACGGTCCGTCCAATTCCGACAGAGCAAAGCCTTAGAGCTGCACAATCCTTTTCCGATCACGGGGGCAAATGGAACAGGAAAAACAACACTTTTCAACATGATTCTCAATCGTGAAGATGGGAACTCCTTATCACCAAAAGCAGAAATGGGCATCTTCGCTCAAAATGGTTACAAGATCGACCGTAATCAGGGCGTTATGGCGTTCATGCAGGAAAACTGCGATTATCAGGTATCGGAAATTCGCGCTGTATTGGCAGCGATGGGATTCTCTCATCACGATGTACGTAAAGAGCTGTCTGTTTTAAGCGGGGGAGAAATCATCAAATTACAGCTGGCAAAAATGTTGCTGGGACCATTCTTTTCATTTCGCACGATGTCCGTTGGGGGCTGTTCGCTACTCCGGTTTCACTTGACCCGGCATGTGTTGATGCCAAACAATCGGTAAAAGAAACAGATGCCCGTAAACGCGTTAAACAAGGGAAAAAGCCCTAACAACCCAAAAAAGCGCCAATTGGATTCGAATAGAAAAAGCAGGGACAACAAGAGAATGCTGAACAGGGAACGCAGGGTACGGTCCAAGATTTGGATCTGGCCTCTATGCAATGAGATGATCTTCTTTTCCGCTTGCTGTCAGGGGTAGAATCCTCTCAAGTGAAAGCTGTCTTTTGGAGCAGCCAGGGAGGTTTTTTTCGAAAGTCATCGAATAACGTTGTAAAAAGTTATATTATTCAGAAAAACAGGAGGCGGTCGATGATGAATCAAGGCGGCAAGTACATAAAGGTTGAACCTGGTGTTGAGCTGTTTGTTCAGGATATTGGGCATGGCGTCCCGATTGTGTTTATTCCGGGCTGGACGTTTACCACCGAAGTCTTCCATAAACAAGTCGAGTATTTTCAAAAAACGAACAGAGTGATTGTCATCGATCCGAGAAGTCACGGGAGATCCTCCATTACGATGCATGGAAATGATTATGCGACACACGGCGCTGATTTGGCAAAGGTGATGGAAGCATTGGAATTGAAGGATGTGACATTGATTGGCTGGTCGTTTGGATGCTTGACGATGTGGGAATATATCCGACAGCATGGGACCCAAAATATCAAATCACTGGTCTTTATTGATCTGTCAGCCAAGCCGTTATCGACCAATCACGAGCAGGATTGGGTGGAAGGACCACTGGACGAGATAGCCGCAGCTTATAACTATTATTTGCGGGATTCGGAAAAGCAGCGTGAGTTTATTTCGGCATACGCAACGGGTGTGATGGTTCAAAGGACGCTGGAGGAAGGGGAGCTAAGCTGGATCGTCGAGCAATCTTTAAAAACGCCACATTACATCGCGGCAAATTTGTTTGCGTCCGGGATGTTCTCCGATTATCGGGAAGAAGCCAGACTGGCAAGTGAAGCTGTGCCGACGCTTACCGTTATTGCGGAGCACTGGGCGGATACAGCAAAGAGGTTCGTTGAGCACCATGCTCCGAAATCCGCGATCGAAGTACTTGGTGGACACTTGATGTTTTGGGAGCATGACGAGAAATTCAATCAGATGCTGGGTCAGTTCATGCATGCTCAAAACCCTGCTGGAGCGTAATCTCGGTGAAAAAGCGATAACCCGCCACTTGAATAGGGCGGGTTTTTGCTTTGAATGGCGTTCATACATCCTCCATCGGGAAACGATACAGCTATAAATGGGAGATTACCATCCCCATCCACTTGGCTTCAAACCAAGTTTTTCAGCCAGGTCATAGGCAATCGGCTGTTTGATAGGTTTCAGCGAGTCTTCTGTGCAGCTTGATTCCGGCTTATAGTTCAAGTCCTTCGCTTTTTGCAGGTCTGCTTCAGACAGGTTGTTCGTCTTTTGTGCCTGTTCATAACAGGGGGGAGTGATATACGTTTGGTGCGTATGCTCCAGGATGATTCGTGTGCTTGCCGGGGGGGAAGTCTCCACCTTAATCGCAAAAAGACCTGTTACGACAACTAACAAGCATAGTACAAAAATGGTGATTCGTTTCATTTCATCAACTCCAGCTTTATTTGCACGTCTCTATCCCATAAGGGTAGCATGCGGCGAGCATGTCCTAAATACTTCCTTTAAAAAATGTTGAGAAAAAGCAGGTACAAACAAAAAAGCAGCTACTCAAAAAAGCAACTGCTTATCATTTCGTTCTCTACAGATGCACGATTTCGATTCTTGGATCAAACTCACGCATATACTCCACGACCAGTTTTCGGTGGCAGTGATGCGGTTTTTCTTCGCTGCATAAGAAGCAGGGGACGCTGTCGCCAATCAAGTCGGCTATTTGGGCCAGTTTTAGTCCTGTTCCATTTCATTGATTTGATAGGCAAGCTGATTTGGGTGTATCCGCTTCATGAATTCGTTCCTTTAACAGGTAAAACGAGCAAAGCTAAACAGAATGATCGGGACTTGCAGGATTTTCTCACAGGGCTGTCTGGCAAATCGCAAACCCTCACCGCAGGTACGTGCCTGGGTCCCTTTCAAGTACCGGACGAGATGGGCAGCCCGATGCTTGAGTAATTGCTTGCAAGCTTTGTTCAAAAAGTGGAACGAAATTTACAAGGATAAGACAGATCCCTCTACTCGATCATCAGGTAGAGGGATTTATTTTTTACAAAATTAGGCATTTGGAGGAGTCACCAATCCCGGATGGTCTTTCATAAATCTATTGTATATTCCTGGGTATTCGTGTAGTTGGAGAGCTTGAACTGTTCAACACAGGAAATGTCAGAGATCATTTTTGATGCTGGAGGTCAAACACATGGAAGATTTTCAAAATGAATTGCAAAAATTGCAGGTTGATCATTATCAAAGCGGAGATGTAACCCCTTGGAACAATGACAGCCAAAAAGATGCGATGCTGGTTCAAGGCAGATGCGGTCGCTGTGGTGGTCGCTGCGGCAGATGTTCCCATAACTGTTCTTGTAGCTGTTCGTGCAGCTGCTCTTGTAGTTGTTCGTGCAGCTGCTCTTGTAGCTGTTCGTGCAGTTGTTTCTTCCCTTGCTTCTTCCTTTGCTTTAGATGATACAGCTAGGCTCCTATGTATGACGTAGAAGGCTGGGTGCCTTCAGAAAAAAGGGAGAGTCCCTGTACAGGCAAACACAAGCCGGCAGGGGCTTTTTCCTTACAAGATCTGGTATGAGGGACAAATAGACGTACATATGATTACGGTGAACGTGATGGCGCACAACGGAGTATGGCTCTCAGAAAGGAGGAGTGACATGTCTAGCTTGAACTCTTCTATGCGTCTGAAGGTGAAAAGGGATACGTTTTTCTTTCCTGAATCAGATGGCAGTGTGTATTTTCGGAACAACATAGGCACGTTTCGTATGGTAGGCAGTACCATTCAGCAGTGGATCGAAAAGCTGATGCCGATGTTCAACGGAGAGCACACACTGGAGGAACTGACAGACGGATTGCCGCAAGAATACCGCGACCGCGTGTATGACATTGCAAAAAGCTTGTTTCAAAACGGTTTTGTACGGGATGTGAGTCAAGATCGACCGCATCAATTGACGGACAAGGTTCTCCAGACATATGGAGTGCAAATTGATTTCTTGAACGAGTTCGCAGATTCGGGAGCCTACCGCTTTATGTGCTATCGAGAGACAAAAGTATTGGCAGTAGGATCTGGAGCATTCTTTGTTTCACTGGTTGGGGCATTACTAGATTCCGGATTGCCCACCTTCCACATTCTGATTACGGATGCTGTGCAGACCAACCGTCAACGGGTGGATGACCTGGTGGAACACGCCCGCAGGACAGACCCAGATGTAGCGATTGAGGAGCTGGCCATGCCCATTACGGGTATCGATTCTTGGCGACAGGCTGTACAGGCGTTTGATTCGATATTGTACGTGTCGCAGTCGGGTGATCTGGAGGAGCTGAGGCTGCTTCATACGATTTGTAAGGAGGAGGGGAAGCGGTTTTTGCCAGCTCTTATTTTGCATCAGGTGGGGCTGGCAGGGCCGTCGGTAGATCCGGATGCCGGTGCTGAAGGGGGGTGGGAATCTGCTTGGCGCCGCTTGCATCAATCCGCGCTTTGTAAAGACCCGCAACTGCACAGCTTCTCGACAACCGCTGGGGCAATGCTGGCGAATGTGATTGTGTTTGAGCTGTTTAAAAAAGTGACGGCTGTGACCGACCCTGAACTGGAAAACAGCGTATTCCTGCTTGATCTGGAAACGTTGGAAGGGAATTGGCACCCGTTTCTGTCCCATCCCTTGGTCAGTGGATTGCAGCAGATGAAACGGATTGAAGCGCTCGATCAGCACATGGCAGAACAGAGGGAGGAGAACGAGCGGAACGGGCTGATTCATTACTTTGGGACGCTTACATCGGCGGAAACGGGTATTTTCCATATTTGGGAGGAAGGGGAGCTGACGCAGCTGCCTTTGGCTCAGTGCCGGATTCAGGCTGTTGACCCACTGACGGAGGGGCCAGCTGAGCTTTTACCAGAGATGATCTGCTCTGGTCTGACGCATGAGGAGGCGCGAAAGGAAGCTGGGCTTGCCGGGGTCGAAGCGTATGTATCGCGAATGGTCGGCAGCACGGAAATACAGGGATGGATCGGCGTAGGAGCGGGGGAAACGGTGGCGGAAGGGGTTTGCCGCGGACTGCAAGCGTATCTGTACGAGAAAGGTAAAAGGCAGCTAATGGATCAAACGGATCAAAAGCCTACGGTGCACCAGGTACAGCTGGCTCAGATCGAAGACGAGCGCTGTCAGTTTTACTTGAAGTCTCTGTCTATCATGCAGGGGACGCCTATGATCGGATTGGGGCGGGAGGTGTACGGCTTTCCTGTCGTTTGGGTAGGTGCGGGCGGAGGCTGGCATGGCAGTGTGGGATTGAATCTAACCTTGGCCTTGCGCAAGTCGTTGCAGCAAGCGCTCTATCAGCCGCAGAACAAGGGGGAGGCTCTCACACCCCAAGCGATGAGTGCCGAGTCGGTGTATCTGGAAGAAAGGGAGCAACAAAGTCTCTCCATTTCAGCTTGCGAAGATTCGATGCATGCGGAGGTCTTGCAATCAGCCTTGCAGATCTTGAAGCGGCAGTGCAAGCGACTTGAGCTTTACGATCTGGCACTAGAACCTTTTCTCAAAGAGGAGCTGGCTGGCGTCTATGGTGTGTTGCTGCGAGAGGAGGAATCTCCGTGAACGCTGTCGTGATGGTTGTAGGAGAGGGAATGCTGGCGGACTACGTGTGTACAGAGCTATCCAATCAATATGAGCTCGTTCGCCAGTCCGATCTGAAGGCAGGGCTCGTGAAAGAAGCGGATTTCGCGCTCGTGCTGCACGATGCCTGGCATCCTTTCCTACATCGAGAGTCAGAAGCGAGATTTCAGCAAGCTGGAATTCCTTGGCTGCGCGGTTTTGTTTCATTTGGCGAAGGTGTGGTTGGCCCGTTGGTTCGCCCTGGGACACCGGGATGCTCCCAATGTGCGGACAGGAGAAAACTCATGGCGGAGCGTGACCGCAAAGAAATGTGGGAGCTGCTGCAACGGCTAATGGAGCACGGGGGGCCGCCTCTTGACGCTTGGGCAACGCGCAACGGACTTTTGCATATTGCTCATTTGCTGGTGGCAGAGACGCACAAGGTGTTGAAAGGCGATCCGGTTCTTTCAGATGGACGGGTGTATTTGATCAGCATGAAAACGTTAAAGAGCTCGTGGCACTTCATTTTGCCAGAGCCTAGCTGTGCGGTATGCGGTCCATTGCCTGAAGATACATCACACGCGGCGCGCATCTCGCTTGCGCCCAGTCCGAAAATCAGTCCCGACAGCTACCGGAGTCGATCGATGGATGATCTGAAGAAGGTGCTGAATCAAGATTATTTGGATTACCGAACTGGCTTTTTGAATGGGAGATTGCGTGACCTGGTGTCCCCCTTCGCCGATGTCAGTGTGAATTTGCCGCTATTCAGAGGGGACGAAGCGACAGCGGGCAGGACTCATTCGTATGAAGACAGCGAAATGACGGCTATTTTGGAAGGCTTGGAGCGATACTGCGGCATGGCGCCGCGAGGGAAGCGGACGGTCGTTCGTGGCAGCTACGAGCAGCTTGCCGATCAAGCGCTGAACCCTGTTAACGTAGGCTTGCACACCAAGGAGCAGCATGAGAGGCGCGGCTTTCCTTTCAAGCCATTCGATCCAGCCCGACAGATGAACTGGGTGTGGGGCTACTCCTTCCTGCAAGAGCGACCGGTGTTGGTTCCAGAGCTGCTCGCCTATTACAGCTTGGGCTTTGGCGAGGGATTTGTGTTTGAGACCTCCAACGGGTGTGCGCTGGGCGGAAGCTTGGAGGAGGCGATTTTCTACGGCATCCTGGAGGTGGCGGAGCGAGATGCGTTTTTGCTGACCTGGTACGCACAGCTGGGTCTTCCACTCCTAGATCCTTTCTCTGCCCGTGATCAAGAGCTGAGCTTGATGGTCGAACGCTTGCAGGCGGTAGCCGGCTATGATGTCTACCTGTTCAATGCGACGATGGAGAATGGAATCCCGAGTATTTGGACGCTGGCAAAGAAGAAGGGTTCAAAGGGCATGAATATGATCTGCGCGGGAGGAGCTCATCCTGATCCGATCCGGGCGGTAAAAAGCTCGCTGCATGAGGTTGCCGCCATGCTGCTGACTTTAAATGACAAGTTTGAGGCCAATCGGGAGGAATACATGCGGATGTACCATGATCCGTATCTGGTGAAGAAAATGGATGACCACTCGATGCTTTACGCTTTGCCAGAAGCGGAAGAACGCCTGCATTTTTTACTGGATGAAGACCGTCCGCTGCGAACGTTTGAAGAAGAATTTAAACCGCGGGCGAGGCACGCCGACCTGACGGAAGATCTCCATGACCTTCTCCTATCCTTTTCTCGATTGAACCAGGATGTGATCGTGGTCGATCAGACGACACCTGAAATCCTGCGAAATGGACTGCATTGCGTCAAGGTGCTCATTCCAGGGATGCTGCCGATGACATTTGGCCAGCATATGATCCGCGTGGAAGGTCTGGATCGTGTATTGCAAGTGCCAGTAGAGCTTGGATATGCCAAGCAGCCATTGACCTATGATCAGCTCAATCCACATCCGCATCCGTTTCCATGAATGGTGAAGAGGAGGGGTACGGATGAGTCTGGACACTTTTTTGCACAACTTGCATGTTAGCCTGGATCAGACCAAACCAATGGACTTTGAGGTGGATTGGGGAGACGCACCGTTGCCCTATAAGCTGTACCGGGGCTTGCCTGTCCTTCCTTTGTCTGCGGAAATACCGCTTGCATTGGAGGGAATGAGGGCAGCTTCGGAGCCTGACCTGCATGATATCGGCCATTTTCTCTGGTACGTATTCGGACTTGCGCAATTCGGCCAGTCTCCTCTCGACCTGAGCGCGATGGGACAGGGGGTTGCGCCTCTGCAATCGTACAGGCGGTTTGTTCCCTCCGGTGGAGCCTTATACCCAAGTGAGTGCTATATTTATATGAAGACTGCAGGGATCTCGGAAGGAATCTATCATTATGATGTGGCGCACCATCGATTGGTGTTGGTACGCGAAGGCCATTTCGATTTCTATCTGGCCCGTGCCCTGGGCAATCGCTGCGACATGCCCGCCTGCTTTGGTGCAGTGTTTGTGACCACGATGTTTTGGAAAAATTTCTTTAAGTATCATAACTTTGCATATCGTCTGCAAGGACTGGATGCCGGCGTGCTCATGGGTCAGGCGTTGGAGGTAGCCAAACGCTTTGGCTATGAATCAGGGGTGTACTTCCAGTTTCTCGATCGGGCACTCAACCATCTGCTCGGGCTGTCGGAACGGGAAGAAAGTGTATATTCGGTAATGCCATTGTCGGTGAAGCCAGTGAGCACGTGGTTTGGCAAGGGGGCGGACGCAGACGGGAAGATTACGGATGCCGATCTGTGCCGGGAGCTGGTTGAGCTACGACACGATCATTACGTGCGATCGCGGAAGGTTCTGGAGTACCCGATGCTGATCCAAATCAATGAGGCTTCCCGACTCGAATCCAGTCGATCATTCCGGCAGATCAGAGGAGAGACAAAGGCTGCTCATGAAGAAGGGCGCGTCGTAGAACTGCCTCATGTGAAGCGGATGACCTATGATCTGGCATCCGCGAGCAGAAAGCGTTATTCCCCGGAGAGAGATTTTGTGATGGGCAAGGTAAGCCTGGAGCAGCTGGCCGTGCTATTGAAAGAGGCGACCTCTTCCTTCCGCTATCAAAATGATCTGGATGAGGACCAAGAGAGTCCCGAATCCCGTGTTTCACTCTACGGCTGTATGTATAACGTGGAAGATACTCCGGCTGGCGCCTACTACTATGACAGCGATGCCCATGTTTTGAGACAGGTGCGCTCGGGAGATCAGCGATTTATTCTGCAACAAGCGATGTCACTGGACAATGTCAATCTCTTTCAGGTTCCACTCTGCATGCATGTGGCAGGGGAGAAGAATTATCTCCGGGAACCATTGGGATACAGGGGACATCGCATTCAGCAGATGGAGGCTGGCATGCTCGTGCAGCGATTGCTATTGGCGGCGTCAGGACTCGGGATGGGGGGACATCCGCTTCTCGGCTATGATGTGAACATCTGTGATGAGCTTTATCAGATGGCAGCACATGGAAAAACCAGTCTGATCCAAATTCCGGTCGGTCCCTATCGCCCGAGGCCTCGGCTGGAGGGGGGACTGCATAGCTGAGATTCACTTGAAAGGTTGTCGAGGACGGCTCGGCAGCTTTTTTCTTTCTCTGTGCTGACTAGGGGAGGAGCGGATCGACATTCTTTTTCAAATCGTATTGGAGGCGGTTCGTAAAGTTCAGGCTGTTTGGGTATGTCCAAATCAAGGGGGACGATGTCCTGGTTCTCCAAAGAAGGTTCATCGATAAATGAGTAGTTAATGCCAAGAGTGACAGCCAGACCTTCTCTTATGGCATCGCGGATGGCAGAGCCGCAACTCTACAGGATCTGGGTATCCAAAAGGCACGGGCGCATCCCTGTGGTGGCTGTTTCTTTCTGTGTAAGTGTAAGCCAGCTTATCAACACACACTTATAAAATTGACAATTTTCTGGAAGGGCACTACACTACAAACAATTCAATCAATCAATTGAATGGTTGAGGTGATAAGAATCATGAGAATGGAGAGAAGATGGAAGGACCAGCTTTATCAGGAGTTTGCTCGTATCGGGAAGTGCCTTTCAAGCCCAAAGCGATTGGAAATCATTGATTTGCTGGCACAAGGCCCCAAGTCAGTCGATCTGATCTCCAAGAATACCGGTATGAGCGTTGCCAATGTATCTCAGCATTTGCAGACGCTGCTTGAAGCACGGCTGGTTCAATTTACGAAAAAAGGCAACTACGTCATTTATGAGTTGGCTGACTTATCTGTAGCTGATTTTATGGTATCCCTGCACCGACTTGGCGAAAATCAGCTCGTCGAGATTCAAAGGATGAAGAGGGATATTTTGCAGCTTCACAAAAGCATGGAACCTATTTCGCTGGAAGTCCTCATGGATCGGATGGAGAGGGGCGAGGTATTGCTGATCGACGTAAGGCCGACGGCAGAGTACGAAAAAGCGCATATCCCGGGCGCTGTTTCTACTCCTATCGATGATTTGGAGAAGCACCTTACTTCATTGCCGGAAGATCGGGATATCGTGGCGTACTGCCGGGGACCTTATTGCCTCATGGCAGCGAAAGCAGTAGAAATCATGAAAGAGAAGGGCCTGAACGCGTTTCGTATCGAAGAGGGCGTACACGAGTGGCATCGATTTGCGAATCAGGAAGCTTTGCTAGAGCAGTAATAAAGCCATTAAGTATGGAAAAGGTGGTTCGAAGAGATGTCACGAAGACGTGATGATGTACAAGATTACTTGAATTCTCCAGAAAAGCAGGGCTGGCTGTATAAACGGACGCTGCTTATCGTCGTTATGTCCCAAATATTCGGAGGCGCAGGCCTGGCTGCGGGGGTAACGGTCGGAGCACTCCTCGCCCAGGATATGCTGGGAACGGACAGCTTTGCAGGAATACCCGCTGCGTTGTTAACGCTTGGTTCCGCCGGAGCTGCACTGATTGTCGGGCGACTTTCCCAACAGTTCGGACGCCGTACAGGACTCGCGGCAGGCTTTCTAGCTGGGGGTATTGGCGCGATCGGGGTGGTCATGGCCGCGGTTGATCGCAATATCTTCCTTCTGTTTGTGTCACTGCTGGTCTATGGTGCCGGGACAGCTACCAATCTGCAAGCGCGCTATGCGGGCACGGATCTGGCAAAGCCCAATCAACGGGCAACGGCAGTCAGTATTGCGATGGTATCGACTACCTTTGGTGCTGTTGCAGGTCCCAACCTGGTCGATGTAATGGGCCAATTCGCTATGTCCATTGGTGTTCCGGCTTTGGCGGGACCGTTCATTTTGGGGGCAGCAGCCTTTACGCTAGCAGGTCTGGTTCTATTGTTATTCCTGCGTCCTGATCCATTCGTGGTGGCAAAAGCCATCGCTCACCAACAGAAAATGGCTCAAAGCGCACAAGACGCGAATGCGGGGAGTCGATCTGTAAACAACCGGGGCATCATTGTGGGAGCCGCCGTCATGATTTTGACGCAAATCGTGATGGTTGCCATTATGACGATGACACCGATCCACATGAAACACCACGGACATGGCTTGAGTGAGATCGGATTAGTGATTGGTGTCCATATCGGCGCGATGTACCTCCCGTCGCTTTTGACAGGTGTCCTCGTAGACAAGATTGGGCGTACGGTGATGTCGTATACATCAGGAGTCATTTTGCTAGCCGCCGGGGTTCTTGCCGCGCTTGCACCTGCCGATTCCATGCTGCTGCTCGTCACAGCTCTCGCGTTGTTGGGGCTGGGCTGGAATTTTGGCTTGATCAGTGGGACAGCACTCATTGTAGATGCCACACATCCTGCCACTCGCGCTAAAACACAAGGTACGATCGATGTCTTGATTGCATTAGCCGGGGCATCGGGTGGGGCACTATCGGGCATGGTTGTCGCTCAGGCCAGCTATGCGACTCTCTCCCTGGCCGGAGGCTTTCTCGCTCTGCTGCTGATTCCAGTCGTCATCTGGTCTCGCAGCAAGAGCAAAGTAGCGCAATCCGAAAGTGCATCACTCTAAATCGCATCAGCTACTCAATCAAGCAAACGAAAAACCGGGCTTTCTCTGTCGAAGGAGGCCCGGTTCCTTTTGTAGAACCAGCAGCTCTACTTTTCTACAGACGAATATTAAAGTAAGAGCCACCCTCCCCATAGCCAAATGCCAAATTAAAAATTCCCTTCGAGCACGTCGGCGCAATAGACCTTTCATTCGGCTGTTCGGATTTCCATCTCAATGCCGAGCGTATGCTTTCATCTGTCCTGCAAGGCCTGAGCGATCTTTTTATCCGTTTCTCCGACATCATAGTAGTAAGTCAGTTTCGGAAATTCATTCAAGCCGAGCTCTTTCATTCCTTCGGCGAGCAGCTGCTTCGCCTTTTCGGTGTCCTCCTTGAAGTAGCCGTCCGGGTTCAGACCCATGGAGACGGGAGCCCATCCGTAGGCAGGAGACACGCCTGTCTGCAGGATGCCATCGACGATTTCCTGTCGATCGATCGCGTAGGAGAAAGCTTGGCGAATCTTTTTGTTGGTAAAAGGCGGTTTGGTTGTATTACAAATGACACCTCGCGTACCGGGATTGTCAGCTACGATCAGCTTGCCCTCTGATTTGATTTGTCCGATGGCATCAGGAGACAGATGGAAGGCAGGGTAGCCGCCCCAATCCAGATCGCCGTTTTCAAACATGGACAAGGCGGTATTGGACCCTGCGGCACCTTATACCCGCTTAGAACTTCAAATATCTGATACCAATGACCTAAATTCTATGATTCCTTAGAAATAAAAAGGAAAGTCATAACTAAATATGTTTTTAGTGTCATTATTTCTCTGGTTCTTTCTCTCGTAGAAAACATGATTGGTCTTACCCAAGTATTAACTGGCATTTATTCCTTAGCTGTTCTGTTGCCTTCTTTGGGTGTTCTGGTACGTCGTCTACACGATACCGGAAGAAGTGGCTGGTGGTTCCTCATCGCGTTCATCCCGTTGGTTGGAGCGATTATCCTGTTGGTATTCGCTTGCCAAGACAGTAAAGAAGACAACCAATACGGACCAAATCCGAAAACAGACGCAAACGCTTTTGTTTAAGCAGCATCAAGCCTCCACCCCTGCATCTTACAGGGGCGGAGGTTTTTTCATTTAACGGACAATATCACGCTTCGTAAACACCGTCCAAGTGATCACCATGAACACTGCAAAATAGCTGCCGAGGACAATCAGCGAAAAACACGACTCTGGGTATTTGGTCGTTGGCGAGCTTTACGGTCAGTGTCTGATCCTTCAGGGTACAGGAGATGTCCAAAGGTGCTGTCGTCAAGGCCGCATAGGCTTCCTCTGGATCGTCAACCTGCAGCGCAATGGTTACGTCCGAGGAGTCGTGATGCATCATTTCCTCCAAGGACTTCACACCGATCAGCTTCCCGTCCTGGATAATAGCGAACTCGTCGCACATGAGCTCCATTTCAGAGAGCAAATGGCTGGAGACGATGACAGCCGTGCCTTCCACCTCCGCCAATTTCCGCAGATGATCGCGAAGCTCCCGAATCCCTGCCGGGTCCAAACCGTTCGTGGGCTCGTCCAATATCAGGACAGATGGACGGTGGAGGAGGGCCTGGGCAATTCCCAGCCGCTGTTTCATTCCAAGCGAGTAGGTTTTCACTTTTTGATGGATGCTTTTTTCCAAGCCTACCAGCGCGATGACTTCCTTGATCCTCTTCCGATCCACGTGCGGGAGCATGTTGGCCGTGTGGATGAGATTCCTGTATCCCGATAGATAGGTGTACATTTGGGGATTCTCGACGATGGCTCCGACATGCTGAATCGCTTTTTCAAATTCATATTTCACGTTGGCTCCATGAATCGTGATCTGACCCTGAGTGATCGAAGCCAATCCGACTATCATGCGGATGATGGTGGTTTTACCGGCACCGTTAGGGCCAAGCAAACCAAATACTTTTCCTTTGTGGATATCTAGACTGATCGGATGAATGATCGTTTTCAGTCCGATTTTTTTGGTTACATTCCTCAATTGAACAACAGGTTCTGATTTCATACTTTCCTCCATTTGCGCGTAAAGCCTTATCTCGTATCTTATAGGTCAAAGGATGTTTCTGAAACGAACTTCAGATCGAAGCTCTCTCCGTCTCGGGATGGATCTTCATGAGTCCCAACTCTCCCGTCGTGCAGGAATTTGAAGAACAATAGGGAATAGTAGCTGAATACGAATTTCATACGATGCAGCTAGGTGCCCTTGCGAGAGCGAGGGGTAACAGGGAATCGGGTGAAAGTCCCGAGCGGTCCCGCCACTGTAAAGGAGAGTTCTCTTTCAAGAATGTCACTCGGCATGCAAGCCGGGGAAGGCGAGAGAGGATGATGATCCAAAGCCAGGAGACCTACCTAGTCTGTCACACCCAAAAAACCTTCGCGGAAAGGAGAGGTGTATGTAGATAGATTTGACAGTCCATATGTATGCTGATGTCGACTAATCCCTTCTACATCCATCCCCGTCCGTAAAAGACGGGGTTTTTCTATTTCCGCCAATACAGAAAAAGGAGTGTTACCATGACTACCTGGAACTTGTCCGGTACCAAGCATCACATGTTTATTTGCAATGGCGGCAGCTGCATGAAGCAGCAGGGGGAGGAGGTCACGCAGGCGATTCGGGAAGAAATCAAACTGCGCTCCGCCGATTCCCTCATCCATACCACGAGAACCAAATGCAATGGGCGCTGCGAAAATGCGTGCGTCGTCATGATCTACCCGCAGGGCGTCTGGTACCAAAACGTGACACCTGAGCTGGCCAAGCGAATTGTGTCCGAGCATGTGCTGGGTGGCCGACCACAGGAAGAGCACCTTCTGTATACCTATCAAAACGAGCTGGTGCCTGCACATGAGAAGGCGGCAGAAGGCAAGCAAAAGTAGAGAAAGAGGAGAGAACAAGGATGAAAGCCATACAATCGAGTCGGTACTTAGCGAGACCATTCCTGATATTCATGCTCGCGATGATGCTTTTGACAGCAGGCTGCGCAGCTGCTCCCACTCCCACCGCGCAGCCGGAGTCGGCACCACAAAAACAGGAGCCCGCGTCCTCAGCGCTCAAGGAGCCGGAAGTACTCACGTTCCAGGATTCTGCTGGGAAAGAAATCACGCTGACACTGCCTATTGAGCGGGCAGTCGTCATCAATCGAAATACATCCGAAGCGATCAAGCTTTTGGGAGCAGAGGAAGCAATAGTAGCTACAGGCGACACGACGCTCAAAAACAATTCCTATCTGGGATATGAGAGCAAGCCGGATGTGGGCGAGACCAAGCAGGTCAATCTGGAGCTGATCTTGAGCCTGAAACCACAGGTCGTCTTTGCCTATACGAATCGGCCGGATCAGACGCTGGAAGAGAAGCTGGAGCCTGCCGGAATCAAGGTCGTTCGCATCAATAACTACCTGCCGGAGCAGATGGACGAGGAGCTGCGTCTGCTCGGGAAAATATTCGGCAAAACGGAAAAGGCAGAAGCGTTTTTACAGTGGAAGCAGTCGATTGAACAGCTGCTGGCTGATCGGGTGGCGGACTTGAAGGAAGAGGAGAAAAAATCGGTCATCGCACTATCGGCGGGCTTCCTCAACTCCAACGGCGGCTATCGGATCTTTCCCAGCAAATCCTTGGGCGGAAAGCCTGGAGTCGGAGAAGGATACGCGACCATTCTGGCGGGTGGTAAGGATGCGGCCGAAGATCTGGAGTGGAATCCAGCGGAGACATCGACCACGATCATGGTGGACGAAGAATACGTGTTGAAAAGAAACCCGGAAGTCATCACCTTGCACGGCACCTGGCTCGGAGGCTATGAAACAGAAGAGACCGAATCGTTCGAGGACGCATTGGAGAATATCATGAAAAGCACTTCCGTTTCCAAGCTCAAAGCTGGTCAGAATCGGGAAATCTACTTTTTCTACACCAATTTTGTAGGTTCGGACAAGCGTTACATCGGGACCTTGCAGCTGGCGAAAAACCTGTATCCGGAACGATTCCAAGACGTCGATCCAGAGCAATACGCAAAAGAATACTATGAAAATTGGCTAGGTGTACCGTACAAAGGGATCTGGACCTATTCCTATAAAGATGCGAAGTAAAGCAGAACGAACGGGAAAGCTGCCGATGGAGCCGCGAATCGCGCAAATCTATCAGGGAAGCGTCAGAAACAAGCTGCTATTGTTGGGTGGAATGCTGCTGCTGTTGGTCATCTCTACGCTTTATGCGATCAGCAGAGGAGCTGTAGAAATACCGCTAATAGACTTGCTGGGCATCTTATTCGGTCAACCGGCAGATGAAATGACCGCCTATATCGTCTATGAAGTGCGTTTGCCACGTATCGTCATGGCGATCGTGACCGGAATCTCGCTCGCCTGTGCCGGAGCCATCATGCAGGCGCTCCTGCGCAATCCGCTGGCCGATCCGTTTACGTTGGGCGTGTCGAGCGGAGCTGCTTTTGGAGCAGCCTTGGCGATCGTGGCAGGGGCGAGCGTATTTGGGATCAATCTCGTCTTATCCGGGCAATGGCTGATTGCCCTTAATGCTTTTGTATTCGGCTGTCTGGCCGTTCTGATCGTGTATGGGATTGCCAGACTGAAAAACAGCTCGACTATGGTGCTGCTCCTGGCTGGTGTGGCGATCGGGCAATTATTCTCGGCTGGCGTATCCAGTTTGAAGTACTTTTCCGACAACGAGGCGTTAAAGGATTTGGTTGTTTGGCTGATGGGCGGCTTTTGGGGGGCAAAATGGCAGGTATTGCAGATGCTGCTCCCGCTGGTGCTGGTTTCACTGGCTGTGTTGATCAAGTACGCCTGGGACCTCAACGCCCTGGGTGCCGGAGAAGAAGTAGCGAGGACGCTTGGCGTCAAAGTCAAACGCATCCGATGGGTATGCCTGCTCGTGGTCACGCTGATGGCATCCACGACCATTGCTTTCACGGGCATCATCGGATTTATCGGACTGGTAGCCCCGCATATCAGCCGGATGATGATCGGTACGGATTATCGTTTTTTGCTGCCTTGCTCCTGTCTGGCGGGGGCCCTGCTGCTGCTCTTGTCGGATACGGCTGCTCGCATGCTGCTGTCCCCGGTCGAGATCCCGGTAGGAATCATTACAGCGTTGTTTGGCGCACCTTTTTTCATTTATCTGCTGGTGAAAAAACGCAGGGACTACTGGGCGTAGAGGAGGGGAAAAAGTATGTTCATGCAAATAAAAGGGCTGTCTGTTCAATTTGGAGCAAAGCCCATTCTGAAGGATATCCGGATGGAGCTGCCCAAGGGAGAGGTTGTCAGCATCGTTGGCCCCAATGGAGCAGGCAAAACCACCTTGCTCAAAAGCATGGCCTCCATTCTGTCTCCGCCCAGAAAAGCAGTCTGGACAGACGGCAAGGATGTCCGCTTGTACGCTGCTAACGAACTGGCAAAAAAGCAAGCCTATGTTCCTCAGCATTCGTCCACTGGTTTTCCCCTGACCGTGATGGAGACTGTACTGCTGGGACGAAAACCGTATATCAAGTGGGGAGTTACCGACCAGGACTTGCAGATTGTGGAGCGGATCATGGACCGACTACAGCTGACCCGATTGAGTGAGCAATTCATTGATGAATGCAGCGGTGGGGAGCGGCAAAAGGTGCTGATCGCCCGCGCTCTAGCCCAGGAGCCGGAAGTACTGCTTCTGGATGAACCTACGTCTGCTCTGGATATCCGCTACCAGCTGGATGTGCTGGAGCTGCTTCGCCAGCTGGCCCGTGAACAGCAGGTACTGGTCGTGCTGATCCTGCACGATCTCGAGCTGGCCGCACGATATTCGGATCGGGTAATTCTGCTCAAAGAGGGGGAGGTTTTTGCTGCCGGCAGGCCAGAGGAGGTCTTTACCCCTGCCCATATCGAGCAGGTTTATGGCGTACATGTGGAGATCGAGCAAGGGAGCTGCGGGATGAAAATGACAGCGATTCGTCCCGTCTTGGTGTAAAGAAAGGTGGAGTTGAAAGATGAATCACGGAGTCAGGTTTTCGATGGACTTCAAAACGCTCTGGCAGGAAGGAATGAAAAATTGGGAGGGCAATCTGCCGCAACGGATGACGGACGATGGCCTGGAAGAGAAGTTTTGGAACCAGTTTTTGCAGGATAAATCCATTCAGGACGAGCCTGATAGCTACATTTCCACGATTTGCGAGGAACTGCTCGCTTTGATCAGTTCGGAGTATGAGGTGCTGGAGATCGGACCTGGATGGGGGAATTACACCTTCGCAGCGGCGCAGAAAGCCAAGGCGCTCACTTGCGTAGACAGCTCCTCCAGTGTGCTGGAATATTTGGCTCACGGTGCGCAAGCCAAAGCTCTCTCCAATATGAGCTTTATCCATGCCAAATGGGAAGAGGTTTTTCTTCATAAAAGCCACGACGTGGTTTTTGGGGTGAATTGCTACTATCGGATGCATGAAATTGATCAAGCATTGGTTCATATGAACAATGCTGCCCGTCGTCTGGCGGTCATCGGCATGACAAGCGGACCTGAGAAGCCTCACTATTGGGAGCTTCACGAGACGCTCGGCTATCGCATCCGTTTTGCGAGAAGAGACTATATCTACTTGACGAATCTGCTCTACGAATTGGGCATAGATGTGAATTGCAAGATTCTCGAATTGCAGAAAACGTATGTGTACGATACGGAAGAGAACTTCATCGAACAAAATCTCCGTGCCATCATGGAGCCGGAGTACGATCGAAAAAAGGCAGAGGAAATATTGCGAAAATACCTCGTCTGGGTCGATGGCAAACCAGCATATGTGCATCATTTTAAAGCGGCGCTGTTGTACTGGAAGCCAGAGCGGATAAAAGGTATGTGATGTGATCCATTATGATTGGCCTTTCACTATCTTGCGAATCCATTCGCAAATACGTACAAACCGCCTTCCGAAGGGGTATACTGTCGGTGAAACCATACCGTGGAGGTGTACCGCAATGAACGGCCAAACCAACCCAGTGATTTACTGGTCGATGCTGGTGTACGAGAACTGGATGATCTATTTGGGGGTAACCTCCCAGGGGCTTTGCTATGTCGGTTCACAGAATCAACCCTTCGATGAGCTGGCAGATTGGGCGAAGACGCACTTTCCCGGCAGTGCCTTGTTGCCGGATGATGAAGCGTGCAGACCGTATAGGACTGAACTGACGGAGTATTTTCAGGGTGTGCGCAAAAGCTTTACCGTACCTTTCGATGTGCACGGCACGCCTTTTCAGCTCGCTGTTTGGAATGCGCTAAGCGAGATTCCGTATGGACAAACCCAAACCTATACCGATATTGCCCATCGCATCAAAAGATCCAACGCCGTACGCGCAGTCGGAGCCGCCATTGGTGCCAACCCGCTCTTGATCACCATCCCGTGCCACCGGGTGATTGGCAAAAGTGGCTCGCTTACCGGCTATCGCGGAGGATTGGAGATGAAGACCAGGTTACTGGAGCTGGAAAAGGTAAGTTCTGCTGTGGGAAGGAGAACGCTCCATGCCTAACCGCCTTTCGGAGCGCATCGCTTCTCTGGAGTGGGAATCCTTGCAGCAAGCACTGGACGAACAGGGCTTTGCCAAGATTCCCCCCTTATTGGACAAAGAGCAATGCGAGGATATCATCCGCACTTATGACCAACCGACTCTTTTCCGCAGTACGATCGACATGTCCAGATATCGCTTTGGCATGGGTGAGTACAAATACTATCAGGCGCCGCTGCCAAACATTCTGCAACAGCTTCGTGAAGGGTTCTACCCCGAGCTGGCCAAGACAGCAAATCGTTGGCTTGAACAGCTCGGCCATACGGCGGTGTATCCTGCCTCTCTGGGAGAATTCCTGGACCATTGCCATCAGCAAGGACAGGTGCGTTCAACGCCATTGATCCTGAAATATGAAGCAGGGGGCTACAATTGCTTGCATCAGGATTTGTACGGTGAAGTGTACTTCCCATTCCAGGTTGTCTTTGTATTGAATCAAAGAGAAGTGGATTATTCAGGCGGTGAGTTTCTGCTTGTCGAACAACGGCCGCGAGCGCAAAGCCGAGGCCATGTCATAACATTGGAACAAGGTGCGGGGCTGGTTTTTCCAACCACGCAGCGACCTGTATCGGGTACGCGTGGATTCTACAGAACGACTCTTCGGCATGGTGTCAGTACCATCACCTCAGGTACGCGGTATAGTCTGGGCATTATTTTTCATGACGCCAAGTAGAAGGATCTACCTCCTTTCTTCCAGTCAAAAGTATAATAGAAGAAAAGCACTCTATGAAAAGGGGAGAAATCCGTGTCAGCAGCCAAAACACCGGAACAAATCGTCCAGGAGCAGCTCGATTTTTACAACAAACAAGACGTAGCAGGCTTTGCATCCACATACACGGATGATGTCCAGTTAATGAACCATCCCAGCGGAGACGTCTTTGTCAGCGGCCAAGAAGAGCTAAAAGAACGATACGCAAAAATGTTTCAGGCAAATCCAGAAAATCATGCAGCGTTGAAAAATCGGATTGTATTCGGCGACTTTGTCATCGATCTGGAGGAAGTTTCCGGTCGTGATAACCGCGAGCCATTCCAGGCAGTGGCAATCTATCAGGTAAAAGAGGGTCTGATCAGCAAGGTGTGGTTTCTGGAGAAAAAAGGTGAATAGGCAAGATTTCAGAGACGTAAGCTAGACTTAAACAAGCCGTCATACAGGAAAGCCCAGCACACGAGGTGCTGGGTTTTTTGGTACTATCGGAAAGTTTAAGTGCGCTAAAGCGCTAAAAAGATTAGCGGAAGATAGTATAAGTGCAACTAAGGCT
>NZ_JAFLPN010000039.1:0-32506 GCF_029870785.1 Brevibacillus sp. AY1
GGGAGGTACTCCTTTTTCTATGCTCAAAAAACCTTGAGCCCGTAGGGCTCAGATTTATGAAATTGATTCAATTACATGTGAGTTTGTAGAACGGTCTCAAATGATCCAATTTAATATTCTCTTCAATTCCTTTGAAATTCCTCTCCTTTTTAGGGAGGACACTCATCGTCCAGCCGAATGGCTTATCATACTCAGGACCATACTTGGAAACTAGATCGTTTCTTGATTCAGTTAACTTCTCAATTTCTTCCTTTGTTAACTCTTCAAATCCTAATATGGGTGCGTAACGAATATACTCTAGCATTTCATAATAACTTTCAATATACTCATATTCCAGATACATTTTCGCAACTTCATTACTATTTTGACTTATAAAGGCAGCTAGTACGGATAGTTCGTGGAGAGTCCGCCATCTGGAGATTGCTCCATCAGCAAATCCTCCCTTTAATAAACATAAAATTTCATAAGATATTTGACATGCCCGTGCATGAATTTTTACAAGCACCTCAAATACGGTGCAGTTTTCTTCAATTGCTTTGTCGATACATGCTTTATAACATGTTTCACCACTCTCACTTGAAATAACAATTAATGTTTCAAGCAAATTTATAGGCTTTGACCATCTTCTTTGAAGCCGTGCCTCAAACTCAATTCTCTCTAATCTATGTTCCTCCAGCATTTCCATAGATTTTTCCTTCAGTGAACCTAACAACAATGCTGCTGATTCTGGCAGTGTATTCTCAATTACTTTGCTCATTAATGCTTGAATTTTTTTATCGTCGAGGTCAATATTCGGATTTTCTTGAATTTTTTCTTGAATTAAAGAATAAAAAGATTGCAGAAACCAATCCTGCTCCATCGTTTTACAATCCTTTCGATTACCTATTCATAATTCTATGTTACAACATTCAGAACAGTTTTTGTGGGATAAAATTACTTATGACTTCCTGTTGGTTCGATTAAATAAGCTGTTGAGAGATAGCATCGCTTTATTAAAAATGAATATAACGAAGCCATTTCAGTTTATGAAGTGAACAAAGAGAGCAAGTACCCCCTGCCCCCATTTTACCTACTGATCGCCAACTTTTTTCAGTTCTTTTGGGATCCAGTGAAACAAAATCTCCTATTTTCCTTATGGAATGATGATAGCATCATATAATAACGATATAATCAATAGCTTTAAAAAAGCAAAAAGCGTAAAAAAAGATGGTAACGATACGACCGTTACCATCTGGACCTTGCAACAAAATCAAAGCTACATACGTTCCCTTGTTTATGCTGGGTTCCTTATCGCCGGAAATGTAAGTGTCACAATGGTACCCTTGCCCACTTCACTTGTAATGGCGACGTTTCCCTGGTGAGCTTCCACGATCCCCTTCACAATGGTCAAACCGAGACCGGTTCCTCCCTTTTCCCGATTTCGTGAGCGATCTCCCCGATAAAACCGTTCAAAAACAAAGGGTAAATCTTCGGGTGAAATTCCCGTTCCGTTATCTACGACCTTGACCTCGACGATCCTCTTCTTTTGTTCGAGGGTGACGTTCACTTCACCCCCTGGTGGTGTGTGCTTCAAAGCGTTTGTAAGCAGGTTGGAGATCGCTTGAGCAATTCTTTGTTGGTCCCCCATAATCCATGCAGTGGATTTCAAGTAACTTTTCACTTGAATTCCTTGTAGCTGAAAGGCTGCTGTCATCGATTCCACAATTCCACCTACTACATTGGTTAGATTGATCTCATTTTGAGAGATGTTTAGTGCTCCGGATTCTACCTGGATAACTTGGTCTAAATCGCTTACGATGCGGATGAGCCGCAACACTTCGGAACGAGTTGCCTCTAGGTGTTCTGGAGTAGCTTCCCAAATGCCATCCAACATTCCTTCAGTCTGGGCAAGCAATGTGTTTAATGGTGTACGTAGCTCGTGTGCAATATCAGACGTAAGCCGTTTCCTCAGTTCCTCCTGCTTTTGTAGGCTTTGAACGAGATTATTAAATGAATGCACGAGAACGGACAATTCGTCTTCCCCTTGGGGCAGATCCACTCTGATAGATAAATCTCCTCTTGAAACAGCTCGCGAAGCGTCACTCATATCTACGATCGGTTTAGCAAGACGTTTTGCAATGAAAATACTGGCGATACAGACGAGGAGTAGCAAAGCGAGCATGGTCCACTGCATAGCATTCGTATGAGCCATCCGGAAGTGTTCCTCCAACGACATGGCGTACGAGTTGTCATATTGAATGCCGATATACCCGATTGTATGATCCCGTTCTTTTATAGGAATCATGTTCACGCTACTTGTATCTTCAGGGTTCACAGCTTTTCCAAACGTTCGAATGAGCCTATGCTCCTGGTCAAACAGGGAAAACTGCAAACCTAATACGGAAGAAGCGGCTTTCAGTTTTAGATATGTTTGATCGTCCCATCCTAGTCCTGTTTGATACTCGTTCTCAAGGATGTCCAGCAGATCCTGTTCGTGCTGTTGATTGACCTCATTCAGATACATTGAAAAATGATAATCCATTTCTTTAATGGACAAAACCGTGGATATCAAAATGCCACTGGCGCTAACGGCCATGAAGGTCAGTGCAAGCCTCATCCATATGCGCCTCATAAGTTATCTCCCATTCCTCGTGGGATTGTCAAAGCGATAACCCAATCCATATACAGTCTTAATGTATTCCGGTTGTTTTGGATCATCTTCGATCTTTTGACGTAAATTCTTGATATGCGTGTCGATCGTTCGATCACTGCCTATGAAGTCCATTCCGAGTACTTCCTCCACTAATTCTTCACGTGTCCACGTTCGACCTGGGTGACGAACCAAAGTGGTAAGTAAGCGAAATTCATTGGATGTCAATTCTAGAGCAATACCCTTCTTGGTAACGCTACGCTCACGAAGGGAAATCTCTATTTCGCCAATGCGGATGAGATCGCTCAATACCTGGTACTCCCCTGCTCTTCTCAGTATTGCTCTAACTCTTGCGACGAGCTCACGTGGGCTAAATGGTTTAATAATATAGTCATCTGCTCCTATCTCCAAACCAGTGATTCTGTCGGCCTCCCCACTTTTCGCCGTCAACATCAAGATTGGCACTCGTGAAGTTTTCCGGATCTCCCTGCACACATCCTCTCCAGTCATGTCTGGCAACATCAAATCGAGGATCATGAGGTCAATAGGATACGTCGAAGCATATTCCAGTGCCTGTGTACCATCTTCAGCTGTACTGACATGGTATCCTTCCTTTTTTAAATACGAAGACAGTATTTCAAGGATTTGTCGCTCATCATCTACGATCAGAATATTGGACAACCTAAGCACCTCTCAGTCGTTCAATTGCAATCATCTTTCCTTCTTACGTTTGAGAAAGTATACGCTTATCATGAACATGGTCACAATGCTCCCGATAGATAGTGTCCCTCGCTAAATACCTAACAACCCCGAGGGATAATCATACAGCTAATTCAACGACAATACCGTAAGAATCTGCCCTCCCTTATCGAATGTCTGTCTCTTCTTGTGCTGTAAGTATAGAAGGACAATATGTAGGAATTATGGAGGCTGAATAAGAAAAAGATGGTCACTTGAAATCAGATAACCATCCTTTAAACCCAAAAGGAACCAAATCATAGTCCCTACCTATTAAATCAAGAAACTTACACTAGTTGATAAATCGGTAGAAATAGCTCAGCTTCCCTTTTCAGGAAAATATCCCAGAAGAGAGATTTGGCTTTTCTTCCTTCAACACTTCCGATCCCCTTCAACTCTGGAATTTTATCAACTCCATCCAGGCTAAATTTCCCATTTCCAACCACTGGACAAATTCGATGTACATTCTGATGTCCCAATAACAACTGAGCTGTTCCGTAGGAAAGAGAAGATTGAGCAGCCATAGTTAAGTGCAACAGATTCATTCCCCATTGAGCTGCCCCCATATCTCCAGCAGATCTATCTGAATCTACTAAAATTGGTTCCATAGTACAACCTATCGATAATAATTGAACATTTCCAACTGGCCATCCAAGTACACTCACTGCCTCTACAGCTGCTAAACCTGCTGGGTTATTTGCACATATTCCACCATCCACGAGGGCTGCGCCTGCTGAATCAAATTGAACCGGAAAGTACGTAGGTGCCGCAGAAGTTGCTAATGCTGCCTCAATGATGGGCTTTTTATAATCGCTTCTGAATCGCTCATGATGGGCAGTTTTGTACATATACACTTCCCCTGTATTAAGGTTAACAGAAGGAATGATTAATCTCGTTTTACAATCACCAATCACTTTATCTTGAAACAATTCCTGCAGTGCTTTCTTCAAGGGTTCTTGTGCATACTTAGCTTTTGATAATTGGGACAACAAACCACGACGCTCAAAAATTTGGGGACCGAATTCCTCATAGAACTTTAAAATTTCTGATGCCCTAAATCCTAAACTTAGTGCAAGTGCAATTAATCCACCGGTTGATGTTCCTACAATAAGATCAAAGTACTCTACAATCGATTTCCCTTCCAAGTCTTCCTCTATCGTTGCCAGAAATGATGCAGGAAAAACCCCTTTTATTCCCCCACCATCTATAGACAGGATTTTATACATCCTCTTTATCCTCACTTTCCGGATCTGCCTCTCCGTGAATACCTCCACCTAACCATTCACCGGTAACATGCCAAATCTCGTAATAATAAAGCCATTCGCAAATCCAGGGGACTATAGTCTTGTGGATCCATTTTCTAGGCGTCCATTCCCTTGCCTGGGGATAATACAAACAAAGCCTGTCCTGCTCATACATATGAGGAATTTTAGACTCTCCTTCTCTTACCTTTAGTGCTGGCGAGATTACCCATACTTTCAATTTCTGTTTATCATTACGCCTATACAAAATTTTCACGGTATAGGACAGAGATAACTCTGTTGGCTGAAGGGAGCCCTGCCAAATGATTTCATTCAGATTTGAATGAACCACTGTAAATTGCGGATAGGCTTCTAGAAGAGAATGTGACTGTTCGGCCAAGGTTGGAACCTTGACACGAATCAACCACTTATTTGGACCATTCAAATACATCTTGCGTTTAAACTGATCCATAGAAGTTGTGTCCCTTTACAGGAATAGTATTGGAGAGCATGCTAGTTGTAAGGATTCCAGAGGATGTCACTCCTAATTTATTATTCTCCCGGAGTACTCTCATGAAATTAGCTTGCTTACGAAGTTCTTCTTCAACTGGTAGATGACCTTTGAACATACCTATGAGGGCTGTCGAAACATACTGAATACCACGGAGATCTATGATTTGGTTCCACTCACGTTGAAAATCATAAACAAATTTCACGAAATGCTTGTACGCCATTGCATCGTTATCCCAACGCTCGCTTAAATCTTCAAGTGGATTCATTGGATTCGCAACCTTCAGTCGTTTATTCTGTTGTTGAGCCTTAGAAAGTAAAACAGATATCCCATCGAGAACCCCTTGAATAGTTTCGGCAACAGAACCTTGTTTGTTGTATGTTTGAGCTGCCAGTGTGGTCAGAACTATGCTGATCGGAGCAAATTCCGGATTATTTTCGAAATAAACATCTCTATACCGCTTTATGAGTTGAACAGCTCTTTTGAGTGGGGGCTTTAATTCAACTGCTTCTACATCCGGAAGTGGTTGAATTTCTGCTCTCTTCTCAAACAACTCATACTGTTGCAACGGTATATAGTCATTTGCAACTTTGTCGAACCATTCAGCATAACCTTTTGGGTTACTGTCCTTCCATCCCTCTACGGATCGGTCGGGAACTTTTACACAACAATCGTCGCTAACAAGATTGGTTGGACATGCAGGAAGTATATCTAAATGATAATTCCCAGCGTAATTCAACCGAACGCATCGTTTTTTCACTTCTAACATCTGTGCGTATGTTTCATTTTGGAGCATCCGCTTTTTAATTGCATCAAACACTTCCATAGCATCGGTTTTACTCCAGTCTAGCTTTAATTCGCACACAAGATCCAAATCATACTCTTGTTTCGACAGTGGCTTTACCGTAGTACCAATACGCAATGATCCTTGTGGATAGATGACAACATCAACATCTTTCAATAAGTCTTCATCGCCACTGAGCCACTTAGATACAGACCCATAAGATGTTTCGATTGCATCGTATTGTGTTCTAGTGATTTGAAGCGTACTGCATATGCGTTGTAACAAGTCCTCCATCTGAAGTCCAACAGTTGCAAAATTTACTAGCGTGTTCATTAACCATACACCTCGCAAGAATTGATATATGTAACCATCCCTAGTCCCATGTATCCTACGATTCAACTATTGAATTTTTTCGAATTATGTAGTTCTTGCGTAGTGTTTATGAAAAAAGTTCTTGTATTCTACAAAATGAACTTGTAGAATAATGTTGGTTGAGTATCACATGAGACTAGTAAATATTGAGATGCCCCACATCTCATACTTACCAATAAAACAAAAAGATGGTTATCCCTTTAATCTTAAAGGGTTGATTTGATTTGGTCAACAACGTAAACTCTTTAACAAAAAATAGGGGGATGACAGATTTTTTCTGTCATCCCCCTATTTTTTGTATAAAAAGCTAATTCGACGAGTCTTTGAGTGTTATTTCCTTCTATATCGAGCTAATTTTAAATTTACAAAATCTAAAACTTCTTCTTTAGCAATATCCTGTAACTTTCTATAAGAACTAATTAATTCCATTTCGTCTTTTGCTATTTCAGTTTTACAAGATGTCACTTCGCTTAATAAAAGCCACTGCAAATCTATTTCGAACTGAGTTATCAATGAAATCAGAACATCAATAGATGGTTTTGATTTTCCTGATTCAATCTCACTTAAATTCGATTGAGATATACCAAGAATTTTAGCAAAATCAACTTGAGTCAATTTATTCCTTTTCCTAACCATTTTAACTCGCTCGCCAAGAGTATTTACAGTCATTATGAACACCTTGTTAAAGGCAATCCAACCATGCCCGAATATAAATAAAAAACTTTAAAGCATATATTTGCCTAAAGTTTTTTAAAGCATAACCTTGCCGATGCGGCAAAAATATGGTTTAAGTCACACATCAGGTGGCTTCACTTTTTATGTATTTGGTGGAGGCGGGGGGATTCGAACCCCCGTCCGAAAACAGCGACACATGAGCATCTCCGAGCGCAGTCACTCATTTAGATTTCGGTGATGGATTCGCGGAGTGACGCGCTGACCCAGCACCTAGCCTGATTCATCTTCTTCCTTCGGCTCCAGGCGGAAGCCTCTGGCGTATCCCACTAAAGTTGAGCGCTAGTCACGCCACATGGGCGATGGAGTGGTAGCGCCTCACTGGTTATTAAGCAGCGAGAGAAAGTTGTTTGTTGCCAGTTAATGGCGTTCCGCGTTGTTGACGAGGTCCGCAGCCCCCCGGCTCGCTTCTCATGCTCTACCATCCTCGTCGAATCCAGAACGCCCCCAGGATGGGATAAAAAAGTCTAGGCGAAGAGAGGTAACCTACCGTTCCACACCTAGACTGTATTGTGTGTTGTTAACAGTGTTTACTGCTCTTTCACTATAGCACAAAAGTCATGCACTTCTCAACGTGGATTCCTGCCAGTCTTGCCAGCGCGATCCAACTAGGCGATTCTGTCCCAAACTACACCTTCTGCCGCTCCCGCAAAGCACGCTCCACTTCCCGTGCTGCGTCCTTTTTCTTGAGATCCTCGCGCTTGTCGTAGTTCTTCTTCCCTTTGACTAGCGCCAGCTCTACCTTGGCCCATCCACCCTTGAGGTAGATGCTGAGCGGGACGAGCGAGTAGCCTCTCTCCCGGAGCAAGCCGTTGAGCTTGAGGATTTCCAGACGTTTCATCAGGAGCTTGCGTGTGCGCTCTGGCTCGTGGTTGTAACGATTGCCCTGCTCGTACGGGCTGATATGCACGTTGTACAGGAGCAATTCACCATCTTGCACGCGGGCGAAGCTGTCTTTGAGCTGCACGCGGGCTGCACGCACTGCTTTGATCTCCGTACCGGTCAGGGCGATGCCTGCCTCAAATACTTGCTCGATGTGATAATCGTGGCGGGCTTTTCGGTTTTGAGCAATCGTCTTGGTACCGGCTTTATCTTTTGACATGGGGATCACCTCGCTTGTGCATGTTCCGCATTGGTATCAGTTAGTTTAGCAAATTTTTAACGTTGTGGCAAGGGATTTACCCGGCCATTCCCGCTGTTTTCACCCAGAATGGCCAGCTAAACAACTGTTTAACGGCGTTTTCTCTTCGCCTGACTGGCGACGTTTTTCCGTTTCTTTTTCTTGGAGTGAACAAGATCCTCCCAGAATCCCTTTTGACTCGCAGCTGGTGTATCGGTTCCTTCTCCGTTCGTCATCGCTACGACGTCCTCACTTCCTGGCACACCTGCAGAGCCTGTTCGACGAGATGATTTTTTCCCAGACGCTCCATTTGCAGCACGGCGCTCTTTGTACTTTTGTCGGATCGCAGCCGGATGCGTCTTGTCTTTATCCCGGGACGGACGTGAACCGTCTTGCTTGGACCTGGTCCCGCCTCTTCGCTCGTTTCCACGCCCATCGATGACTTTTGGCGTCCGCTCGCGACTTCCGCGGAAGCCCGCCTGCTTGGTCATGCCGACGATTTCAAAATCGATTGTTCTCTCGTCCACATTGACATTGGCTACTCGCACCTGGACGACATCCCCGATGCGGAACTGCTTCCCTGTCCGTTCACCGACCAGCGCGTACATTCTCTCATGGTAATGATAGTAGTCGTCGGTCAGGAAGCTGACGTGAACCAAACCTTCAATGGTATTCGGCAGCTCCACAAAAATCCCAAATGAAGTCACGCCAGAAATGACGCCTTCGAATTCCTCACCGACCCGCTCCAGCATGAACTCGGCTTTCTTCAGGTCATCGGTCTCCCGCTCCGCATCGACAGCCAGACGCTCCCGTTGAGACGCATGCTCGGCGATCAACGGCATATTTTCCTGCCAGTAGGCCATGCGCTTCTCCGACAGCTGCTCGCCCCACTCGATCCATTCGCGAATCCGACGATGCACGATAAGGTCTGGATAACGGCGAATGGGCGACGTGAAGTGCGTGTAAAAGTCCGTCGACAGACCATAGTGCCCCAGGCTTTCCGCGTCATAGCGCGCTTGCTTCATCGAGCGCAGCATCACGGTGCTGATGATGATCTCTTCCGGAGTGCCCTTGACCTCTTCCAATAGCTGCTGCAGGGCTCTCGGATGCACCGAATTTCCTTTTCCACGAATGGAGTAGCCGAAATTCGTGATGAATTCCATGAACGCCATCAGCTTTTCTGCGTTAGGGTCTTCGTGAATCCGGTACATGAAAGGCTGCTTCATCCAATGGAAGTGCTCCGCGACGGTCTCGTTCGCTGCAAGCATGAACTCCTCGATGATCTGCTCTGCAATGGAACGCGTCCGAAAACCAATGTCAGTCGGCGTCCCTTCTTCATTTACATAAATTTTGGCCTCGCGAAAATCGAAGTCAATCGCTCCGCGCTGCATCCGTTTTTTGCGCAGCTTGAGTGCCAATTGCTCCATCTCCTGGAACATCGGAACCAGCTCGCTATATTTCTCGATCAACGATTCGTCTTTATCCTGCAAAATGCTGCGGACATCCGCATAGGTCATCCGCTCATTCGTTTGAATGACGCTCAAAAAGATGTCGTACTTCACGACCTTGGCTTCATGATCCATCTCCATGTCGCAGGAGATCGTCAGACGGTCTACCTGCGGGTTGAGACTGCATATCCCATTAGACAAACGATGAGGCAGCATCGGGATGACGCGATCCACCAGATAGACGCTGGTCCCGCGACGAAATGCTTCCTGATCCAGCGGAGATTTCTCTCGGACGTAATAGCTCACATCTGCGATATGCACGCCGAGACGAACATTGCCGTTCGGCAGCTTTTCCAGCGATACCGCATCATCCAGGTCCTTCGCATCTGCCCCGTCGATCGTCACCATCATGCGATCACGCAAATCGCGGCGACCCTGAATCTCTTCCTCTGAGATCTCGTCCGGTGCCGCTTCAGCTTCTGCCAATACATCCTCAGGGAAAGACTCTGGCAGGCCAAATTTGCGGATAATGGACAAAATGTCTACGCCTGGATCATTTTTATGACCCAGTATCTCGACAACTTCACCTTCCGGATTTACTCGCCCTTCTGGATAACGGACGATCTTGGCCACGACCTTGTGCCCGTCTACCGCACCGTTGTACGCTTCTTTCGGGATGAAGATGTCCTTGCCCAGTCGCTTTTCATCCGGGACCACAAACGCGTAGTAGGTCTCGTCCTTGAACGTCCCCACTACCTCCGTAATACCCCGCTCCACGACGCGGATAATGCGTCCTTCCAGACGATTTCCACCCGCTTCTTTTTCGACCCTGACAAGCACGGTATCTCCGTGCAGCGCGCCGTTCATATCGTTGGCGTGTACGTACACATCATCCATTCCAGGCGTTTCCTGAATCACAAAGCCAAAGCCTTTGGGATGGCTCTGCAATCGGCCACGCACCAGATTCATTTTCTCCGGTACTCCGTAGCGATTGGCCCGGGTACGAACCACTTCCCCGCTCGCCTCCAGCCCATTCAACGTTTTGACTAACTCCTTGAAGGCATCAGCGTCTTCCAAACCAAACGCTTCCTCCAGCTCCCTCACGGTCATTGGGTGATACGCCTGCTCCCGCATGAACGCCAGGATATCCTGATCTTTCATTCACAAACCTCCTATTGTGCACGGACTTGCATCCTTGCTCTTTTCGTTATCATGTAGTATGTAGTATTCACCGCTCAGACGAGACGCAATCCCAATAGCGAAAAAGACAGCAAGTCGCACTTGCTGCCTTTGAGTCGTTCGCCTATTACGCTCCTGTTTTCAAGAAATAACCGAGCACGATCGTAAAGACCATGAATAAAACCGCAAACACAACGGTCAACTTCCCTAAAAGCGCGTCAATTCCACGGGCTTTTTGTTTGCCCATCAATTGCTCAGCACCGCCGCCAATCGCTCCCGACAGGCCAGCACTTTTTCCGGATTGCAACAATACGACGATAATTAATCCAATACTTGCGATCACAAGTATGATTTTCGCAGCCAATGCCATCTCATTTCACCTCAAAACGGATTTCCAAGACGGTACAAAACCAATAAAAACACTTTACCATATTTAGATAGGATCAGCAACAAGCTTTCCCTTCCATAATATATCATTTCTGTTGCATCAGCTGGTCATACGCAGTGCAATAACACTTACGATCAAAATAGACAGGGAAATTACTTGCCCTTTACTCAGCTTTTCCTTAAACCAAACAAACCCCAACACGGTAATTCCCACCGACCCGATCCCTGCACACCTCCAGGCCTGCTAATACCAATAACATCCACGCCATTACGCTCGCTCTCCTTTCGTCTCTTTTTCATCAGTCTTGGTAAAAACCTTCAAACCTACAGTGCCAAGCAAGACGCCGAGCAGGGCAATCGCTTGCGTTAGCGAATACGGATCGCCCATCACGACCCCGACGATATACGTACCTATTGTCCCGATCCCGACAAAGACAGCATAAGCAATCGCTACCGGAATTTGCTTATAAGCCTTGATCAGCATGATAAAGCTGAATGCAATCAAGAGGACGACTCCCATCCACTGTAAAGGGGTCGAGGCCGTTTTCAGGCTCGATGCCCAGACCACTTCGAGCAGACCTGCTGCAATAACTAAGAACCACCTCATCATGTTCTGCCTCCTTTTGTTAATGAATGAATGTCAGTCATTTTGCGCGTATAAAAAAAGCATTGGATGTACTCCAATTACTTTTTTAGGCTTTGAATAACGCTCGTTTCAGGAAAATCAGGAGCTCGTGCTTGAATGCTTCCAGCGAATCGTCTTGCTCCAAGCCGATGTAGTAGCGCTCAGCCGCATTCTCAATCATGTTGATCAAGGTCTTGGCTGTCCATTTTACATGCAGATCCGCCACGATTTCGTTTGCTTGCACGGCTTGATTCAATAGATTCTCAAGCCATTGATAATACGGCTGGTAGATCGCTTCCCATTTCTCCAGAGAATGATCGATGGCAAGCCCGGAATAGCAAAGGACAATCACGTCCTTATGTTCTTCTGTGATCTTGAAGGTTTCATCGACCACAATCTCCAAGACATCCCATAGCTTTTCTTTGGATTCCGCCTTCTCCTTGATACGCTCTAACGTCATCCCAAACAAGTTGTCAGCAATTGCGGGTATTAAAGCCTTTTTAGATGAGAAATATAAATAGAAGGTCCCCTGTGCAACCCCGGCTTTTTTGACAATATCTGAAATTGACGTCTGATCGAGTCCTTTTTCAGCTATGACGTCGATCGCCGCTACTAAAAGCTTCTGATATTTGTCATCAGATCTACTAGCCATGCCGCTGCCCACCCTTCACAAACATGAATGACTGTCATTCATTTTATCGGTTTTCGGGTAATTTGTCAAATTCATAAGCAAAAATTGCCGTTTTCCAGCTGTATAATATGGAAATTGTGTACTTTCTTTGTCCTTTTCTTAGGTTCCTTGCAACTGTCAAGATTTTGCCGTAAAATTGCATGTGAACCTTTATACTTGCCTTGGGAGGTCTTTGTCAGATGGCTGGGTCCAACAAAAAAGACATGAATCAAAACGACGTAATTGATTCCGCGAAGGCCTTTTTCACTTCGTTCGGTATCTTGTTTCTTGTATTTCTCATTGCACTCGTAGGATCGATCTTTTTCCCACCAAGTCACGGGGAGGAAGCGCAAGGTGGCGGAGCACCAACTGCCAATATTGATGCAGCCGCTGTATTTAAACAAAACTGCGCATCCTGTCACGGTCAAAACCTGGAAGGTATCGCAGCACCAGCTTTGACTACTGTAGGGGCAACACACAGCGCTGAAGATATCGCCAAAATCATCAAAGAAGGTAAAGGCGGTATGCCACCAGGATTGCTGAAAAAGCAACCGGAAATTCAAGCAGTTGCGCAATGGCTGTCTGAACATAAGTAAGTACATAGATAGCCCGTATGGATAAACACCGGAGACTCGTCCTCTTCGGTGTTTTCCATGTTTACAAGGAGGCATCACAGAACATGACATCTACTCTTCTGCTCGAAGATCTGGGCAAGCAGATTCAACCTCCCGATGGTCCCTGGCTTTTCCGCGATCTCCACGCAACCATTACGGAACCCGCTATCATCAGCATTCTTGGCAAATCAGGTCAAGGGAAAAGCACCTTGCTGCGCATACTAGGGCGATTAACCCTTCCAAGCTCCGGCAAAATGGTTCTGGACAACAAGGATAGCAGCCAATGGACGCCGGAGGCATGGCGTATGGCCGTCAGCTACGTAGACCAACAGCCCATGATGCTGCCAGGCAGTGTAGAAGAGAATTTGCGGGCTGCAAGCAACCTGCATCAACGCGTATTCGACGTCAAACAGGCCCGCCAGTGGATGGAACAGATCGGGCTGAATCATCTCGATTGGGAAAAGCCGGCACAACAGCTGTCAGGTGGGGAAAAGCAGCGGCTTGCCCTGATCCGTACCCTGCTCCTGCGGCCTGCTATCCTCCTTTTGGATGAAGTGACCTCCTCTCTGGATGCCATCAGCAAACAGGCTACAGAAGGCCTTCTACGTGATATTCACGGCCGAACGGGTACGACTATCCTCTGGGTCACACACGACCAGGAAGAGGCTCGTACGACCAGCCAACGCGTCTGGTTTATGGCAAACGGTCAATTATTGGAAGATACAGACAGTCACACTTTTTTTGATTCGCCTGAATCCGATGAGCGGCATGGTCATTGGCACTTCTATGATTGTATGTGGTCTTTATATTAGTCAAATGAATCGTGAGACAGAGACAGCCCGTGGAGAAATCGAAGCCTTGCTCGCACTAGGTGCCACCAGTCGCCAAGCCATTCAGGGCACTCTGAGACGCGCTGTGAAAGCTAGTATGATCCCTACTTTTGATACGATGAAAACAATCGGACTCGTGCAGCTGCCAGGGATGATGACGGGGATGATCATCGCCGGAGCCAGTCCGATCGAAGCCGTCCGCTATCAGATCCTGACCATGCTGACCTTCTCCTCAGCAGCAGCCATCTCCTCCGTCATGATCAGCTTGCTGAGCTATCAGCTCTGGTTTACCAGCGACTCGATGCTGCGTCAGGAAGCGGAGTAAGCGAATACTTCCACAGCTGAAACAAAGCACACAAAAAAACACCTGGCATCCCGGCCAAGTGTTTTTTGTACATCCAATTATTTATTTTCCGAGAATGTATCCTTCCAGCTCATCGACAACCTTGTTGGCTGCAATGACACCGCCGGATGTATTCCAGATTGTATCGTCAACCTTGAAGGCCTTGTTGTTTTTCACGACGTTCAGGTTTTTCCAGAGCGATTCGTTAGTCCATTCTTGCTCCAGCTTGGAGCCCTCGCCATTTCCTGTTTCATACGTGAAGTACACCATGATGTCGCCATCCATTTCAGGGATGCGCTCTTTGGTTACTTCAGCAGCAAACTCTTCTTTGTTTTGTGCTGCCGGACGGGAAAGTCCCAGATCCTTCATAATCGCGCCCAAGAAGGTATCGTTGTAGTAAATGCGCACACGACCTGGCATAAAGCGAACAACTGAAACCTCTGTGCTCAGCTTGTCTCCAGCTTTTTCCTTGAACGCAGCAACTTTCTGGTTCCATTCCTCGATGACTTTTTCCCCTTCAGCCTTCTTGTTTACCGCTTCAGCAAACAGAGTGAAGTTGGCCTTCCAGTCACCGCGCGGCTCTTCTACGAATACGGTCGGCGCGATGGCAGACAGCTGCTGATACACTTTTTCTTGACGGAATTTCATACCCAGAATCAGGTCAGGCTTCAGAGCAGCGATCGCTTCCAGGTTTGGCTGGGATTCGGACCCTACTACCTGAACCCCTTCCAGTTGAGGTTTGACAAAATCGTAGAAGGTCGTTGGATCTGTGAAGGAACCAACAGCACCTACAGGTTTTACACCAAGAGCGAGCAAGGTTTCAACACCTTGAGTAGTCAGCATCACAACACGTTCAGGCGTACCTTTGATGGTTGTTTCACCCATCGCATGCTTGATGGTATAGGATTGATCAGCAGCAGGAGCTGGCGCAGCGTTATTAGCAGGAGCTTGTTCGGCGCTTTGAGATTCAGCAGGCTTCTGCTCGCTGGTTTGCCCTCCGCCGCAGCCTGTGACCAGCATGACGAGTGCCAACAGGAATGCTGCGAATGCTTTGCCCCCTGCTGTGCGATATGTACGAGATAACATAGTGAAAAGACCCCTTTCAGACCCTTTGAAAAAGTGAGAATGATACTCAATTACATACACATCCTACAACTTTCAGTCTAATAAGTCAATCAGAAACTGATAATGACTATCAACATCATTGACACTCGCCTAGATTACCATCTACAATGATTTTGTCACTGTATTTTATCCGTAAAATTACCTAAATCATAAGGATGTAGCTGTTATGTATCCGTTGTTGTCCAGTAACACGCGCAAGACTCTGGGAGTCGTGCTTTGTTTGCTTCTGCTTGTGTACCTTTGCTACGCCAGCCTTGTTTTTGGTGTCATCAACACCAGCTGGCAGACGGCGATCGATGCCTACACGCAGTTCAACGGCTCCAATGAACATATTGTCATCAAGGAAGTACGTGTCCCACGTGTTCTGAATGCACTCGCCGTAGGGTTTTGTCTCGGCTTGGCAGGTACGTTGCTCCAATCTCTGACCCGCAATCCTGTAGCCGATGTCGAGCTGTTTGGACTCAATGCCGGCGCTTCTCTGTTCGTTGTGTTTGCGGTCACATTCGTGGGAATCAGCTCCTTGACCCAGTTTACCTGGATCGCTTTCCTCGGTTCCGCGGTCGCTGGTATCATCGTCTACGTTCTCGGTTCCTTGGGGCGTGACGGTCTATCCCCTGTCAAACTGATTCTGGCCGGCGCTGCCATTACTGCATTGTCCGCATCCATCCGGCACGGCATGATGGTATTGAATGAAAAAGCAGCTGATGAAGTACTTTTCTGGCTGGCTGGCTCGGTCGGCGGAAGAAAGCTGGAGTACCTTGAAGCTGTGTTTCCTTATATGCTGGTCGCCTGGATTGCCGCCTTTCTATTGGCGCGTCCCATCCAGACGCTGCTCATGGGGGATGATGTAGCTAAAGGCTTAGGTCAGCGGACGTTGCTGGTCAAAATCATGACGGGGCTGGTGCTCGTGCTTCTCGCGGGCTCTTCCGTCGCCGTCGCGGGACCGATTGGGTTTGTCGGACTCGTGACACCACATCTGGCTCGATTCTTTGTCGGAATTGACACGCACTGGGTTCTGCTCTACAGCGGCTTGTTCGGCTCCATACTGTTGTTGATCGCAGATATTGCCGCACGCTTTGTCGCCATGCCAGCGGAAGTGCCGATTGGTGTCATGACTGCCCTGATTGGCATCCCGTTCTTTATCTACGTGGCACGAAAGGGGCTGGAGGAAAAGTGAAAGACTACCTCCCTCTTCGCGTCGGCAAGCGTTTTTCATCGTTTCAGTTACATAAAAGGGTATTGTGGATCACCCTGATTGCCCTCATCCTGACCGTTGCGGTAGCGATAATCAGCCTCGGCATGGGAGAGATGAAAATCCCTCCTCTCGATGTAGTGAAGGTCCTCCTCGGAATCGGATCGGAGCAGCACGTGCTGATTGTCGAGCAATTCCGGATGCCGCGCATCATCATTGCCATTCTCGTAGGAGCCGCACTGGCTTCCGCAGGGGCGATCATGCAAGGTGTGATTCGCAATCCGCTCGCTTCGCCTGATATTTTGGGCGTCTCCGGCGGCGCTTCTGTAGGTGCAGTCGGTTTCCTGCTGTTGTTCGAGACCGCCAGTATCCACTGGCTGCCGCCTATCGCCTTTCTCGGCGCTATGCTGACCACCTTGCTTCTGTACGCACTCGCCTGGAAGCAAGGGGTGACTCCCCTTCGCCTGGTCATGATCGGCGTCGGTATCAAAATCGCTGCGGGTGCCATCGTGACGCTGCTGATCATGTTCAGTCCATTTTTGCTTCAAAACAAGGCGCTGCTTTGGCTGACAGGCAGCATTTACGGTGTATCCTGGAGTGACGTGCAGATGATCCTGCCCTGGACGATGCTTCTCATCGCCACCGCAGCGATATTGGCACGAAGGGTAAACATCCAGCAGCTTGGCGATGAGATCGCTACTGGAGTCGGCAGCAGGTTGCAGCTCGACCGCTTCATGCTTCTGATGATCTGCGCTGCCTTGGTCGGAACTGCCGTATCTGTCGGGGGCGACATCAGCTTCGTTGCCCTCCTGGCTCCACACATCGCCAAGCAGCTGATCGGGCCGTCCTTTGGCGGCGCTTTGCCACTCTCTGCCTTGATCGGGTCGCTTATTGTGCTCATTGCGGATTTGATTGCCCGTATGGCTTTTTCTCCGCTCGATGTTCCGGTTGGCGTCTTTACTTCTGCTGTAGGAGCGCCATTCTTTATTTACCTGCTGTACAAAAATCGCAATCACTAAGTGAAAGGGGTCGGATGGATCATGCACGCATTGGAAACCCGTCAGCTAACCTTGTCGTATGGAGAGCGCAATATTATTGAAGGTCTGGATTTAAACATTCCTCGTGGAAAAATTACGGTTTTCATCGGCAGCAACGGCTGCGGTAAATCCACTTTGCTGCGCTCCCTTGCTCGCTTGTTGAAACCAAAGGGAGGAGCCATCCTGCTGGACGGAGAAGCAATCGCCAAGCGCTCGACCAAAGAGGTCGCCAAGCGACTCGCTATCCTGCCGCAAGGACCTACAGCGCCAGAAGGTCTCTCTGTCTTGCAGCTGGTCAAGCAAGGACGTTATCCGTACCAAAGCTGGCTGCAGCAATGGTCGGAGGAAGATGAAAAAATGGTGACTCGTGCTCTCGAAGCAACGCAGCTCACCAGCCTGGCCAACCGTCCCGTCGACTCCCTCTCCGGTGGACAGCGGCAACGTGCCTGGATTGCCATGACCCTGGCACAAGGAACCGAAACCATACTTTTGGACGAACCAACGACTTATCTCGATATGTCGCATCAGATTGAAATTCTCGATCTGCTGTTCGAGCTGAATGAAACCGAGCAGCGCACCATTGTCATGGTTTTGCACGATCTCAATCTGGCATGCCGCTATGCGCACCATATCATTGCCGTCAACAACCAGACGGTCGTAGCCGAAGGAGCGCCAGAGGATGTCATGACGCAGGATTTGGTTCGCACCGTTTTCCAGATGGATTGTGAGATTACACTCGATCCCCTGTACGGTACCCCCATGTGCATCCCGTACAGCAAGAGCCGCCTAGCTGCTGCGATGGCCAAGCAAAACGAAAAGGAAGTCGTATTGGCTTAGACCTCTCTTTCACGAAATTAGGAATAGGCTTGTATCCACTCCGATCTGGCGGTGGAATCAAGCCTTTTTTTGTTTTTTTGCAAAATAACTATTTACAAAATTAAATATTTATGTTATGATAAAATATTTTATTATTTACAAACACGATTTAACCTTTCATAATATTCTTGCTGATGCTGTTCTTCGAGAATAGATAGAAAGGGTGTAAAAGAGATGGAAACTTTGCCTTGCCAAGGTTGCAAAGGCTTATGCTGTGGTCCTGTTCCCATCACCGAAAAAGAATATAAACGCATACATAAAAAAATCAAATCCATGCCACGCAAGATTCGCGAAGCGTTAGAGAACCAGCCAAGATTTTTTGGAACCTGTATGTTCTACGATCTACATAAAGATCAATGCGGCATCCATTCGGTTCGACCCGAAATCTGCCGGAACTTTGGTTATCACAAAGACCTCGTCTGTTTCCGCAAGCCTGAGCTGGCGACCAAGGAAAAGGTCACACCAACGGAACGACCTATCGGACATCTCAGTATTGATTTTACTTGGAAGAATTTTTAGGGAAGCAAAAACGGCAGCTGAAGCCCAGAACATCCAGCCGGCCTCATACTTGTTGGGGGATGTTGTCAATAATTTAAATAAGGACTGTACCCCGCACTAGCTGCGAGAATACAGTCCTTTTCCTATCTTACATTCTTACTTCTTCAGGTTGTAGAACGCCGCGCGTCCACCAAAGCGAGCCGTATCGCCCAGCTCATCCTCAATGCGGAGCAGCTGGTTGTACTTCGCTACGCGATCCGTGCGGGATGGAGCACCTGTCTTGATTTGACCAGCATTGGTAGCTACCGCGATATCTGCGATCGTGGAGTCTTCTGTCTCTCCGGAACGGTGGGAGATGACCGCTGTGTAGCCAGCCAGCTTGGCCATTTCAATCGCTTCGAAGGTCTCTGTCAGCGTACCGATCTGGTTCACTTTGACGAGAATGGAGTTGCCTGTATCGCTTTCGATACCGCGAGACAGACGCTCGGTATTGGTTACGAACAGATCGTCACCCACGAGCTGTACTTTGCTGCCCAGTTTGTCAGTGAGCGATTTCCAGCCATCCCAGTCGTCCTCGGACAAGCCGTCTTCGATGGAGATGATCGGGTATTTGCTGACCAGATCTTCGTAGAAAGCGATCATTTCTTCGGTTGTTTTCACAACGCCTTCGCCTTCGAAGTGGTATTTGCCATCCTTGAACATTTCGGTAGCAGCCACGTCGAGTGCGAGGAAAACGTCTTTGCCTGGCTCGTAGCCAGCAGCCTTGATCGCATCGAGGATCGTGGTGATCGCTTCTTCGTTGGACTTCAGGTTTGGCGCAAAGCCACCTTCGTCACCTACAGCGGTGCTCAGGCCTTTATCGGAAAGTACTTTTTTCAGTGAGTGGAAAATTTCTGCACCTGTGCGCAGCGCTTCCTTGAAGGATTCTGCACCTACCGGCATAACCATGAATTCCTGGATGTCCACGGTGTTGTCAGCGTGCTTGCCGCCGTTCAGGATGTTCATCATTGGCACTGGCAGCGTTTTTGCATTGAAGCCGCCCAGGTAGTTGTACAGGGACACGCCGAGGGAATCTGCTGCCGCGCGAGCTACTGCCATCGAAACACCCAGAATCGCATTGGCACCCAGTTTGCCTTTGTTGTCAGTTCCGTCCAGCTGCAGCATGGCCATATCTACGCCTACCTGATCCAAAGCGTCCATGCCGATCAGTTCAGGTGCGATGATTTCGTTTACGTTTTCTACTGCTTTCAGTACACCTTTGCCCAGGTAACGGGATTTGTCGCCATCACGCAGCTCAACAGCCTCATAGGCGCCAGTGGAAGCACCAGATGGAACCGCTGCACGACCCATCGTGCCGTCTTCCAAGTAAACCTCTACTTCCACAGTCGGGTTTCCGCGGGAGTCCATGATCTCGCGTGCATAAATGTCTGTAATCATTGCCATCTCTCATCCATCTCCTTTTTAGAAAAATGCGCCTAACCTAACTATCCTTCTACAGTTTGTGATACGGCGGGCTATTTTGCAAGTAAGGATTTTCCTGTCATCTCGACAGGCTGTTCAACGCCCAGCAGATCGAGCAGCGTCGGTGAAAGATCAGCCAGCTTTCCATCCTTGCGCAGCTCTACGCCGTCCTTGGTCACAATCACAGGCACCGGGTAGGTACTGTGGGAGGTGATTGGACGCCCTGCCTCGTCCAGCATCAGATCCGCGTTCCCGTGATCCGCTGTAATGACCGCTACGCCACCCTTGGCGAGGATGGCATCGACCACTCTGCCCAGGCAAGTATCGACCGTCTCGACGGCCTTGATCGTCGGTTCCATCATTCCGGAGTGGCCCACCATATCGCAGTTGGCGAAGTTCAGGATGATCGCATCGAAGTTCTCTGCCTCGATCTCCTTCACGACCGCATCCGTCAGCTCTGGCGCACTCATCTCCGGTTTCAGATCATAGGTCGCTACCTTTGGAGACGGGATCAGGATGCGTGTCTCTCCCGGAAACTCCTGTTCACGTCCCCCGCTCAAGAAGAAAGTCACGTGCGGGTATTTTTCCGTTTCTGCGATGCGAAGCTGCTTCAGCCCGTTCTGGGAAAGCACTTCTCCCAGTGTGTTATCCAGATTGGATGGCTTGTAAGCGACATAGCCGTCCACGGTTTCCGAAAAGTGAGTCAGGCAGACAAAATGCAAGTCCCGCGGACGGTTCTCGCCGCGGTCAAAGCCGCGAAAATCATCGTTCGTAAAGGCCTGCGAGGTTTGAATGGCCCGGTCAGGGCGGAAGTTGAAAAAGATAATGGCGTCTTGGTTCTGGATCGTGGAGACAGGCTTGCCTTGCTCGTCTACGATGACCGTCGGCATGACGAACTCATCCATGATTGATTTTTCGTACGACTCTTTCACGGCTTTGAGCGGGTCCGTATAGGCTGGACCATCGCCGTACGCCATCACGCGGTACGCCTTTTCGACACGCTCCCAGCGCTTGTCGCGGTCCATCGCATAGTAACGTCCTTGTACGGTCGCGATCTTGCCGACACCGATCTCAGCGATCTTCGTCTGCAGCTGCTCGATATAATCCACCGCGCTGTCCGGCGAAACATCCCGTCCATCCAGGAAAGCGTGGATGTACACCCGATCAAAGTCTTTGCGCTTTGCCAGCTCCAGGATCGCGTACAAATGCTTGATATGGCTGTGAACACCGCCGTCCGACAGCAATCCAAACAAGTGAACCTGCGTCCCGTGTTCGCGGGCGTGATCAAACGCCGCTACCAAGGTCTCATTATCGTAAAAATCGCCTTCATGGATCGATTTTGTAATCCTCGTCAAATCCTGATACACGACACGTCCAGCCCCAATGTTCAGATGGCCTACCTCAGAATTTCCCATTTGTCCTTCTGGCAGACCAACAGCCAATCCGCTGGCTTCCAGGGTCGCATGCGGATAGTGATTCCAATAACGATCAAATTGTGGTTTGTTTGCCTGTGCGACTGCATTGCCATACGTTTCATCGCGTAGGGCAAAACCGTCCAAGATCAGCAGTGCAACCGGCTTGGGCCGATGTGCCATCTGTTTTCCCTCCCTATTCTAGCAGTGATCCATTTACGAGTTGAAGGTAGCTTGCCGCATCCAGACTGGCTCCCCCGACCAATGCTCCGTCGATATCTGACTGCGACATGTAGCTGCCGATATTCTCCGGCTTGACGCTGCCGCCGTATTGGATTCGCACGTTTGCCGCTGCCTCTTGTCCGTAGCCCTCAGCAATCACCTGACGGATCACCGCGATGGTCTCATTCGCCTCTTGTGCGCTGGAAGACTTGCCTGTGCCAATCGCCCAGATCGGTTCGTATGCAATGATGACATCCGCTACTTGACCCGCTTCCAGACCTGCCAGAGCTGCCTCTGTCTGCGTCCGCACGACATGGGATGTATCTCCTGCTTCGCGCTGCTCCAAGCTCTCACCCACGCAGATGATCGGAACGAGACCGTGCTTCAACGCAGCCAGCACTTTTTTATTGACCGTCTCATCCGTTTCGTTGAAGTACTGACGACGCTCGGAATGACCGATGATGACGTACTGGACGCCGATCTCCTTGAGCATGGATGGACTGATCTCACCGGTAAATGCGCCCTGTTCCTCAAAGTGCATATTCTGCGCTCCTACAGCCAGATCACTTCCTTGCAACGCTTCAGTCAAAGCTGGCAGAGCTGTGAATGGGGCGCAAACCACCTTTTGCACACCAGCTTTCGCACTCCCCGCCTTCACTTCCTGAGCAAATTGCTTGGCTTCGGCAATCGTCTTGAACATCTTCCAGTTTCCCGCAATAATTGGCGTTCTCAATCTATTTCCTCCCTATTGGTTGTCTGTAAGTACCGCTACACCTGGCAGCTCCTTGCCCTCCATGAATTCCAGCGAAGCTCCACCGCCAGTAGAGATATGGGTCATCTGTTCGGCTACACCAGCCTTTTCAACCGCAGCTACTGAATCTCCGCCACCGATGATGGTGGTGCCGGAACACTCCTTCATCGCGACGGCTACACCGATGGTACCCTGTGCAAAAGCATCCATTTCAAAAACACCCATAGGGCCATTCCACACGACCGTTTTAGATTCAACGATCACACGATGGTATGCTTCTACTGTTTTTGGACCGATATCGAGCGCCATCCAGCCGTCCGGAATCCCATCGATGGAGACGGTCTGTTTTTGCGCGTCAGCCGCAAATCGATCCGCAATCACCACATCAATCGGCATCAGAAGCTGTACGCCGCGTTCCTTGGCCTGCTCCATCAAGGTGCGAGCCAGGTCCAGCTTATCATCCTCACACAGCGAAGAACCGATAGCATAGCCCTGAGCCTTCAGGAACGTATTGGCCATTCCCCCACCGATGATCAGGTTATCTACTTTCGTTAACAGATTTTCAATCACAGCGATTTTATCCTTCACCTTCGCGCCGCCTACAATTGCGGTGAATGGCCGCTCCGGATGGGAGAGTGCTCCGCCCATGAAGCGAATTTCCTTTTCCATCAGGAGGCCAGCTACTGCAGGTATGTACTGAGCAATGCCTGCGGTGGAGGCGTGAGCACGATGGGCAGTACCGAACGCATCGTTGACGAACAGATCAGCCAGCTCGGCAAAGCTTTTCGCCAGCTCAGGATCATTTTTCTCTTCTCCGGCATGAAAGCGCACGTTTTCCAAAAGAAGGACATCCCCCTGTTCCATCTGTTCGACGGCTGCCTTCACTTCCGCTCCTACAGAATCGTCCAGCTTGGTCACTTCCTTGCCGAGCAGTCCAGACAGATGGGCGGCTACCGGGGTCAGGCGCATTTCCTCCACGACCTGGCCTTTTGGACGACCGAAGTGGCTGGCCAGGATGACTTTGGCTCCTGCATCCACCATAAAGCGGATCGTAGGCACGGCAGCACGGATGCGCGTATCATCCGTAATGACACCGTCTTGCATGGGCACGTTGAAGTCAACTCGGCAGAAAACGCGTTTTCCCGCCAGCTCAACATCGCGGATAGATTTCTTATTCATGAACGATCCTCCCAAATCAGTGGCTTATTCTTCGTAAAACGCATATGGGAAAAGGGAGATTGCTCTCCCTTTTTTTCCACAACAAGTCTATTTTACTTTTTACAAGCCACGCTGTGCAACATAATGACACAAGTCTACGACACGATTGGAATAACCCCATTCATTATCGTACCAGGAAACGACTTTCACCATGTTTCCTTCGAGTACCATTGTGGACAGAGCATCGATGGTCGAAGATGCCGGGTTGCCGTTGTAGTCCGAGGATACGAGCGGCTCTTCGGAATAGCCCAGGATGCCTTTCAGCTTGCCATTCGCTGCATCCTTCAGCGCTTGGTTCACTTCATCAACAGTGACGTCTTTCTTCAGTTCCGCCACCAGATCCACGACGGATACGTTCGGCGTTGGCACACGCATCGCGAAGCCGTTCAGCTTGCCCTTCAGCTCAGGCAGCACGAGTGCTACAGCCTTGGCAGCCCCAGTCGAGGTCGGGATGATGTTTTCCGCTGCTGCACGAGCACGACGCAAGTCCTTATGCGGCAGATCGAGAATTTGCTGGTCGTTCGTATAGGAGTGAACGGTCGTCATCAGACCACGCACGATACCGAACTCGTCATTTAACACCTTCGCGAATGGAGCCAGGCAGTTCGTCGTGCAGGAGGCATTGGAAATGACGGTGTGGTTGGCCGGATCGTAGTTCTCTTCATTTACGCCCATCACGACGGTGATATCTTCATTGGTAGCCGGTGCGGAAATGATCACTTTCTTCGCGCCGCCCAACAGGTGCTTCGCTGCATCATCGCGCTTCGTGAAACGACCGGTCGATTCCACCACGATCTCTACGCCGTAATCCGCCCATTTGAGCTCGGCTGGATCGCGCTCAGCTAGTACCTTGATCTCTTTGCCGCCGACGAACAGCGTGCTGTCCCCCGCTTCTACTTCTACATCCAGCACACCATGTACCGAATCGTATTTCAACAAATGAGCCAGCGTGCGCGCGTCTGTCAAATCATTGACGGCCACGATCTCGACGTTGGGATTGTTAAAAGCTGCACGAAACACATTACGACCGATGCGACCAAAACCGTTAATACCTACTTTTACCATTACAATACCTCCTGCTTCTTTACATGGCTTTTTTCGTATTGGGAATCATCCCCGCCTCCTTTTCACCAAAGCGACGGGAAGAAATCAATGTGACGATGGGCAACAGCAGTGAGTAAAACAAAAACGGCAATGTCTCTATCGTGGAGACGCCCAAGCTGATCGCGATCACCATCGCGAGCCCGTTCCAGGGGATCAGTACAGGCATGACGAGCGTCGAATCCAGCATGGTTTTGCCCAAAAACTCCTTGCCCCTGTTGTACTGCGAGAACCGTCCGATCAGCGTCGATCCCATGACCAGGATTGGAATCGTCTGGTTGCAGCTGATCATGACGACCAAAAGCGAGATCGCCATGGACTTTCCTACCAAAGCGATTTTATTTTTCGTAACTCCCATCATCCGCTCAACGAACGGAGTCAATAGATTGGCTTTATTTAAAATGCCGTTTAAAAAACCCGCCAGCACGATCAGCAACAGCACACTGAGGATCGAAATCATGCCTCCGCCGTGGACCAGCTCATCCAGCAAGGTCCCCGTCTGCGGCTCGTATCCATACAGGATCGTTCCTGCGAGCGTAGACAGCGTGATCGGTCCACCCGACAATACCAGCACGAGACTCGCTACTACCCCGCAGAGCAGCGCGTAAATCGCCTTTACCCGAAAGGCAAACACGGCGATCAGGACAAGGAGCGGTATCAACGCGACCCAGCTAATGGGGAAATGGCTGGTCAGCAGCTCCTGGTACATACGGATCGAATCTCCAGTTCCCACTTGTTCACGAAACAAATCGAGCACCAAAAAGAGCACAGCACAGATGATGGTCGTGAGTCTTGCAGCTCCCTGAGTGGCCCGATCCTGCTTCTCCGTCATCCCCACATGCGAGAGCACCAGCATGCGGCTGCTTGAGATCGGGGAGAATCGTTCCCCGACCATCGCTCCACAAATCAAGGCTCCACCTACCATCCCGGCGGAGAGATCAGCAGCGTGTGCGATTCCCATTAAGGAAAGCCCGATGGTGCTCAACGTTCCGACAGACGTCCCCAGCAGGTAGCTGACTACTGAAGTGAGGATAAAGGACAGTACGAGAAGGTATTCGACATTGACGATAGACAAACCATAGTAGATGATCGCCGGGATCGTCCCACCCATCATCAAGAGTGGAATCAGCAGCCCGACCAGAAAGAGAATGATCAGGACTGGCTTGGTCTGGCGAATCCCATCCCAACCAAAGCTGAATTGCTGTCCCCAGCTAAACCCAAGTTTTTTTACACTAACCAGTGTGACCAAGATTGCGAAAAGAATCCCCCATGAGAGCGGAAAACCGAGAGTCAAGCTGAGCACAATACCTACAATCAGCGACGAGATTGGGAAAACCGCCGCACTATTCATGCAAACCATCGTCCTTCCGTTACAATCGTGTGGACAGTAAGGATCTTGCAGCTCCTTCATCCGTAACAAGTACATTCTGACACGACTGTTTCGCAAAGGAAAGGATTGCTTTTGCCTTGCTTTCGCCTCCCGCGATGGATAACACCTTCTGTGCTTTTTTCACTTCGTCCAGCTGCAGTCCGATGGTCGGCATGTGATAGACGGTCTCGCCTGCTTCATTAAAATAGTAGCCAAACGCCTCAGATACAGCCCCTGCCTCCTGCAACGACGCCAGCTCTGCTTCGGAGTGATTTCGCCTTTTGGCCATCGAAATCGCGTCTCCGATCCCGTGAAGGACGATTCGCGCCTCCCGCAGCAGCTCTAGTACCTCTTGGACCTGCGGCTCTTTGCGCAAGGTCTGCAAGGCCTCTGGCTGAAGCCGATCCGGCACGTGCAAGAGACGATAGCTCGCACCGGTTTTGGCGGCCATTTCGGAGGCAAGTGTATTTGCCTGCAACTCCGCTTGCTCGGATAAACCACCTCTGGCGGGCACAAACTTGACGCTCCTGAACACCGATGAAGCAGACAGATGATGCGCCAGGCTTGCAACGGAAGTTCCGCCCGTGACAGCCACGATGTCGCCCTCCTGGACGGTCTGCTTCAGGACTCGTGCTGCTACGCGCCCCAACTCTTCCTTTACCCACGGGGATTGGTCAGCATTGCCCTGAACGACGATGACTTCCGGTATGCCCAGCAGGCTTTGCATTTTCTCAGCCAGATCCGTCAGTCCGAACAGTTCACCGACCAATGGCTCCATTTCGTCCAGCACCTGCAGCCCCTCTGCCGTCAGGTTCATGCCTGCCGCGGTCACATGCAGCAGTCCCGAATCCTTTAGCAGCTCAACTTCTGCCCGCAGTATGCGTTCTGTCGTCCCTATGGCCTGAGCCAGACCGCGCCTGCCGATTGGTTGCAGATGATCAATGGATCGAAGCAGCATGTATCGCTCCCGCAACACCTGTACCAGGTCAGGCAACAGCTTTTGTTGCAATTCCACTAAACGACGCATGCACAACCTTCCTCATTTGTCAGATTCATCATTATAGGGACTTAATATGTCCCGCTATATACATTTTATGTCCCGCTCGCCGCAAAAAAAAAGAAAATGTGCTACAAACTGAATGTAGCACACCTGACAGCAACTTTCAAGCTTCCCGGCGCCCATTGTTGGAAAGGCCAGGAAAATCAAGCTATTTGGCTGTTCTTCGCTGCAATTCCTGATCCAGCTCGGCTAAGGTCACGACATGGGAAACGGAGCGAAGGACGACCTCCCCATCGATCGCCACTGCCGGAATCACCAGCATATATGTTTCATGCAGCTTCGGATCTTTTTCAATATCAACGATCTGCAGATTCAACGGATATAGCTCACCCAGAGCACGGATGTTTTGCTCCACGTCATCACACAGCTTGCAGTTTTTGCGTCCATACAAGACGATTTCCATTGGCTTTTTGACCATCACGGATTAAAACCTCTTTCGTTTGGCCGAGGAAGGAATGAGCATTTCCTCCCTATATTTGGCTACAGTCCGGCGCGAAATCTCGATTCCCTCTGTCAGAAGCATCTCGGAAAGCTTTTGATCAGACAAGGGAACTTTCCGATCCTCCTGGTCGATCAGCGCCTTGATCCGCCGCTTGACACTCTCAGATGAGGTGGCTTCCCCGCTCGCTGTAGAAAGGGCTGAGGTGAAAAAGTATTTGAGCTCAAAGATGCCGCGCGGAGTTTGAACGTATTTGTTGCTGGTAGCCCGGCTGATCGTCGATTCATGCAGACCAACCCGTTCTGCAATTTCCTTTTGGGTCATCGGCTTGAGATAATGCACACCGCGCTCGAAAAATTCCAATTGCATATCGACGATCGCCTGTGTCACACGCAACAGTGTGAGTCTGCGCTGCTCCAAGCTTTTTGCCAGCCACATGGCAGCATTCAGCTTGTCGTGGATAAACTGCTTTGCCTCTTCCTCGCTCTTCGGCTGTTTCAGCATTTTTTCGTAAAAGTTGTTAATTTTCAAACGCGGAGTGGCGATGTCGTTGACCAGGACGACAAACTCATTCCCCACCTTTTCCACAGAGACATCCGGAATGACATATCGGGTCTCATTCGTGGAAAAAGCAGCTCCCGGACGCGGATTCAGCGTCCGCACCAGATCAGCCATCGCCTGTACATCCAACACCGTACAGCCTACTTTGTCCGCGATTCGTTGATAGCGATTGTCTGCGAGATCCTGCAAATGGAACTTGACGACCTGGACGATCTTTTCATCATCCAGCGCAAGATGCTCCAATTGCAGGAGCAAACATTCCTCCAGATTGCGTGCTGCTACTCCTACCGGATCGAAGTGCTGCAGAACCGACAGGACGTCCTCGAGCTCCTCCAATTCCACGCCCAGGCTAGCCGCTGCTTCCTCTGCGCTTACTTCCAGGTAGCCCTTTTCGTCCAGATTGCCGATCAAAAATAGGGCGATTTTTCGCTGCAAGGGTGAAAATCCTTTGACGTACCCCAACTGGTTTTCCAAATGCTCATATAAGGTCGTAGCACCTTGAGAAATGTAGTCTAATGGATTGTAAGTGCTATCATTTTTAGCCACACTATACTCACCCGTTGCCCGATTGCCCACGATCTCCTTCCAGTCCAATTCGTGCGTCGGTTTTTCCACCTTGGCTGAAGCGACCTCGCCTGCCGCATCCTGCAGTTCGATCACGGGGTTTTCCGTTGCCTGTTCTTGCAGATAGGAGATTAGATCAATGGTAGAATATTGCAAAATAGTGATCGCTTGCCGCAGTTCCGGTGTCATGACTAAACGAAGCGTCTGCTCTTGATATAACCCCATTCCCATGTTCATAAGGCTGCCCCCTTCCCACACTGCCACTCGCATTACTCTTTATCGACATTATATTCGTTCTCTCATGCAATTTTCCTGCCAATATTTGATTTTTCGACCTGTAGGAATAACCCTATTCACTTGCGAAATGGGGTACATCTTCGTTTACGCTTTTTATCCTTGGCGACTTTTATATAGAAGAAACATAAAAAACGGGGCTCCTACCGCTGCGGTAAAGACACCAGCTGGTACGTCGAGCGGAACAAACATCGTCCTGGCCACGAGATCGGCTAACAGGACAAATAGGCCTCCCAGCAAAGCAGAAGCAGGCAGCAGACTGCCAAAGGACGAGCCGACGAGCTTGCGGGCCATATGAGGGGCCATCAGACCAACAAAGCCAATCCCTCCCCCAATCCCAACCGCGGCAGCTGCCAGCGCTACACTGACGGCGATCATGAGCAAGCGCTTGCGTTCAACTGCGACACCTACGCCCTTGGCAACATCGTCACCCAGCTCCTGCGCGTTTAACGTTCTGGCCTGCATCAATGTGATCAGCAAAAACCCGATTGTCCACGGAAGCAAGGTGAATACGTGGTCCCAAGAGCTGCCGTAGACCGTTCCCGACATCCAGCCCATCGCCTGCGCAGCCAGATACAACGGTCCCGAGATCAGGAAAAAGATCGTCAAGGCAGCCATCGCTGTCGAAATGGAGACGCCGATCAAGGCAAATCGAAACGGGGACAATCCCTTTTTCCACGACGCCAAATAGGTAAGGAAAGCTGCAAAAAACCCTCCGATCAGCGCCACAAAAGGCAGCCAATGGATACTGTACGAGCCGTTGGAAAAGGCAATGAAGGCCACTGCCGCAGCCGTAGCGCCATTCGTGGTTCCGACCAGATCCGGCGAGGCCAGCGGATTGCGGATCAGAGCTTGCAGGATCGCCCCTGATACCGCCAAGGAAGCTCCCACTAATACTGCAACGGCAATCCGCGGAAGCCTCAGCTCAAGGATCACTAGCTGATGCGTACTATCCCCCATGCCGACCAGACTTTTCAGCACCTGCACGACGGGGATCTGGATACTGCCAAGGCCAATACTGACGACACTCACCCCGACCAAGAGAAGCAGCAGCAAGCACTGAATCACGATAGAGCGTTTATCCATCTGGTACGAATACATGGGACGCTGACTGCGAACGACAACAAATCTACTCATACGCCCTCCTTCTGACAATCGCAATGACGAATGGCACCCCGATGACGGCTGTGGCTACACCAACTGGCACCTCATTTGGCATGAGTAAAAACCGGGAAAGCAGGTCTGCCAAAACCAAAAAAATCGCCCCAAAGACAATGCAGTACGGAATCAACCAGCGGTGGTCAATACCGACCAGATACCGGCAAATATGCGGAATAATAATGCCTACAAAACCAATCGGACCAGTCAGCGCAACCGAACCCCCAGCCAGCAGGACGACCACGATAACAATCGCGGCTTTTACCCACACCGTTTTCTGACCCAGGCTTTTGGCTACATCATCCCCCAGTGACATGATGTTGAGAGAGGTCGCCAGCATCCCCGCAAAAACCCAGCCACACACCAGGTAAGGAACGATCATGAGAGCGTGACGCAAATCTCTGCCAGATACGGAGCCGACCAGCCAATACAAGGCTTCCTCCATTGTCACATTGTCGATCAGCATCAGCAGCGATGTGAGCGAAGAAGCAAATGCCGCCACCGCAGCACCTGCCAGGGTGACCTTGATCGGAGACATGCCGCCTCTGCCTGCCGAACCCAGCAGGTAGACGAACAGTGCCGTCAATCCGGCTCCGATAAAACCCACCCACATCAGCTCGCTGAAGGAAAACATGGAACCGAATAGATAAAGTGCAAGGACGATCATCAAAGCTGCTCCCGAATTGATTCCGAACACCGAGGGAGAAGCCAGCGGATTGCGTGTGAGTGCCTGGAGCAATGCACCGGCAACGGCAAGACTTCCCCCGACGAATGCGGCTGTAATCGCACGAGGCACCCGGGTATGCTGGATGATCAGATGCTCGTTGCTCCCGTCAAAGCTGGTGTACGCCTGAATGGCAGTGGTCATCTGAAAGTTCTGCAATCCGTACAGAACACTCGCCACCATGGAAAGCAGCAGGATCACCAAACCAGCAATGAGGGCAACAGACTTTTGATACCGAGTGGAGAAAAATGATTCCACGTCCATTCCCTTCTTTCTTCTACACATTACCTGTATTGTACGGGGCTATTTCCCACTCAGTCAACGATAATGATTCTTATTATCAAAATAATCATTGACATGCCTTTTCCTGAATTATACAGTATGTATTGTGATAATGATAATTAATTTCAATAAAGATTTTGGGAGGTTTTCTTCATGAAGTTAGTTCGCAAGCCAGCTTTTCAATTGGCAAGTGCAATCGGATTATCGCTGATGCTTCTTGTCACCGGGTGCGGAGGAGCCAGTCAAAGCTCCTCGAGCAGTCAGCCTGCCGCCACGCCCGCCACTTCTGCGCCTGCTGCGGAAGCAAGTGCGGCACCAGAGACAAAAAGCGAAGCCCGCACCATCAAGCATGCAATGGGAGAGACCCCGATCACAGGCACTCCCACTCGCGTAGTCATTCTCACCAACGAAGGAACGGAAGCCCTGCTATCCCTCGGCATCAAGCCTGTAGGAGCGGTGAAATCCTGGCAAGGCGAGCCGTGGTATGAGCACATCAAAGACCAGATGCAGGACGTAACCGTGCTGGGTGAGGAAACACAGCCCAACCTCGAACTGATTGCCAGTCTGAAGCCAGACCTCATCCTCGGAAACAAGGTTCGTCAAGAAAAGGTCTACTCCCAGCTATCCGCGATTGCACCTACCGTCTTTTCCGAAGAGCTGTCCGGCAACTGGAAAACCAACTTCAAGCTTTATGCGGAAGCCGTGAACAAACAAGCGGAAGGCGACGCTCTTTTAGCTGATTTTGACAAGCGAGTAGAAGAAGCCAAAACAAAATTGGGCGAAAAGACCAAAACCCAGGTATCCCTCGTTCGCTTCCTGAATGGAAAGGTTCGCGTCTACATGAAAGATACATTCGCTGGTGTATTGTTCAATCAATTGGGCTTTGCCCGTCCTGCCGCTCAGGATAAAGATGAATTCATGCAAGTGATTGCGAAGGAA
>NZ_JAFLPN010000004.1:0-198504 GCF_029870785.1 Brevibacillus sp. AY1
TTGCACTTATACTATCTTCCGCTAATCTTTTTAGCGCTTTAGCGCACTTAAACTTTCCGATAGTATAAAAAAAGACACCTGCTAACGAATCATTTGTTAGCAGGTGTCTACTATTTTAGAGGAACACGTCAAGAACTACGTAGCAAGCCGCTGCAAGCGCACCTGTAATGGGCAAGGTAATCACCCAAGTAATCAGGATTCGTCCAGCAACTCCCCATTTCACTGCGGATACTTTCTGGGAAGCCCCTACCCCGAGAATGGCCGAAGTAATCACGTGGGTAGTACTGACAGGTAGCTTCAGCGCCGTAAATATCGTAATGATTAAAGCAGAAGACAGGTCGGCAGAGAAACCACTGATCGGTTTGATCTTCATGATCTTGCCGCCCAGCGTCTTGATGATGCGCCAGCCACCAAAAGCGGTACCCAATGCCATCGCAACAGCTGCAGACAGCTTTACCCAAAGTGGGATGACGAATTCACCGGGCTCTTGCACTAAGAATCCCCCAGAGATCATAGCCAGCGTAATGACACCCATCGTTTTTTGAGCATCGTTGGCGCCGTGGCTAAACGCCTGCCAGGAGGCCGACATCACCTGCATAAAACGAAATTTACGATTGGTTTTATGGTACGCTGTGTTGGCTACAATTAAGGAAACGATTTTGATGACGATAAAACCTACAACAAATGCCACGATCGGAGATACGATCAGAGCTTGTACGATGCTGATGAAGCCTTCTGCATTGATGGAATCAAAACCGGCAGCACCTATTGCTGCTCCTGCTACGCCACCAATCAGGGCGTGTGAAGAGGAACTCGGAATACCGAAGTACCAGGTAATGATATTCCATAGAATAGCTGCCATCAGTGCTGCCAGTACTACGACCAAGCCGTTTTCCAGCTTGAACGGGTCCGTAATACCCCCTCCGATCGTCTTCGCAACCCCTGTGTAGCTCAATGCACCAATCAGGTTACAGAGGGAGGCAATGATGATCGCCGTACGAGGACTCAAGGCCCTGGTCGATACTGATGTAGCAATCGCGTTGGCTGTGTCATGAAAGCCGTTAATAAAGTCAAAACTTAGCGCCATGACGACAACGAGAATGAGCAAAATCAGGTCAGGCGACAAATCAGGCATTCTTTAGCACAATCCCTTCTACCAGGTTCGAGACATCCTCAGCGAAGTCCGCACAGTCTTCCAGCTTGTCGTAAATCTCTTTGAGCTTGATAGCTTCGATTGGATTGGCATTTGGCGCATTCAATAGATCAGAAACCATTTTACGGTAGTTCGAATCCGATTCATGCTCCAAGTCCTTGATCTCGCGAGCGATTTTTTCCACTACCTGGTGATCCAGTTTGCGCAGGGTACGAATCAGCTCAATCAACTTCGCTGAACATTTCACCAAGATGTTAGCCTGTGCCAACACACGTGGATCTGGCTGTTGGACTTGGTAGAGATACATCCGATCCGCTACACCATCAATGTAGTCGATCATCGAATCCATTGTATGAGCAAGTTGATGAATATCTTCGCGCTCGAGCGGAGTGATAAATGTGGAGTTCAAAGCGTTCATGATTTGACGAACGATTTCATCCCCTTCTTTTTCGACAGCCTTAATTGCCTTAACTTTAGCTTCTACGTCCTGATAGTTTCCCACCATTTCATAGAAAAGATGAGTTCCTTTGTGCACCGTGGCAATCTGCTGTTCAAACAGATCGAAGAAGATGTGCTTTTTTGATTTCAACATACGTCTCCTACTCACTCCTTTGGTAAAATCACACCTAGAAGATTATATCGAACATCAGTGTGAACGTAAATTTAAAATCAAGGCAAAATATGTGTTTTTTTATTTAAAGTATTGTTAAGTTTTTGTAAATCCTCTTTACAATATTCGATTGATTCCTTTTAGGATCGTCCTATTTCCACAAAAAAACACCCGAATTTCTACAAAATCGAGTGTTAAGCTGGGCCTCCCCCTCTTTAATTGGAAGCAGCGAGGATACAGTCTTTTTTCTTTTTGGCTTCATACATGAGATTATCGGCCATGAGTGTCAATTCCCCAGAGTCGGAAGCATGGGTAGGATAAGTAGCTACACCTATACTGACTGTAAGCCCGCCAAGATGATGACGAATCTGGTTCTGAATCTGCTCTCCTGCTGCAAGTCCCGCCTTCGTATCACAGTGATCGAGCAAAACTACGAACTCCTCTCCACCCCAACGCCCCACAAGATCTTCCTTTCCTACACAGGACTGGAGGATCTGGGCAAATCGATAAAGGAGCTTGTCCCCTTCAATATGACCGTGCTTGTCGTTAAACTTTTTAAAATTATCCAGATCAAGAAACAACAGTGTGACTGGGTATTTCCCGCGCCTTGCCAGATCTACCTCTTGGTCCAGTCTTTCGAGAAAGCGACGATTCACTAGTACACCGGTAAGTGAATCGTGATAAGCCAATTGTCGCAATTGATCCATCTGCTTCCCTGTCTGGTAGCCGATGATCAGTTGAAGCGCTGCCGCTATCGAAACTAGTGACACGGCTATTTCCCCTTGAGGGAATCCATAGGCAACAAGCCAGATCGCAACGAGTATACAAGAGCTTCCCAAACCAATCCAACGTGCGTCCAATGATATCCCCCTCTAGTCAAAACCGCTCCACAGTGAACGAAAATGATCTGATAGACCTATTTTAACAGACTGGAAATAGTACTTTAATAGTAGGAATATTTTACCTATTTTCTCGTTTGAGTTCAAGCGAAAAAACACTGTTTACTAGTTCTACTTTCTGAATATTTTGGTAATTATTGCAATTTGTAACCCTCTTTCTTTTCATTTCGCGCTCGTATATACTTACCAAAAAAATACTTTACCGGAAAGAAGGTATTGACCAGATGGTTTGGTTGCACAACCTCATTCAGCGTTATGACCCGACGATCTGGATACGCGTCATCGGGACGATTCTCACAACTTTTGCTGGTTTCATGCTCCGCCCTTTTCTTGCTTTTTATCTCTATGACAAAATGGATGGGAATCTCCTGGTTGCCGCTATGGTGACCAGCTTGCAGCCTCTGACCGGTATCATCTCCAATCTCTTTGCAGGCAGCCTCTCTGATAAATACGGCAGAAAGCCCTTGATGGTGGCCGCTCTCCTAATCGAAGCCGTCTCGATGGCCGGCTATATCTGGGCAGAATCTCTGATTACATTCGCTGCCCTCACCATCTTGAATGGAATCGGGGCTTCTCTTTTCTGGCCCGCAGCAAGCGCGCAGGTGACAGATGTCGTTCCCGAGGATAAACGAAGCGAAGTATTTGCCCTCCTGCATACAGCCTTGAACCTTGGGGCAGCTGCTGGACCATTGATCGGTGTAGCGATCTACAAAATCAACCCCGGGATTGCCTTTGGCTTCTGTGCATTCATGCTGCTGGTATACTGTGCCTTGATTGTCTGGAAGATTCCTGAAACTCTCCCGAAAGAGGTCCGGGAAGCAGCGAGAAAGCCCGCTTCGTCTCCTGAAGCTGCTCCTCGCATGCGCATCATGGAGCATCCTACATTGATTGCCATGACAATCGCTGCTATACCGGTTTCGTTGTTGTACTCTCAGGTAGAAATCATCTTGCCTCAACATTTGAGGACGCAATTTGATGATTTTCTGACGGTATTTGCCACATTGATGACGATCAATGGAGCCCTAGTCGTCTGCTGCCAGTTAGCCATCGCCAAATACGCGGAGCGCTTTCCTGCCCATCGCGTCATTCTCATTGCCTACTGCTTCCTGGCCTGTGTCGGTTTTGGCTACGGATGGGCTCCCGGCTTCCTGCTGCTGATTCTGGCTGAGATCATTTTTACCATTGGCGAAATGCTGTATGGGCCGCAAATCCAAAAATCGATCTCGATGCTGGCTCCAGAAGCCTATCGCGGTCGCTATTTTTCCTTGTTCGGGCTGAATTACGGTATCACGGGTACGTTGGGCCCCTCCGTCGGTGCAGTCGCATTTCGCAATATCGGCGGTGCGTTCTGGTTTTCGCTGATCGGACTTCTCCTCTTCGTCGCAGGGCTGTTCCAGTATCGCAATGTGAAAAAAGCCGTAGCGGGACAAAGCTCTATCCAGAGCACGACAGACATTTCCTCATGATCTAAAAAAGCCTGATGCTTATGTAAAAACAAGCGTCAGGCTTTTTTCATGAGTTTCCTTCCCGATAATCTGGGGATACGGTTACGAATGAAAAATAAGAGTACACAGAATCATGATAGCCCGCACTTTAAATCCGTTTTACCATGAATTGGATTCCTCTTTCAGGGGGAAACTGAGAACACTTACCAAAACGGGAGTGAATGCTGCTATGCCCCGTATTGAGGCTGTTGCTACTGTTGTACCGCCACACGTTGTCAATCAAGAAGAATCGATGCTTCTAGCCCGTCAATTTTTTCAGGAAGCTTTTCCTGACATTGACCGATTGCTCGGTATTTTTTCACACAGTCAGATTCGAAAGCGCCACTTTTGCATGCCCATCGACTGGTTTTCCCAGGATCGAATCTTCGCGGAAAAGAATCAATTGTATGTAGAAAATGCAGAAGCTTTGGCTGTAGAAGCGGTTTCTCGCTGCTTGGAAAAAGCATTGGTTCCTGCTGATACGATCGATTGCCTCATGTTCGTATCGAGTACAGGTATCGCCACGCCCAGTATGGACTCCAGACTCGTAAACAGGCTAGGTCTGCGTCCAGACATCACCAGAGTCCCGCTATGGGGATTAGGGTGTGCTGGCGGAGCGATGGGATTGTCACGGGCATGCGAATACGCCAGGGCTTATCCGCAAAAACGTGTGCTGCTTGTCAGTGTCGAGCTCTGTGGGCTTACCTTTATACGGCAAGATATGTCGAAAAGCAACCTGGTTGCGACCTGCCTGTTTGGGGATGGTGCTGCCGCTGTATTAGTAGATGGGGACGAAGTCGCGACTTCCTCTGCTGTTCCGAGGCTAAGCTTTTGCGGATCCCGTACGACTACTTGGCCGGACACGCTGGATGTGATGGGCTGGGAGGTCACAGAACCAGGTCTGCGCGTTATTTTTTCACGCGATATTCCTACCTTGATCAAACAATCCATGAAGGAAAATGTAGATAGCTTTCTCCATCCACTCGATACATCCATCGATCAGTTACGTCATTTCATTTTCCATCCCGGAGGAGCAAAGGTGCTGACTGCCTATCAGCAGTCTCTGGGCATCTCCCAAGACGCGACACGGCTATCGGAGGAAGTGCTCTGCAACTTTGGAAATATGTCTTCTCCCACCGTTCTTTTTGTTTTGGAAAAAAGCATGGAACAACACTGGGAAGTAGGCGACAGAGGGTTGATGGCCGCACTTGGCCCCGGATTCAGCTCCGAGCTGCTCCTGCTGGAAGCGAGGTAGTCAACCATGCTCTTTTTTTGGTCTGTCCTGTGTATCGTTCTTTTACAGCGGATCAGCGAATTGCTCCTGGCTGCAAAGAATGCACGCTGGATTCGTGCTAGCGGTGGCTATGAGGTCGGTTCCTCCCACTATAAGTACATTGTTGTTCTGCATATTACTTTTTTTGTCAGCTTGATCTTGGAGGTCATGTACAAAAGGGAGCTTCACAGCCTGCCTTCCTGGTGGATGGTACCCTTCACTTTCTTTGTCCTGGCACAGCTGATGCGCTATTGGTGCATAGCAAGCCTCGGGCGTCATTGGAACACCCGGATACTCATTCTTCCAGGTGCTGAACCGCTCCGGCTTGGACCGTACCGTTTTCTGCGTCACCCGAATTATTGGGTGGTAGCGATTGAGCTTTTGACACTGCCGCTCACCTTTCTTGCATTTACTACAGCGATCGTCTTTACCCTGTTAAACGCCTGGATTTTATTGCGGATCAGGATTCCCTTGGAGACGCAAGCAGTCTATCAGCGTCAACGATCATAATAAAATCCTCTATGCAGCCACGTAAAAACCTCGATTCCCAAAAAGGATCGAGGTTTTTTTGCAAATTGAGGTTTATCAAGCGCGATTTCGAGGTATAGAAAAAAGCAGAAGAAATCACTGCTCGGTCCGATCCATGATCGGGGACCATTTGAAAGGGTTCGTTTTCTTTTGTGTTACTTCCAAAAATTATTACCTAAAGGTGGATAACCAATGAATCGCACATCCATGCATGAGCCTCTTGAGACAAAGCGAATGATCGTACGGGAATTTATTGATTTGATCCAAACCATTCCCGATGACGAAGAACAAGCTACGGTTCAAAAATTTCTTCGTTATTTGCAAAGCCTGCTGCGGATCAAGCAAGTCGTACCGCCGGTTGTTGAGATCATGACTGTCGTCAAGCACACCAAGCCAGTTCTGTTTCATGCTGCCCGCCGAACCGTTTTAAAATCAAGCAATCTGTTCATGCTGTTCCAGCTGGACATGAGCTTCCCGCTGGCTCAAGAGCGCTTAGAAGATTATCTGAAGTAACCTTTATTCTGCACCCAGGTTTTCGGGATTGAGGATTTCCAGTTCCGGGATGACAAATCGTCCATCTTTGCGGATCAAGACGTCATCAAACCAGATTTCTCCACCACCCCAATCTGGACGCTGGATCGATACCATATCCCAGTGGACAGAGGACTTGTTTCCGTTGTATGCCGTATCATAGCATTGTCCCGGAGTAAAATGGAAGCTTCCGTCAATTTTTTCATCGAAAAGAATGTCTTTCATCGGATTGCGGATAAACGGATTCACTCCGATAGCAAACTCCCCGATATAACGCGCCCCTTCATCTGTGTCGAGAATTTGATTGAGTCGCTCTGTATCGTTCGCTGATGCATCCACAATCTTTCCATTCTCAAAGGTAAGGCGTACATTTTCAAACGTGAAGCCATTGTAAGGCGTCGGCGCATTGTGGGTAATCGTACCGTTGACGGAATCGCGCACCGGTGCCGTGTATACTTCTCCATCCGGGATGTTGCGCAAGCCTGAGCATTTTACGGCTGGAATATCCTTAATGGAGAAAGAAAGATCTGTTCCGGGACCGGTGATCCGTACACGGTCTGTTCGGTTCATCAGCTCGACCAAGCTGTCCATTGCTTTATCCATCTTGGCGTAATCCATCGTACATACCTGGAAGTAGAAATCCTCGAAAGCGGCCGTGGACATATTCGCCAGCTGCGCCATCGACGGGTTGGGATAGCGAAGAACGACCCACTTGGTTTGAGGAACGCGTATGTCCATGACAGGCAATTCGTATAGACGAGCGTACATCCCCAGTTTGTCTCCCGGCACGTCAGCCATTTCATTGATATTGCTTGCTGCACGGATGCCAATGTACCCATCCATTTTTTCCATGAAGGTTTTTTCATGGTCCGCCATTACTGCGAGTTGCTCTTCGTTGCAATTCATCGCGATGTCTCTGCTGATCATCGGATTGACCAACTGAACGTAAGGATTCCCGCCTGCTTGGTAAATTTCTTTTACCAAAGCACTCACCAAATCCGGTACCTCGCCTTTTGCATGAATCAAAATATTCTCTTCTGGCTGTACGCGAACCGAATAATTTACCAATATATGCGCCAATCTCTCCAAACGAGGATCCTTCATTTCGGCACACCCCTTTTTCAATTTTCTGATTCCTCTTGTATTTTTAACGATAAATCCTCATATGTCAATAAAATTTATTTTAATGAAAAGAGAAAATACCAGCCGTTTTCAGGCTGGCTCAGCTTTATGGATTCCTTTCTCCATCTTCAATCGTACCCATTTTGTAGCTGTCGCTGATCTGTTCTTGTGTGATTGCCTGGCCGTCCTCTACCTGATTCTCCTGTTCAATCCGATCGTTTGAGGTGCTCTGCTCATTGTGTCGTTCTTGCAATTTCGTACCCTCCTCTCGATTTCTCCTCTAGTTTGTACGAATCGCGCATCTTTCACACGTCATAGAGGAGAGCAGACAGAAAAGAGAAAACGCCTTGCTCGTATGGAGCAAAGCGTTCGCGAGAATTTTGATTAATCTTCAGAATCAGCGTTTGGAACGAGCCAGTTCCAGTCGGAACGGCTTCCGGAAGGTTGGAAATTATCCTGTTTAATCGTCACTGATTCACCCTCTACTGGTGCTGCTACCCAGCCATGTTGAACTGCTGGCTTTTCTTCTTTTGGAGTTACGATCACGTATTCATCAACTACAGGCATGGTGATCCAGCCGGTTGGGGCTACCTTTTCAGTAGAAGACTGGGAAATGAAGTATTCATCTTGTACAGGCATCACGATCCAGCCATGTTGCACAAGAGTATTGACTTGATCTTGATTCAACAGCACGAACTCGCCTTCTTTAGGTGCAGCAACCCAACCTGTAGGTGTAACTGCTCCTTCGTTCGCTTTTGCAGAATAAATGAAGTACTCGTCCTCCTTAGGCATGTCAATCCAAGCCCCGGCAGCTGTCGAAGGGGCAGATGCCTGAACGTGTGCAGGTACTTCTTCAGCTGCAGGCGCTTCAACTGTTGCCTCTTCTTCTACATCTGTAGCATCTTCAGTAGCCTCTGCGTCAGTTGCTTCTTCTGCTTGTACTTCCGCTTGTGTTGCTGTTTCCGTTGCGGTAACTTCTTCGGCACAGGCAGCTTGAGCGAACAAAGACGCTCCCAGTACAAAGGTTCCCATCATCAGTGTGCTGCTTTTTCTCATTGTGTACACTCCCGTTTCGTAGTGCACCTTGCCCACCATCATGTCCCTGTGGTTCTTCAAACGGAAATGCTACATACTTTGCTTCATTTTCTCAAGGCAATAGGTAAAGTTATCCAGTTCTTCATCCGTGAGGTGCTCTGTCAAATTTTTGACCAAGCATCGCCTTCTTTCCAATAGCTCTTCCATCATAGGGATAGCTTTTGGAGCCAATGTGACCCACACTACACGGCGATCTTCTTCATCACGGACGCGTTCTACAAAACTGGCTTTCACCAATCGATTGAGCGCAATGGTAGTAGCACTATTCGACTGCCTTAATATGCTCGCCAGATCAGATACGGTGCTTCGTTTTACTTCTAAAAGCACACGCAACAAAATGAACTGTTTGGGACTGATCTCTTGTTCCTCGATTAGCCACTGACTAATAAAGAATCGGGCCATTTCGGAAAACACTCGATCGAGTTCCTCTAGTTTACTGGCGCGGGACATATCGCTCACATCATCACCTATTTTCAGAATTTGTCTACTATATTTATAAAAATATTATAGTCTTCATAGATGAAGAGCAAGCATAAACTCTGCATCATTCTGAAAGTGGTGTTATGTAAATGATGCGACAAAGTGTTTACTACTTAATATTTTTAGTGTAAAACTATTTTCAAGTTCATCTTACAATAAAGGGAAAGATCAGGCAATAGTGGAAGTTGTCAAATTCGTGACAGTTGAAATTCCTTTTTTCCCAAACCCATTCATTCCCATGAATCTTCTTTCGTATCCTTTCGCAAAGCATGTATAATAAAACATGGGCGGTGTAAGACACCCGAGCATGTCCTACACATTACCGCGCGAAAAACCACATACATAGGAGATCATATTGATGGAACAAACCCCTCATGAGACGAAATGGAGATCGGAACTCTTTGATTGGCTTAAATCGTTTGTCTTGATTGGTGCGATCACTGCCTTCATCTACGTCTTCATCATGGCTCCCTACGTCGTCCAGGGACGTTCGATGGAGAGCACGTTGCATGACCGCGAACGCGTGATCGTCAATAAAGCCATCTACTATTTGCAAGACCCTAAACCAGGTGACATCGTCATCATTCATCCAGATGCCAGCGGAGACAATTGGATCAAGCGTGTCATTGCTGTTGCAGGCGATACGGTAGAAGCAAAGGATGATCAGTTGTACGTAAACGGTCAGGTGTTGGCAGAAGATTATCTGACAGAAAACAAGCAGAAGGCCTCTGCCGCTGGGGTCACCCTGACAGAAGACTTTGGTCCGGTAACGATCGAGCCAGGAAGCGTCTTTGTCATGGGTGACAACCGCAGCAACAGCATGGACAGTCGCATGATTGGACCCGTGCAGCTGGATCATGTGGTTGGCCGAGCTGAGGTCGTGTATTGGCCTCTCTCCAGCATCCGTGTACCTAAATAGCGAATCATACGTCCTCAACAGAAAAAGCCGCTTGGATAGCGGCTTTTTTGCATCTATATGCTTATGACGGGCTGGAATTCGAAAAGTACTCCTCCAACGTAATCCCTTTCGAAGTGATTTCCTCTGCAATCTCCTGACCGACGTAACGGAGATGCCAAGGTTCGTATGCATATCCCGTGATATCTTCCTTGCCCTTCGGATAGCGAATAATAAACCCATGCTGCGCACAGTTTTTCTCCAGCCACTGTCCCTCCGGGGTATCAGCAAAGCTTTGCTCTAATCGAGTTACGCTGTCAGCTCCAGACACGTCCATTGCAAGACCTGTTTGATGCTCACTTTTTCCTGGTACTGCGCTGAATGCAGCAGCATGTGCCTCGCCTTGTGTCTTGACGTACGTATCGTAGAGTGATTTTTGCGTGCGATAGGAGCGGTACCCCGATACGGCGTACAGCTCTATTCCGTCCTGCTTCGCATGTGCAAATAACGATTCCAGCGCTTTTGCAGGTGCTTCACGGAGCTTTCTCTTTTCTACCTTGTCTGCATAAGGGAATAAAACATTGGGTTCTACAAGGTCATCCGGGATGTAGTCAGCAGGCAAAGAGCGCTGCTTGTTCACAATGACATGATATTCATCCGGATTCGTTACGGTGGGGACCCCATCTACCGTCTGGATTGTCTCTTCCAAGGTTGGTCTGTTTACCGGTTTCTTCTCATCATCGGACTCCTGTGGAGTAGCAGATGTTGTTTCGCTGGCTGATGGATCATTTCCGGGAGTGGGATCTGCCGCAGTGGATGGAGGTGTCTGCCCCTCCTTGCCATCCAGTATTCCAAGCGATGGAGCCTCACAGCCTCCTATGAGAGCTGCGGACAGCAAAGCTGCCAGCGCCATACCCATGCGATTCTTCTTCATCCTGATTCCTCCTGATCAATTCAGACCCTTATGTACATTTTTGCCAAAAAAAGCAGTCATCCGCCGCAGAAATGATCTTCTACGGCATGATGACCAGATTGCTTACCACGGCACGCTCACGTCCGCCTGATGGTTTGTTCAGCAATTTCCCCTTGTAGTAAAAAGCGCTTGAACCTCCACCATCCAGGTTGTAAGCGTCAACCACATGGAATTCCTGCAATTTTTTCTGTGCTTCTTCCAGGGTGACTCCATTGCTCCACCCTTCTCGTCTGCCGTCAATTACGATCATGAGCAAATCTCCGTTGTCAAAATGACCAATGAGGGTTCGGGGTTGTCGTGCATTTGCCCAATCTTTCGGAATCGGCAATCGTTTGCCATCCTGCAGTAGCCTTGGCAAAAAGCTGGCTCCCTGCAAGATCCCCTGCTGGGTGATTTGTTCCTGCTTCGTAATATTCGTCCCGACGAGATGACCCTTGTTATTGAATCCGACAAAGCTCAGGTTCTTGTTATCGGAAAACGTCCGAATCGTTCCATCCACAACGGTGATTCCCAACGGAACCAGGTTGCCTTGCTTGTCAGCCATGAAGCCACCGGCATTGATCGCGAGGATGGCACCCGTGCGCTTTCCGGCCTGACTGGTCGTTTCACCTTTGCTCTTCACGGAGTTATTCGCCAATACCATTTTCAATGCCTTCGGATCATTCAGGCGCACCTTCGCCATATAGCCCCGGTACCCCGCTTCAGTCAACGAGTATACTTTGACTGTCGAATTCTTGCCGAAAGATTGACCGATCGGCTTGCCCAGCATGTTGGACAATATCGTATCCAGTACATCTTCTGATTGTTTGGTATGCGAGATACTGGCCGCCAGCAAATTGTTAATCTTCTGGTTTTGCTGTTCGTATTCTTTCTTCTCTTTCTCTGCTGCATCGCGAATGCCTTGGATCGCCAGCTCTGTGCCTTCTATGGTTTCCCTTGTTTCATCCAGCCTCTCCTGCAGCGCCGCTACCTGCTCAGACGACTGTTCTACCGGCAGCGTCAGTCCTTCCAATGTGAGCTTGTCCACAGGATTTACCTGTGAAAAAGCAACCAGAAAACCTAACGCTGGCGCTAAGAGAAACGCAAAAAAACGATTAACCTTACCAAGCACGGGCTGCATCCTCCAGTTTTTTCAGCGACGCTTTCAAATCAACCAGCTGTGTATTCAACTGATCAATCCGTTCTTGCAAGGCCTGTTTTGTCTTGTCTGTCCCACCAATAGTCTCACCCGTCATCTGCAGTTCTTCCTGGATGTGAGCCAAACCACTGGCAACTTCCGACATTTCATCCTGGACGAGCGTCAGTTGCTCTCCCATTGCTTTCATCTGTTCCTGATTCTTCTCCTGCACCTGCGTAATTCGCTGATTCACAAACTGCTGCTGCTTGTCCAACGTATGCATCGCAAAGGCGTAGCCACCATAGGCAAGAGCTGCCCATAGCAATACCGCCAAAACGGTTGGCATCAAGTTTCGCTTACCTTGTGTTCGGGAGGGATTCAACGTATTGAACAGACTGCTGAAAAGTCCGCCTCTCTTACGTCTTCTCTCCTGCTTCCCATCAGTGGGGAGTGGTAGTGTAGTTGACGGTGTCGATGAAGCTTGCAAGTATTTATCGCTCATCGGCTACCCCCTCCTTTCTGTGAAAAACGTCTCGACGTCTTTCATAAAAGTGGATGTGACCACTTGCGGTCAAACAACACGGTCATAACCGCGTGTTGTGACAAAGAATGCGAATCTATTATATCATAGAACAAAATTCGGGTGCTCATTTGCGAATATTGGAAAAATTAGTAGATTTACGCCAAAAACCACCTTGTGCACTACAAGGTGGTTTTTCAATCCTACTCGTTTCCTATCTTTCACACTTACTTACCCAATTGCCATTCCTTGCGTAGCTCCCAGTACAGACGCTGCAAAAATACGATGGGGTCCGCTTCTACCTGCTCTCCCTCGTTCCATTCTAGCTTTTCGATAAACCGCTCGGCAATTTGTGCGCCCAGCTCTTTTTGTTTCTCCGAAGATAAGGAATCGAGGCGAGTGACAAAAGTAGAGAGCAATTGCCAGTCTTCACGTGTAATGGCTTGCTTCTGCCGATCATCGAGCAAAAGAGGTGCACCCACCCCTTCTTTTTGCTGGGCTTTTTGCTTTCTAGAGGGGGGTACGTTCTGTCCCCCTTCAGCCACAACGATGGTACCTGCTACCAAATCGCCAATTCTTTTATCTTTAGGATGAAAAAAAGAGACCATAGCACCAAGAAAATATCCGCTCGGCAACACATCAATGATGCGAAACAAATTGCGAATAGCAGCGGACAAAAAGGTTATCGGTTGACCATTTTCTCGGATGACCCGCAGCTTCATCCATCTTTTGCCGAGTGTTTGACCTGACCAAAACGCTTCGAGAATAAAGAAATAGCCTGCATTGATGAGAAATAGCACGAAAAGAAGGATCGCAATCGCAAAGTCCTCAAGATCGCTCCAAGCTTGCTCATCGCTGCCATATACGACTATACTGAACACGATAAATAAGGTAATATTAACCAATAGCAGGATGGCTGTGTCAATTAATTGCGCGGCAGCCCGGCTCCCGAGGCCAGCCGTTTGAAACCGAAGCTGAACGTGTTCTGGTGTAATCACGGTTGCTTCACGATTTGCTTGATTGTTCTGTATCCAGTCGTTCATTCCTGTTGTCTTCACCCGCTTTCCCTTGCTTGCCAATCATCTTTTTTGATACACTTTTTCCCCGGAATAAGGAGGCTGTTTCATGGATTTAACCTCGTTTTGGCATACGCACAAGGCATCCTGGGCCGAGCTGGAGCAGTTGGTCGAAAGATTCCAGAAAAAAAACAAAGGCATCCAAGCTGCCGACATCGACAGGCTCACGCTGCTCTACAAAAAAACTTCCGCGCATTTGGCGTATGTCCGTTCTTATTACCCGACTGATGAGCTGACGCATTACCTGAATCAGCTGGTCTCGCGCGCGCACAATCTGACGTATAAGCAACAGGCCAGCAGTTGGCAGCAAATCACCTATTTTTTCGGCACCTATTTTATCCTCCTGATCCAAAAACGGCTTTGGTTTATGGCTATAGCTGCCTTTCTGTTCCTGCTCGGAGGGGTCTTTGGGTATGCTGCAGTCATGATCGACCCGCTCAATCTGTACTACGTCCTGCCGGAGGGAATGGCCGAACAGATCGATCCAACACGCCTGGGCGAAGGACATGACTCGATCAATAGTCCGGTCATTTCTACCATGATTATGACTAATAACATGAGAGTCGCGATTCTCGCATTTGTAAGCGGCGTTACGTTTGGGCTCTTTCCGATCTATTTGCTCCTGTTTAACGGGTTGCTGGTTGGTGCCCTTGCAGCGGTTTATCAGCAAGCGGGCATCAGCTATGCCTTTTGGGCGTATATTTTGCCTCATGGTGTCATCGAGCTCACTGCCATCTTTATCGCAGGAGGAGCAGGACTGTACATGGGATATCGCATGCTGGTGCCTGGCAAATACGCACGCAAGCATCAATTTCTTGAAGCAGTCAAGGAGTCTGCCCAGCTCTTGCTAGCCACACTCCCGCTGTTCTTTATCGCCGGAATCATCGAGGGCTTCATCACGCCTTCCACAACCCTTTCCTTGGAAGCGAAATACTTCGTAGCGATCAGCACCCTGTTGATCCTGGTGTTCTGGTACGTCCTCGGTCAGCGTAGACGACTCTCCTACAACGCCTCTCTTGACTTGATCTCCAAATAAGTATTCACGACGCTCAACGTCAATTGATCGGACGGTACATCCAACACCTGGATACCCGCTCCGGTCATTTTTTGTTGAAAGGCTTTTCGATCCAGTTTAAAACGCTGTGCCAGAGCCTTAACATAGGCTGTTCTCGAGTTTTTGGTTTCCACATCACTCCAGCCCTGAAGCAACGGATCCGTCAAGGAGAGCAGCAGAAGCAGATGGGACCGTCTCAGGCGCCAAAGATATGCGCTTAACTGGTCCTCGATCAAGTAGTTTTCCATATCGGAAAAGAGCGCAATCAGGCTCCTTCTTTTTTGCTGACGATGAAGAAACGTCAACGCTTTCGCTGGATCCGATTCAACAAAATCAGTTGTGAGGTTATAGGTAGCTTCCACTAACGTATGCAAATGCGATAGCCCTCTTCCCGGTGGAATATAGAGCTTGATCTCATGCGAATACGCCAGCAGGGCAACCTGGTCCCCTTGTTTAATCGCTACGGCCGCCAATGTCATGGCCGACTCCAGGGAGATATCCAAGCGAGTCCGATTATCCAGCTCAACACCCATCAGTCTGCCGCAGTCCAGCATGATCGTCACGACTTTTCCTTGCTCGGGACGGTACTGATTGGTCATCAGTCGTCTGGAACGAGCAGAAGCAGACCAGTTGATCGTGCGTGGATCGTCGTCTGGCACATATTCACGGATCGCATGGAACTCTGAACCCGTTCTTGCTCGGCGCATGATTTTCTTTCCATCAACGATCAGGCTTTCTTGCAGTGAAGCGAGATAGCCGCGGACAGTAGACAAGTCCGGATAGATCCTAATGGTCTGATCACAGGAAAACCGGCTCTGCCTGTACCACAAGCCGATTCTTCCATGCCAGCGCAGGAACAGTGAATGAAAGGAATACATGCCTCGAACGTTAGCCCTTGTATGGTAAGTCACTCCGAAGGTGCCAGGCTCCATCATGCCCCGCAATACTCCGCTCTCCTGGAATGAGTACGGCAAGTCGTCCGCAAGCTCGAACCCCACCTTCTGCCCACTCGTATTCGTGAACGCGATGTGAACCTGGAATTCCTGGCCAATATCCGCCTGCTCTGGCAGCATTCTGGTCACAGATAGCTCTCTCTTTTTGGGCATCGAGAGCCAATCGACCACGCTGGCTGCTAAGATCAAGCCATTGTACAGCCAAAAGGCGCGATATCCCCAGCCCATCACAAAACCAGTCATGACCAGAGGAAGACCGAGCAGAATCCACAGGATAAGCCGTTTCGTGGGCAAAATAAAGCGGTCTTGCAGAACATCAGCGAGGAACTGGAATGGCCGCCAACGTTTCGTCGATGATGTGGTCACTAGTACCTCCCTCCAATTCCACCTGCGGTGAGAGAACCAGACGATGACGCAATGCAGGTCTTGCCACCATTTTCACATCATCTGGCGTCACGTAATTTCGGTTGTCCAGCAGCGCCCAGGCCTTGCTCGCCATCAGAATGGCAATCCCTGCCCGCGAACTCGCTCCGAGCAGCAATCGCTTTGTCTCCCGCGTCTTCCGAATCAAAGTCGTAATATACTCGAGGATCGATTCCTCCACCACAACCTCGCTGAGCTTTTGCCGCTGATCCAGAATTTGTTCGAGCGTGTATTGCACTTCAGGCTTATGTGTGGCCGACAAGGAGTACGGCACGTGTTGCGCCAGAATCTGTCGTTCCTGCTCATGGGAAGGATACGTAACCTGCAGCTTGAACAAGAAGCGGTCGAGCTGCGCTTCCGGCAAAACATAGGTTCCTTCGTATTCAATCGGGTTTTGCGTAGCCACCACAAAAAACGGGTCCGGCAGCGGATAAGTAACGCCGTGAATGGTCACTTGCTTTTCTTCCATGGCTTCCAGCAGGGCAGCCTGGGTCTTCGGGGGTGTTCGGTTGATCTCGTCAGCCAGCAATAGATTGGAAAATACAGGTCCCTTGATCGTTTCAAAACGATTTTGCTGCATATTAAAAACGACATGCCCAATAATATCACTCGGCATCATGTCTGGGGTAAATTGTACCCTTCTGCTCTCGCCTCCAATCAGGCCGGATAAAGTGCGCACCATTTTCGTTTTGCCAATTCCCGGTACCCCCTCCAGCAAGACGTGACCTCCTGCGAGCAGTGCGGTAATCAGCAGACGGATGTTCTGCCTTTGCCCAACCAGCTCTTTCTCCATTTCTTCGATCAATCGTTCCACTACACCAATCACTCCTTCTCCAGGCGCTTCAATATCTTGTCTAACAGGAGACTGTCTGCAAGCAGTTGTTTTTGCGAATAGGCATTCTCTGTCTTGATCTGTTCCAGTCTTTGCAATACTTGCACCAAGGCTGCAAGCTCGCTTTCGTTCCATTTGGTACGTGCCACTTGCAGGATTTCGTGATGTTCCGCTCGTTGGTGCACGCCCCACCGTTCATGCATGAGTTGCCTCAAGTACGTTTCACGATGACGCAGTGCATCGATGGCAAGTCGTCTTCGTTCGTACCAGCTGGACACGGCAAGCAAAGTCTCGTCGCCACGACGTACTGTCCATTCTCGCAGCGTGTAGATAGGTCCAAATCTTTTTCCTCTCCACCAAATCCACATGAGGAGAAGCAAGCCCAGCTGAGCAAAGCCTGCGATTAGCCATCCGGGATAAAGCGCAAACAGACTGGGCTGATCCCGATAGCCATGATGGTATTCATCCATCCAAACGACAGACCACTCGTTCTGCAAATAAGGCCAAATCGCTTCGAAATGATCGTGCCTGGCAACCTGTCCGTTGCTCATCCATTGCGGGACAAGAAACAGACTGACTGTCCCCTCGCTGATGGTTGTACGTCCTGCCAGGACGCCTGCATCGTCACTGAGCAATTCTTCCATGTCCTGGCTTTTATCCAATCGCAAAGGCGATTGCACCACGCCGTTCCTGTTACCGCTCAGCTGAGGCCCCCAGATTTTCCGCTCTGCTTCCTCTTCTTCATTCTCCTGAAGAATCAGCTGGAACGAAGCTTGTTCCCAATCTGCCGGCTCCTCTGCAAACAGGATCAGATCATTACCTAGAGCTACCCAATCCAAAAGCTCTTCTCTTTCCAGCTCTGTCATTCCTTTGGGCTCCAGAGAAATCAGAACCTGACCTGCTTGCGATGGCAAAAACTTCATAGGCTGACGCCATTCCTTGATCGGCTTGCCTTTCTCCTCCATCAGCATGACAATGGCTTTACTTCCATTCGGCTGTGCTGACTTTGCGACATATGGCGGATACGAGGGAGGCGCTGGCTTGACGATCAGCAAGCTGATGCCCACCAGTAGAAAAATGGCAATGACGAGGGCGATGCGATAGGTGCGAAGGCTACCCATGACGATGTCCCTCCTCACCCAGCAGCTTCTCTAATTCCTGGAGCTGCTGCCAAAACAGTTGTTGGTCAATTTCTTCCTGCCCATACCAAACCTGTTCAAATGAACGCGCATGTCGGCGAAACAAATCCTGTGCAGCCGGATAGTTGTACTGGATTTCATCTGCATATTCCCAGTTGGTCTTCCATTTCTCAATCCGGATCCAGTTCTTCCACTGCAAATAAACCAGCAGCGCGAGAAACAGATGGCGGACGGCTTCCCGCCACTCCGCCTGCTGTCCAAGCTGTCTCGCCTCATTTAGATAATCCGAGTAGGAACGTTTTTTTTCCCCCTGAACGAATAAGGTACGCTCCCGCTTCTGTTGCAAAACCATTTTCCGTGACAACCAATAGATCAAAAACAACAAGCCGCCAATCGCTACAATCACGACCGAAACAGAAACGGTTCCAGCCGCTTCTGTCGGAATTTCCGTCACTTGAAACAGCTTCGCGATCATCTCAATTAAGTGGTTGATTGCTTTTTCAATCCATCCTGCACCTTCCTGGGACTGCCTATTAAATTCATCAGAGGAAAGGATCTCGACTAACCGTTCCTTGTCCTTTGACCCAATCATGGCGCTACTCATGTGGCTCTCCCTGTTTGTCTAGCGTTGCTACAGCTGTATCCTCTGGACGATGCTGGTTCAGCATCGCCTCCAAATCTGTTCCTTCTTTTCTCACATTCAAATCGAGATAAGCCAGCGCATAGACGATCAACATCCAAGGCATCAGCAGGCATGAAAACAAGACTTGCAGCACACTGCTGATCAAGGACGCACCCAAAGCCCCGATGAGGATGAATTGAATCCCGCTTGAGAAGATGGAGTACAGGATCATGACTACGAAATAGAGCCCAAACAGTCGCCAAAAATTCCCTTTCGTCAAGTTCCAGCTCTTGCTTAAACCTACCCCTTCTCCTTTCAACAAAACGAGCGGCAGATAAAAACCCCAACGAAGCATAAAAAATCCGGGGACGAGCATGACGCCGATGATGAAAAGGAAGTACGCTACCAGGAAAAAGACTACGACGACAATCGGATTGAGTGCGCTGTCGTCCGAGAAAAGGGTATCCATGCTCTCGCCTGTACTGAAGGCGAAGAGAAGAAAAAGCAAACCGCAAAGAATGAAAAAGGCCAGAAATATTCCCACAATAACCAATAAGTAGAGTACTGTACTACCCACCAGTGGCCAAAAACGACTGAAGGATTGACGCAAAGCTGCTTTGATCCCTGTCGTTTCCCCCTCGACCGCCGCTTTCGTCAGGATCAGACTGGATGCGAGCAGCTGCGGGTAGGCAGCCAATGTTATAATAGGAAAGACGATAAACAAGTAGACCAGCAGCAAGGCTATGTTCTGGGTCACGTTTTCTTCGGAAGAGATAAATCTTTGACCCAAGGACTCCCAGAAATCTTCTCCAGAAGTGTCCTGGTACAGGAAGGGCATACTGCTAAAGTCCATCAGCAGCAAGTCTTGAAGCAAAAGCAAGGGCCCGAACACCATCAAAGCCAGCAGAAAAAATGCTCCAAAACGTTGACGGTATATGGAAAAGCTCCTATCCAACAGCTTTCCTACTCCCATAGGGGTAAGCGGTGTTTGATTCATTGTGAAACCTCCATGTCTCTATTTGAGATTACCCGACCATTATACACGATTTTCCTTGTTTTTAAAAAAATTCCTTTCTTCAGACTCGTGAATTTCCGATATTTAACAAACCGCTCCTTTCCTACTGGACGACTTTTCTGAATTGCCGTAATGTAGGTTCAACCAAGTTTTATTCCCAAAGGAGAGTTGACATGATGGAGCTTTCACTCGTTATTTCATTTTTGGCTGTCTCAATCCTGCTCACCCTCGCTCCCGGACCTGATATCCTGTTCGTTATCGCGCAAAGCATGTCCAATGGGCGAAAAGCTGGGATCATGACCGCTCTTGGGCTGGCTAACGGCGTAAGGAAGTATGTGAACTATGGCAAAGCCCTCTTGTATGCGGCGATCGGCATTCGCCTCGCCCTGGCAGAAAAATAATCCGCTTACCAGCCCCAAATTGCCCTTACTCAGGTAATATGTCCAGACCGCTCCTGCCGTGCTGAATATGATAAACCATGCACAGTGGGAGGTGTCATCAGTGAAATCGGCCAAGTCTAAAAAACGAAATCGCTATTCTCGCCCAAATCACTCTTCTTCACACAACGTACGCGGGAAAAGAGCAAGGAAGCTAGACCATCCTCGCTGGCTTCGCGTCAATGTTCGGGCTCCTAAAGTACTTGTGACTGCCCCAGCGCCTGAGCTTACAGTCACGCCCTCCACACCCAACGTTCAAGTGGAGGCACCTACTGTAAATATCCAGGCACCGAAGCCTTTGATTATTCCAGCACCCATCGTCAATGTCGAGGTCGAAGCGGAAGAATCCGCTGAGGAAGCAGGCGTTAAAGGTCTTCGCAGGGAATTGGTCAAATGCATGAAGCAGCAACAGACCATTGAGCTCCTGCTCTCCGCCGACTTTGGCGTGCACAGTCGCCGGTATCGAGTGGGAAAGCTGATCCGGGTCGATGAAGGAATCGTTGAGCTGAAAACCCTTTCTGCTCTCGACCACATCGGCAGCTCCGTTCTGATTCCACTTCATCGAATCGTCGCTATCATTCCCAACTTGCCAGACCAGGCTTCTTCCGCAGATCCTTAAAGCTCTGAAAACGAAGGATCGACAATCCAAATTGAGTTAGCTCGTTTGCGTCTTTGTTACCCTACAAGCTCACTTGCACCTTCTTTTTATGTATCGGAATCGGTTGCCCACCTGCTCACTGTTTGTCAGCAGAATGTGGGCTTTTCGATTCCCTTTTTTTATCGAAACCCTCTTCCTTCCCAGACTTCGCGAACTTCTCGCGCCACACGATTCCACTTAAAGCGCTCTTCTGCCAACATCCGGCCTGCACTTCCCATTTTGCGTTGCAGATCCCGGCTGGAAAGGAGCTTTTGCAATTGCTCTGAGAAAGCTAAAGGGTTCTCTGGTTGCTCAACCAGTAGACCGTTTCCTCCGATAATGACCTCGGCGTTTCCTCCTCGCTTGGTCGTCACAAAGGGGAGACCTGCTGCCATTGCTTCGTAGTGTACACGTGCCAATGGCTCCTCCCATTGGGACGGACAAACAAAGATATCCCCTGCCCAAAACCATTGATGAATCTGTTCAGCCGAAACAAAACCAGTGGTAATGACCGGAATAGGTGAACGACCAGCCAAAGAACGTACATACGCTACATAATCGCTGACCTTATCTTCGCTGTACCAGGAGCCACCGACCAGGACCAGTGCTATATTGGAGTGGCGTTTGCTTAAATCATTCATGGCTCGGACGAGGATATCTGCACCTTTTTTAGGAGTCAGCCGACCTACAAACAAGATGACTTGTTTGCCATTCAATTGGTGCTGACTTCTCAGCTCTTGGCGAACTTGACGCGCCTGTGACGATTTTTCCCAGGGGACAAAGGTTCCCAGATCCACTCCCGAATAAATGGTCCGCAGCTTTTCTGTAGCTGCAGGATACAGGGAGGAAATGACTCCCCCTACGTAATCGCTGATGGTAATGATTCGCTCGACAGATTCAATGGCTTTGACTGCCACTTGCGGATCAATTTTGGCCACGTCAAACATGTCATTGTGCATGCTCAAAATGATTCTCGCGTTTGGACAAACATCCCGTATCAACGGTACCAATCGCGGACGATTGAAGACATGAATGATGTCGTATTCACTTGTCTGTAAAAAGCGAACGACCTCTGCTGCATACGTTTCAAAGACGCCCAGTCCGTTTAGCCTTACGTAACGAACCTGTCGGATGATCTCGTCGGTCGCTAGCTCCGGATCTGTCGTACCAATAACGGTTACATTGTGATAGGAACTCAGATCATCCACGATTCCTGAAATATAGGTTTGAATGGCACCGCCGCGGACTGGAGGCACGGGCAACTTTTCGGTGCAAATCATGGCTACCTTCATCGTGATTCCCCTTTCCTCATGCGGTTCATCGCAAGCCTTTGTACTTCTTCATACCTTGCTTTGCTTTTGGTTTGCGAGCAGGATTGGTAGTCACGCGGTTTCGTGGAGCAGGCACTTTATTATACCCGTGACGACTCGACGCAGACGTCGTTGCTGCTCTTCTTGGTTTGGTCGTGCTCGTTGATTTTTGTCCTAGACGTGATGCTGTCCGTGCTGATGAAAGCGGCTTCGCTTGTCTTTTCTTGGCAATGGCTCGGCTTGCTTCCGTTCGTTTGGTCTGCAAGGCTCTCACGGTCGTAGTACGTTTTGCTTTTGCAGCGGCACCTGCTTGGCGCTTCCTTCCGCTAGCTGCTGTCTTTGCTCTAGGGGTTCTAGTGACTGGATTGGAAAGGTAAGGGAGAAGATTAATAACATTGGAGGCAGAGGATGATGTGAGGCTTTTTCTTCTACTGGCGGACGAGCGCACAGCTTCTTTCTCTTCCGCAGCAGAGACAGAACTGGATTTCTTTTCTACAGGCTTCAGCTCAGCCACTTTATCTTTGACAGCATCCTTCTTCTGCTTGGACTGAGAGGTGTCAACTTTTTTCTCTTTAGACTGAGTGGATTCGACCTTCTTCTCTTCGAACGGGACTGTCTCGCGCTTGCCTGAGCTGACCTTTTTCTCTTCAGCTTTATCGCGTTTGGGCGCGTTCTCTTTTTTGCTGCTCTTTTGTTTGTCATTGGAGGAAGCAGATACAGCTTCTTTTTCTGTTTGATCTGCACGCTTTTTGGTCTGCAGATTCCACTGTTTTTGCTCCCAGATAAACGTGGAGGAAGCTTGTGAGGGGATTTTTTCGGGGGATTGTGCGACAGCTGCCTGCTCGTAGGAGCCAGCTGCGTATTTCGATTTGTCTTTGCTCAGTTCCGCTAACGCTTGCCACTTCGTCTGATCCGTCGCTACCACACGTTGGAGGATCGCTCCAGCCTCCGTATTCAAAAACGTAACAGGATCAAAGAACATTTCTTTCAGATGTTTGTAAAACTCGTTGGGCATGGCCATATCGATCAGCAAAACGTCAAACGATTCTGCATCCAGGGGATTCGCTTTGTGATACGCCTCAATCATTCCGCGCATCCAACCGACATCCCATACGCCCATATCGTCCATCGTGCTAGTAATCAGCTTTCTCAAATCGCGGAATGGCAGATCGTAGGACACCCCGTCAAGGTCAATAACCCAAAGACCTCCTGGTCCATTTTGTCCGTTGGACCATCCATAGTCCTGGTGTACAAGGCCCCAGTGAGGTTCCCCCATCGCAGCCATTTTGGAATATGCTGATTGCTGCAGTCGTGTGATCGCTTCCTGTGCCTGACGTTCGTATTCATCGACGACAGACAGGATCTCTGGGCTCGCCGCTGTTTCGCTGTACGCGGATGCCATTTCCCGCATCCAGCCTATTTTTTTGGCGATTTTCTGATAGTAATTAGGCCAACGATACAGGCGGGATGAGTTTTTCGCTCCTAATGGAGGCAAGTAGCCTTTGGTGTGCCTGTGAAATTCCCCTAACCCGTAGCACAGTTCCTGTGCGCCTACCAGATCAACCTTCGTCGCAGGCTGTAAATTGATCCAGTCCGTGACAATCCAGAGCTTTCCGCCCATCTCAACAAACAGCTTCCCGTCCTTTGCCGGTATCAGCGCCGGAACTCTAGCACCTTGCTTGACAACATATTCCTGTAAACCCACACTGAACAGGCTTCTCTCTGGACTTCGATGCAACAACTTCAGACTTCTCGGTCCTTTATTGGTCTCAATCCGCCAAATGGCTCCACCTTTGTCTGGTTTGGAGGTAATCAACGTTCGACTGCTGACAGACATATCGTACATTTTGATAACCGCCTCAGCTATCGTGTCTATTTCCGGCGGAACATGCATATCCCAATTTAGGGCGGCTTCGGCTGCTCCTGTTCCCTGTCTGTGAATGTCCCACGGCTTGATCAGGTACTCTTCCATTGCCTTCCTCCCGTCGTCCAATTATGGTGCGTTGATGGTCCTTTCCTATTACTATTCGATCATTTTTCATCACGAAACGGACAAATAGCCATAGGAATTAGCCAGTTCTATCATCAAAAAACCATGCCCGTAGCTTGTTCCAGGATGGGCGACGCGCAAAGAGACAAGCTCGAAGAAATGGACCTTTGATCCTGCATAAATAAAAAAAGATGCGCTGTCAGACGCATCTTTTTTGTTAAATGGATGATTAGGCTTCATCGTCACCGTATTCTTCATCTTCATCCTCATCTTCTTCGCCTTCATCATCGGAGTCGTCTTCTTCGTCAGCTTCGTATTCTTCTGAATTGTCTTCGTCATCAGATCCGTCAGAGTCTTCGTCATCGTCTTCATCGTCTTCATCGTCTTCTTCGTCGTCATTATCTTCAAGTACGGGTCTTGCGTCGTCTGTGAAAATCCATTTTTTCTTTCTGCCGTCTTCGTATTCTACTTTTACTTCTACTTCTTCAATGTCATCGTCATCTTCAATGATTTGTCTCAATTGTCTCAGCCAATCGTTTCCCATGACCACACCTCCGGCACTAAGTAGTATCGTGTTACCAGTCAGCGGATCACCGTTGACTTTAGTACTATATGTTGGTTCTTGGTCACTTGTATGAGCAGTTGTCCTGTCTCCAAGTTTTTTTTGCACATTTTCGATTTCTGTGCTCATTTACAGGCTTTAGCCCGCCTTATGGCTACGGTACATATTTGGAAACGAACTGGACAAACTTTTCATGGACGAACATGATTCATGCAACGAATGGAGAAAGGACGTGAGTAGTTCGCTATGGAAAAGGAGCTGGCGAAAATGGCTCTCGTTTTAGATCGGGAGGAGAGTCAATGAACAAACGAATGGCTTGCCTGATTTTCAGCCTCTTTCTGCTGTGTATGCTGCCTCTTCAATCAACGGTCGCCTACCAGGATCAGCCTTATCATTTCGGGTTTAAAAAAAGCAAGAATGGTAGGCTTCCATCGATTAACGAAGAGGGGTTTAAATCCATTGTTGATCGACATGGCGCTGTTTTTCTAGGCGATACTTCACAGAAAGAATTGTACTTGACCTTTGACAATGGCTATGAGAACGGATTCACACCGGCTATTTTAGATACCCTGCTATCCAGACATGTGCCCGCTATTTTTTTCGTCACTGGCCACTACGTAAAGGACAAGCCTGAGCTGTTGAAAAGAATGGTTGCGGAAGGTCATCTGATCGGCAATCACTCGTGGAGCCATCCCGATATGTCCACGATCTCGAATGAAAAAATCAAGGATGAACTGGCCAAGGTAAAGGATGCCGTAACAGAGGTAACCGGGCAAAAGGAAATGAAGTACTTGCGTCCACCTCGGGGGATATTCAGTGATCGAACACTAGGGATCTCGAAGGAATTGGGGTACACCAACGTATTTTGGTCGATTGCCTACAAGGATTGGGATGTCAAGCAGCAGCGCGGCTGGAAGTACGCCTATGACCAGATCATGTCCCAGCTACATCCGGGAGCGGTCATTTTGCTGCACTCCATCTCCAAGGACAACACGGAAGCATTGGGTGCTTTTATTGATGAAGCGCACAGACAGGGCTATGTTTTTAAAAGCCTGGATCAGCTGCCTGGTTCCGCCACCACCCCTGCGCCCCTGTCTCCATCTACACCTCGGCACTAAATACCATATAGCCATTTTCACAAAATAAAGCTCCCGTTCCTGCACGAATACGCGAGGAACGGGAGCTCTTTTATCTTCCGGAACAATCTTTTAACAGGATTTCCGTACTTTCTTCCTATTCCCGATCCAGCAGAGACGCTCCAGCGATCCCTGGGTGGGTCATTTCGAAAGGATCCAGAATCAAATCCAGCTCCTCTTCTGTCAGAACATTGTGCTGCAGACACAGCTCGCGAACCGACTTGCCTGTGAGGATGGCTTCTCTGGCGATACGTGCCGCTGTCTCATAACCCAGATGTGGGTTGACTGCGGTAATGACACCCACACTTTTCTCCACGTATTCCTTCATGCGCTCTCGATTGGCTTCGATTCCTGCGAGACAGTATTCTGTGAACGCGCGGAAAGCATTGTCCATGATACTGATCGATTGCAGCAGATTGAAGACGAGCACTGGCTCCATCACATTGAGCTCCAGTTGACCCGCTTCAGACGCCAGGCAGATGGTATGGTCGTTTCCGATGACTTGGAAAGCCACTTGGTTGATGACCTCTGCCATGACCGGATTGACTTTCCCCGGCATGATCGATGATCCAGGCTGGCGGGCTGGCAAAGAGATTTCTCCTAGTCCTGCGCGCGGTCCGGATGCCATCAGACGCAAGTCATTGGCAATTTTGGACATATTCATCATGCATACTTTCAATGCCGCAGACACTTCTGTATAAGCATCTGTATTTTGGGTGGCATCGACGAGATGTTCGGCTCCTTCCAAGGGGAAGCCGCTGATTTCCGTCAGCTTTTCTACGACTGTCGTTATATATCGCGGATCTGCATTCAGCCCAGTGCCTACTGCTGTCGCCCCCATGTTGACTTCGTACAGATGCTGGCGAGATTGCTTGATCCGTTTGATATCGCGATCCAGTACCCGGCGATACGCTTCGAACTCCTGGCCCAGACGAATCGGTACCGCATCTTGCAAATGCGTACGACCCATTTTGATGACGTCATCAAACTCCTGTGCCTTTTGTCCGAATGCATCGTGCATCGTCTGCATGGTCACAAGTAACTTTTCCAAAAGACTTAGTGTTGCCAGGTGAATCGCTGTCGGAAATGCATCGTTGGTGGATTGAGACATGTTCACATGCGTATTCGGGCTCAGGTGGAAGTAATCCCCCTTCTTCTCTCCCAAAAGCTCCAATCCACGATTGGCAATCACTTCATTGGCATTCATATTGATGGAGGTTCCCGCTCCCCCTTGGATCGGATCTACGATGAACTGGTCATGCCACTTTCCATCCATGATCTCCTCGGCAGCGGTCACGATCGCATTACCGAGACGTGGGTTGAGTCGAGATACTTCCATGTTGGCAATCGCCGCTGCTTTTTTTACCATAGCCATGGCAATAATCAGCGATGAATGAAGGCGGTAGCCGGTAATTGGGAAATTCTCTGTTGCCCGCATGGTTTGCACACCGTAGTAAGCGTTTACAGGAATCTCTTTTTCACCAAGAAAATCCTTTTCAATTCGAAACGATTGTTGTTCCATCCTTGTTCGCCATCTTTCCTAGTAATAGTGGGTTACGTCCCCCTCATTCTACCATAGATTTTCAGAAAAGGGCTGTCTCTTTGAAACACAGCTATCTTTTTCGCCGTCTTATTGGGTAGAATGGCTAATAATCAATGAAAAAATGGAATCGAGGGATACCATGAAGAAACTTTTTCTCATCTTGTTGACCGCAGCACTCCTGCATGGCTGTAGCAGTACGCCAGAAGCGGTCGATCAGCCTGCTCCCGAACAGCCCCCAGCCTCAAGTGAACCACCTGCGCAACAGCCAAATCAGCCGCAAACACCTGCTCCCGAACAGGAGCCTCCAAAGGAAGAGCAGCCTGCTGCTGAGAAAACGTACGGAAACGATATTTTTCAAAAAGTAACAGTGGCTAAAACCGGAGAGGATACCTTCGAGATCAAGGGGCAAGCCAGAGTATTTGAAGCTGTGTTTCAATATGTGGTAGAAGACGGGCACAATGAATTGACCGAGGGCACTGTAAATACCTCTGCTGGAGCGCCGGAGTGGGGCGACTTCACCCATACGGTAAAGGTAAAAAAGGCGGAGCCGAATTCTACACTGATGCTTATTCTGTTTGAGGTTAGTGCAAAGGACGGAAGCAGACAGCATGAACTGATCATTCCTTTGCCGGAAAAATAATGGTCTCCTGCAAGATCATCGGAGAAGGCTACCCACTCGTCTTTCTCCACGCATTGGGAACGGATCACCGCTCCATGCAAGCATGGGCCGAACCTCATTTTGCACATACTCTGGGCTATCAGCGGATTTATATCGACTTGCCCGCCCATGGTCACAGCCCGGTGGAAGACTGGGTGCGAACATCGGACGATCTCTTGTCCATGCTGCTTGACAAAACTTGACTCGCTGCTGGCCCATCGCTGCTTTGCCTTGGTGGCAATATCGTTTGGTGGATACGCACCTTGCCTTCTCGTATCATCCTGGAGCGAGATGAAGACGCGATATGCGGCTATCAGGATCATCTGGCACTGCTCAAAGCTTTTACCCATGCGACCTGCTCCATTCTCGACCAAGCTGGACACATGCTGGAGATCGAGCAGCCAGCGCTGTACAGAGCCTGTTTGCCAACTGGCTGGAGCGTGTGAAGTGCTTTCAGACAAGGGACGGGGTTGCTTCTGCTGAATAATCGAAGAAAAAAGAGTACCCCCTGACTCACTTGCTTAAGTCAGGGGGTCTTTGGATTGACTCACTGAGCCTGTCCTTTTTTCTTGGCCATCTTGTTGGCGACCAGCGTGATCAGGAAGGAGCATAACAGCCCACTCGCCATCGCGAGGATAAATCCGACCATGTTATTGGAAAGAAGTGGTGCCATGATCGAAGGCACATAGGCTGTTCCTCTGACGTCAAACAAACCAACCAGCATACCAGCTACACCTGAAGAGATCACAGCTCCTGCGAACACCAGCTTATTAGAGAACATGAATGGATATGCTGCTTCGACGAAGGTACCAAAGCCCATATTGATCAAAAAACCAGGCGTCGCCAACGTAGCTTCGCTTTTTTCGCGTGGCGCTACGATATTCGCCAGTGTAATTCCCGCAGATACCATGACGAGTCCGACCATGTCCACTGCACCCAGGAAGCTGTTCCCTGTTTTCTCCATCTCCAAAAGCACAATCGGCAAAATCGCGGCATGATACACACCGCCAATGATCGCTGGCCAGATGAGAAGTCCTGCAATCAAACCCGCCAGGATCGGGCTGTAAGCCACCGCTCCTTCAATCAGAACTTTTACCCACTCCCCTGCCTGCAAGGCAATCGGCGCCAACAAATAATAGACGATCAATCCTGATACTAGCCCAGAGATACCGCCGGCAATAATATTGACAGTCGTGGTCGGAAACCGCCACTCGATACATTTTCTAAACAGCAGATTCACCAAAAGACCTGCGCCTATACCGCCAAGCATACCGCCAATAATTCCTCCATCGATAGACAAGACGCCTGCCAGCACCCCTGCCACGACGGATACCTCTTCCATGTCAGACACTTGTTTCGCCGCTACCGCCGCAATCACGACGGGCAGTGCCTTGATCAAGACGTCAAACACTTCACTCAGCATGGACAAACCGGGTATCTTACTGAGGGCAAGGATCAATGCCAGCGCGATAAAGCCCGGCAGCGAAGCCATCATGATTCCTCGAATTTGGACTCGCTTCCACGGGCTAGCCGAGATACCCGACGCTTGCTTCGAATCCCCGATCATCGGTCTGTACGCGATTCCCCAGTGCTTGCTGAATACGGTGAGAAAACTGATCGCTCTCGTCCGGTTTGTCGTTCCTGTCGTTCCGGAAGTCAGAATGACCAAAGCGCCCTTTGACGCGATCTGTGCCATCGACGTACCGCCTGTACCAGCTATCGGTACCTGCTGATCGACTGCTGCGCGAATGACCTGCTGATTGGCACCGTCTGGCGCTGCACTCATCGCGATCAAGCCATCGACGCTTCCTGCCCGTATCTGGCTTGCGATCTCTTCGTCCACGCTGGCTGCATACCGATTGCACGCCTCCAGCGGTCCCTCAAACACCGAGACCACTTGACTGACTTTTTCATTCCATACATACACCGCAGCATCTGTCGAGTCGCCTGCTGAATCCATCGAGCTTTTAGCCGCAATGAACTGGACCGCTGCCAGCTCGATTCCTGCTGACTCGATCTGTGTGATGATTTCACCCAAGAGCTTTTCAGGATCTTTTCCTCCCAGATTATATAAATTGCCCCCGCTGCTTCCTACGACTGCTATCCGCTTTGTCACATGCAAGATCTCCCAACGTTTTGTTTTGTTTTGTTTTGTTAAAGCGTTACTTTATTAATTAGGTATAGTTTTACTTTAGTAAAGGATGGCACATAATTCAAGAGATTCTCTGTATTTATTCGATGAGATTGAACAGATTGACATGAATATAGAAATCTTCAGATAATATGGTATAATTTGTCTTGTAATTTTACATACCGATGTATCAAGGTGGGGTGAAAAGCGTGGTAAACGAATATGGGATTGGCTGGGGAACGCTTGCATTGATCAACGCTGGACTTGCTCAGGGAAAAAACCGCAGTGGATTTAACTGGTTTCTCATCTCCTTGCTGCTTGGACCACTCGCTACCTTCCTGCTCCTTCTGATGGATAAGCTGCCTTACGAATAAGAAAACCACTCTCGAGGCAGTAAAAAACCCCCTCTCTGTAGAAGAAAGGGGATCATCCATGATTTATTTATTTATTTTTCTTCATTATTCTGACTATCTTTGTAGCAATCTATACACAGACCTTCATTATTCTCGATCTCATATTCGGTCAAGCGAGCTTGACATGTTTTGCACATCTTCTCTGTCAGTACCAAGTTCACTGTCCTATCTCCTTTCCGAGGAAATCTATCTGTATACCTTTATTATAACCATTTACTTATATAAAACTCGGTTTTTGTGTTAAAATTTTGTGAATTCTTTCAAAAATATTTTTCAGGAGCTTCTGTATGTCACCTTCCTTATTTGCTTACACGATTGACGAGGATCCCTTCCACTTGTTTTCCACCTCTCATTTGGTCGTGCTGCTGCTTTTTGTTGTGCTCACGGCCGCTCTTTTTGTATATCGGAAAAAATGCCGTTCCTCTGCACGTTCCAGGCACACACTGCGCTATACGCCTGTCTGTTCATGACATGGGTGGAAGGATATCGCCCAACGCTTCGCTCAGTCTGGAAAACGATGGGCTTTCTCAATGTGCTCCTACTCGTGGCTTTGCTGGTCAATCACTTTACAGGCGGGAACTACCTGTTCGTCTCACACAAGCCGGAGAACCCTAGCCTGATTGATTACCTGGGCGAGTATCCGTGGTACATCCTCTCCCTGGAAGGCGTCGCTTTGGCGGTCTTTCTCCTGCTTTATTGGCCTTTTGCATGGGGCAAAAAAGCAATATCCTCATCCTCACAAGAGATGTCTTCATGAAGGCAGTGCACAATTCCGTACCCAATCCTCCACGCAAGCCAAGAATCGCTGTGCGGCTGGAGACAGGTTGGCCATCGAGGGGGCACCAATTCCGATCGTTCGATAGTGGGCTCCCTCCAAAGGAATGACACAAATATTCGCAGGCAGTCGAAACAAGATCATTTCCGGGAGAATGCTGATTCCGAGGCCATTTTGCACCATCGCAATAATCGCATGATCGTCTCCCAGCTCGTATTTGATTTTTGGCTGCAGCTTGTATTCCTTTAAAATGCGCTGGATATCATTGTCACAGCCAATGGTCGGCATGATAAATGTTTCTTCTACCAGCTCGCTTACCTGTACGATTTCTCTCGCGGCAAGCGGATGATCAGAAGGCACCAGCAAGAGCATGCGATCTTTTTTGAGAGGCAGCAGATCGAAGGATGTCGCAGTAGGCATAGAGACAAAACCGAGATCTACTTTTCCCGCTGAAACCCACTCTTCAATATCGTCGTAGTATCCGTCGAACAGCTTGATTTCAATGTTCGGATAGGCGTCCTGGAATTGCTTCAAGATCCCCGGCAGCCATTGCGTCGAGACACTGGTGAATGTACCGAGATTTACGGTTCCCGACTCAATGCCTTTTATTGCGTCCACTTCCTGTTTCATTTGTTCATTGACCCGCAGAATCTCGCGCATATAGCCATACAGTCGCTCCCCATTGCTTGTCAGGCTGATTCCAGACCTCCCACGGATCATGAGTGTCAGGCCAAATTCCTGTTCCAGACTGGCTATGGCATGACTGACAGCCGACTGTGTTAACCCGAGAAGCTCCCCTGCTTTGGTCAAGCTGCCTGTTTCCATCACCGACGTGAAAACTTCGTACTTATTGAGACTCATGCATACCCCTCTTTTTCATGAAAACAATTTGTGCAAACCATAATAAACATTCATTTTTCTTATTCAAGCGATACCCTTATACTGAAAACGTATCAAGAGATAAAGTGTCCCAGCTTCAATCTGCGGGGATAAGGGAGCACGAGAATGAAACCTCAATTAAAAGCTGATCTGGCTATGCTTTTGGTAACCCTTTTTTGGGGTTCCTCCTATCTGTTCATGCAGATGGGGCTTACAGATCTGCAAACCTTCAATTTTATTGCTCTGCGCTTTTTGCTCGCCTTTGTCTTGGCTGGTCTTTTCTTTCGTCGGCGCATCCTGCGTACTCATCGGAAGACCCTCGGCAAAGCGTTTGTTCTAGGCACCCTATTGTTTGGCGTTTTTGTTACGATTACGACTGGTTTGAAGACAACCACTGCATCCCAGGCAGGTTTTCTCGTCAGTCTGACTGTCATCTTCGTACCGTTCTTATCCATGCTGCTGCGCCAGATTCCGCCGCCACGTGTTTTTCTTGGAGCGTTTCTCGCACTGATCGGTATTGGTTTGCTCACATTGAACAGCCAGCTTGAAATCAGCCGTGGGGATTTGTTATGCATTCTCGGCGCTGTGTTTTATGCCATTCACATCATCGTTACTGGCAGATGGGCAAATCAATCCGATCCGCTCCAGCTCGGTGTTTACCAGCTCGGTTTCACTGGCCTGCTTGGGCTGCTCTTTTCACTAGCTTTGGAAACGCCGCGGCTCCCCGTAACCCCTGAGGCATGGTTTGCGGTTCTGATGCTGGGAATCTTCTGCTCGGCCGTCGGATTCGTGGTGCAGACGGTAGCCCAGCAGTACACGACTCCGACGCACACTGCCCTGATCTTTTCAATGGAACCCGTATTCGCTGTCGCAATCGCGTTTTTGGTCACGGGTGAAATGCTTTCGTTGCGCGGGTATGTGGGTGCAGCCCTGGTATTGTTCAGCATCCTGATCGCCGAAATGGATCTGGGTAAATGGCTGCGACGCAAATCCTCAAAAAAGCTGGCAGTAACTGAAAAAAACGTGCAGGCATGAGGTCTTCCTCGCCTGCACGTTCATTTTTTCTGGCTTAACGCGTGTAGCAAACCTTTCCGCCGATGACGGTCATGACAATTTTCGTCGAGAGCAGTTCATCCGGGTCCATCGCAAACAAATCGTTCGAATAAACAGTCATATCGGCAAACTTGCCTCGACTCAAGGTGCCCTTCAGATGATCTTCATGGGTAACTTTTGCTCCACTGGTCGTGAATAGCGAGATCGCTTCCTGCATGGTCAGCTTCTCCTCCGGCATGTAGCCACCATGCGTTTCCCCTGGTGCTTTGCGGGTGACCGCTGCATGAATCCCCAGCAAAGGATCGATCGGCTCCACCGGAGTATCCGATCCGCCCGCACAGATAATCCCTTTATGGATCATCGTTTTCCAGATATACGAGAATGCAATCCGTTCTTCACCCACGCGATCAATCACCCACGGAAAGTCTCCCGCCAAAAAGCGCGGCTGGATGTCCGCGATTCGGTTGGGATGCTGCAAGCGCTCCAGCAGATCTGGCCGGACAATCTGCGTATGAATGAGTCGATCCCGATAGGCTGCCGGCGCGAATTGGTCCAAACTGTCCAAGACCATCTCTAGTGCCTTGTCGCCGATGGTATGGACCGCAATCGGCATGCTGAGGGCTCGCGCCTGCCGAACCAGCTCTGTCAATTCTTCTTGCTCGTGCACTGGATAGCCGCTGGTGGTCGGATCGTCCGCATAGGGAGCCGACAAATAGGCAGTGCGCCGTCCCAGTGCTCCATCCGCAAAGATCTTCACAGCTCCTATCTGCACATGGCTGTTGCCATAGCCTGCATACATCTGCTGTTCGCGCAGCTCATGCATGTGAGGATAGTAAACGAGCAGGTTGCAACGAAGCGCCAGCTCCTCCTGATTGATCAGCTCATCGTAGAGACGGTAGGTTTGAGCCAATCCACCCAATTCGCGCAAATCTTCGGTGTGCGCACCTGTCAGGCCATGCTGGAGCGCATACTGAATGGAGTTGCGCAGGCTCGTCTTCAGCTGATCGTAGCTTGGTTTGGGAATATGCGGCTTGACCAGATTGGAAGCCGTCTCCAGCAGCATCCCCGTCGGACGTCCTGTGTCCGGATCGCAGACGACCACGCCCCCTGCCGGAACTGCCATTTCCGGATGATAGCCAATCCTTTCCAGCGCTTTACTGTTGACCAGATTTGCATGCCCGCATATGCGAGAGAGCATGATCGGACAATGCGGAGCGACCCGGTCCAGCTCTTCGATGGTAGGAATTCCTCCACCATTTACGAACAGATTTTCGTCCCACCCAAATCCTTCCATCCATTCCTCGGGGCCCGTTTCTTCAGCTCTTTGCTTAATGAGCATCAACATTTCATCCTTGGAGGTCGCCTTGCTCAAATTGAGCTGCATAAAAGTCAAGCCTTGCCAGCCCAAGTGCAAATGGCTGTCAATCAAACCAGGAGTTGCTGTATGTCCCTGTAGGTCAATTACTTGAGCCCCTGTTCCCCACTGTGAGAGCATGTCCGCACCACTGCCCAAGTCATGAACGAGTCCATCCCGGACGACGAGGGCCTGGACGAACAAATGCTGCGGATCGCCCGTGTAAATCCTTCCGTTCGTAAATATCGTGGTTGTCATTGCATATGCCTCCTAGTTTAGCCTTACTCAAAACAGCTTTCGTTTTACTACTTTCTTAATTGTTCATGGGTTGCTTTTATCCTTCTTTATTCCTGAATTCAACTCCAATTTAAAAAACACTTGTTCGCATTTGGAAATCATCGGTATAATACGAGTTATGTTGCGAAAAACCAACAAGTTTTGGGAGACAAGGAGAAAACCATTGAGACGTAAGAAAAAGAAAAAAAATTCGCCTATCCTACTCTTTCTTGCCATCGTCGTCGCTGTTTGCACCTATCTGTTTGGGGAGCTAGAGACTGGTACGCCGGTCAGCACACCGACCGAAGCGGATCTCGTCCTGGAATTTCCGAGCCAGCGCTTCCCTGAGACTGCGGCACATATTCAAGCAGCTGTGGAGAATGGTCACTCCTCCATCTGCACGATTGACCGCAAAGGTGCCGATCAAAATCGGGATGAGTCCCTGCTAGGCATTCCTACCAAACGCGGCTTCGATCGGGACGAATGGCCGATGGCGATGTGTGCGGAAGGCGGCAAGGGTGCAGATATCGCCTACATATCCCCATCTGATAATCGCGGAGCGGGATCTTGGGTCTCCAATCAGCTGGAGAACTACCCGGACGGGACGCGTGTGCAATTTGTGGTGAAATGAACGTAAAACCCGCTCGGCCGTGAATGCGCCATGCGGGTTTGCTTTTGAGGAAGCAGTGGAGACTCTCCCAGCTGGTTTACACCAAAAAAGATCCCCTATAAGCACTGAGCGCTTGATCCAGCTCCTTGATATGCTTTTCGTTCAAATCCGTTCGGCTCATTTTTTTCACCTTTGCCTCTGATGCCCTTGGCAAATGTCCATACATGGCGTTTTGGATATGCCTAATACCAATATGACCGTTTCGCGTGAGATAATCTACTCTTATGGACTTCCCGCTGTTCACAAAAATTTTATACCACAAATGATCCGGCAGTTCATTTTTATGCTTGTCCAGAAAAACCCCTTGGATCACGCCATTCTCTTCTTTCATATCACGAGGTATCGCTTGTTTTGAGTTTGACTGCGCAACCATCCGTTGCAGGGCCTGATTGCCAATCGACTGCTGCAGGACGCGAATGGAGGACGAACGCATGTTAGCAGGGGTTTGCAATTGTACCAGATGGCCTGCTGTGTTTGGCGACTCTTTACTTTCTGTCACTGACTGCTTGGAAGGATGCATCGTTTCACCTCTTCGACCACGATTCTCACGTTCGAAGTATCATCTGCGGATGGATCTTGTTTGTCGAATTACGTCTATTTTTTATAAAATCGACAGCAAAAAACCTTCCCCACCGAAATACTTCCGGCAGGAAAGGTCGTGTGATTCCTTGTTTGATCTTTTTTCTACGATGTGGCTACTTTTGCTTCTCGCGTATTCACGATATGGTGGCCAAGCGGCAAGCCCCGTTGCTGCAAATCGTCGGCAGTCAGAATATGGAGCGTCTCACTTTTGCACGGCATTGGCATCAAACCACCCAGTGGACTCATCACCCGCCCGTTGGTATCTGTCTCGATGACCACGTATAAACCTTTACTCTCCAGCTGCTGCAGAAATTCACTCCAGCACTTGGAAGTAATCTGTTCTACGTGCTTGGTGAAAATCACACCCATTTCTTGTGCTAACATGTACAATCTCCTTTGTTGTATGCATCGAACTTCTCATCAAATGAAGTTCTAACGATACAAAGAATACAGGGAATCAGGATTTCTGGCAAAATCCACAATACGCTGGAAAATGCGAAATTAAGCTGTTTTCCACCGCTTTTTGCTTCCGTCGTGACGTTTCTTTCTCAGACATATCACTTTCGCTTTGTCACGCTGTTTTTTGATGTTTGCTTTTTTCACACATGCGAAATTGTCACATTTGACGCCTTTTGATAAAAACGTCTTAGGTAAGGGAGGATTTTTCCATTTATGCGCGAATGTATGTTCTTATCCTGACAAGAAAGAGGCGATTTGATGTGACTAATTTGTTTCAACGAATTGACACGGTTTTTGTCCCAACCAAGGATATTGAGAAAGCTGCCCACTGGTATGTGGATGTTCTGGGTGGTGTTCTCGGTTGGAAGAGTGAACAGGGAGAATACCAGTGCGTCAAATTCGGGGATACTTCCATCACACTGTTCCTCACAGAAGATCCCCTTTATTTTCAGCCTCGCCGTTGCGCTTTTAACTTCTATGTCTCGCGTGCCAGTGAAGCTTACGATTACCTGAAAAGCCGTGACGTTCAGGTCGAGGAAATCAAGGAGTATGGAGCCACGTACTTCGCCTTCTACGATGTGGATGGTAACTGTCTGGAAGTATGCGAATACTAGGAGATGTTCCAGCAAGGAAAGAGGGATGCCCTTTAACGGACATCCCTTTCTGCTTGCAGCAGGGCGGCAAACGAAAGCCATTGCGTACCTGTATCCACCCTCAGCTTCATTCGCTGCTGTACCTGATCGATGTGCATGACGTAGCCGGACAATCTGCTTGGTTCTTTTCCGTTATAGTAGGTGAGCACGAGAGCAGTCCCTGTCTGAAAAGCCTGCCAGACCTGCTCGCTTAGCTCTGCCAGCTGATCGGAATCCAGCTCGGGTGGAACGTAGCGACGCTCCTGTTCCTTGATGCGTGCGTACATTTCCCGATGCTCAGGGAGTACAAACCGGCTGGATACAAACAGATTATCCTTTTTCGATACGCGTGTTTCCCTCATGTTGTCCCCTCTCCTTGCTGATAGCCTGTCATCCAAAGCCCGATCAGCTCCTGGCATTCCGCCCGCAGGATTTCAATGGAATAGATCGCTTCGCGTAAATAGCCACGCTGGCGATACTGAACGACGTAGGTATGCCCCTGCTTTTGGGTGCTGACCACGTAACATCCCCGCTGACGCAAGAGCCGGCGAATCGCATGGTGCTGACGCTCTGACCAACGGGACAGCTCCTGAAAAAATCCATCGTACGACAGTTTCAGGGAGACGCGGTGCACCGAGGTCATATCCGCCATGACGACGCGAAACAAAAGGCCAAAAAGGATATAGCGCCGGACGAGATCCATCTCTGGCTCTGGCTGCTCTTTTCCTGACTCCTCGGGGCGGGTCATTTGTAGTGCCCTCCAATCTTGCGGGCGCGCTCCTTCGCCTGACCAGCCCCGAGCAGGGACGCTGCTCGCAGGATGGCATCCTGACCGTACTTCGAGCGAATGTCATCCATCGCATGAGCCAGCGAACGCCGTCTTTGATTGTCCGTGAACAGATTGAGCTGGAGCACATTGTCCGGCACCAGCTGCTCCAGATTGACTCCGACACTGCGCACAGGCGTCCCCTGCCAGTGGCGGTCAAACAGACAGCAGACCGCCTCAAACAGCGTCGTCGCATCGTTGGTCTGCTCCTCCAGCTTCAACTGACGGCCAAAACCGTTGGCCGCGTCCAAATCAGCGCCGCGACAGCCTACCGAGACGACCGATCCCATCAATTCCTTGCTGCGCGCCCGCCGACACACCTCCTCACACAGCTCCAGAAGCACCACCTTGATCTGTGCCGCTGTGTGATAATCGCGTGGCAGCGTCATGTGATGACCAATTCCTTTTTGCGTATCGTAGGTGTTAAGCGATACAGGCGAATCATCCATGCCATGTGCGGTGCGCCACAGCACCTCGCCGTTGACTCCCCAGCGACGTGTCAGGACGGCGGGAGACATCCCCGCCAGCTGTCCGATCTCGTACACTCCCATCCGATGAAAATGCCGCTTCATCCGCGAACCGACCCCGAACAGCTTCTCAATCGGCAGCTTCCACAGCGTCTCGGCCAGCTCCTCCTTCTTTAGCCAGAACACCCCCGCCTCCTGTTTTTTGGCAAAATTGTCACATGCCATCTTCGCCAAGACCTTGTTCTCTCCGATTCCCACCCGGCAGTTGATCCCGGTCTCCAACCAGACGCGCTGGCGAATTTGCGCCGCCATCTGGTACACATCTCCAAACAGATGAACACTTCCCGTCACATCGAGAAACTGCTCGTCGATGGAATACGGCTCCACTTTGTCGGTAAAGGACTCGAAGATCTGCGTGATTTGCATGGAAATACGGATATAGGTTTCCATGCGCGGCCGAACGACGACGAGGTGCCGACATTTTTGCTGTGCCTGCCACAGCGCTTCCGCCGTGACCACGCCATACGTTTTGGCGATCGGGCAGGCAGCCAGCACTACTCCGCTGCGCCGTTCAGGGTCCCCAGCCACCACAATCGGCTGGTCCCGCAGCTGCGGATTGGCTGCTTTCTCGATACTGGCGTAGAAGCTTTGCATGTCGATGAGAAAGACGATTCGCTTGTTGCCCGACTTGGTCATCATAGACCATCTCCTGTACAAGAACGTTTGTTCGTATTATGCTTTTGTTCTTAGTATAGCAAACAAACGTTCGCTTTTATACTCTTTTTTCGCCTAATAAGCTTGGTAATTTTTTGCTGTGAAAATAAACAGCCAGTCAGCAGGTACGATCACGTACACGTGCAGACTGGCTAGAAAAGCCGTTCTATGGAGCTGGAGTGGGAGGTGATGCCAAATCACGAGAGCTGTACAGATACAGCCAATTGCCATCCTTGCTCGCCCCGATCAAAAACGAGCTTGCCGGCAATCCCGTACTCAGCACACGTTCCTGCTTGCGGTCGGCGTCAAACATATAAAGCGACTGTGTGTCCACCTGCCCTTCGCTGCTATCCTCATATTGGGTGTAGACAAACTGATGGCTCCCCGGGATCCACAGTCCATCTCCCAGGAACTCCAAGACTGCCTCGGAGCCTTTAAAAATACCGGCATTGGGATACATCTGATACATTCCGTCATCGGTTTGCGTATAGCCAGACCAAGCATCTGCTGGCACCGGCGGATTCCAGTCGCTGACGGTTCCCGTCTTCCAGTCGTAGCGGTACCGCAATTCAATCAGCTCTTGCTCATTCTTGCGCATAAAGAAAGTAGCCTGCCGCCCGTCATCGGCAAAAGAAATGGTCAAGATACTTCCGTCCATCTCGCTGGTCGGTATCGTACCGCGAATGACTCCTGGCAGACGTCGTTCTTCTATTCCTGCTTCCAGATCATAGACGATCAGATCGAGATCCTTTTTTTGCTCAGCACCCCCGACAGCCATCAGCAGACGTGTGCGATCCAAACTAAAGCTGGCACCATGCACATAGCCGTCCACCCTCACCCCAGTGGCAAACTCACTTTCCGGCACGGTGACACCATCGTCTGGTTTTGCGTAGAAAAAGCCGCGACGATCGGCGATAAAATTCCCTTCCCCCCTGTAGTGTTTAGCCAAGTCCACCGGGTATCGGGTGATCGTATCGGTGTTGCTGTCATACACCGAGAACAGCTTGGGATAGATGGCATCACATTCGCAATAACGCTGATTGCGGCTCAACAAGAAAAATCGCGCTTCCGCATCCAGCATTTCCGTCACATAGTAGGTAGTGAAGTCCGTCAGCTTTTCCCGTTCTTTGCCGTCTGCCGCTACCTTCCACACCTGTCCAGGCCGCAATGCAACCGCATAAAAATCAGGCGAATCCTCAGGCAGTGAAGTACCTTTCACCGTTGTTGCCCCTGCTACATGCAGGCGATACTCCATCCAGTCACTGACGGACGTCTTCTCTGCAGGCAAAGAGACCAGCACATGCAGCTGCTGATCATGAACCCAGTGAAATTGCAGGGCAGGCTCCAAATAGTCCAAGCCTTCCCTGATCAGCTCCGGCTTGATGTGATTCCGTATGGCCTTTTCCACACTGGCTCGCTCCATCGGCTCACGGAAAAAAAGCGTGTAAGCCTGCGCATCGATTCCGACGATCGTCCGAATCGGCGAGTGCAGACTCGGCTCTCCGTTGAGCTGAATCACGACGTTCTGCTGCATCGTGGAATACGCATACGGCAGCTCCTCCACCTTCCACTCCTCCTCATCCGACGGCGGGGTCGAAACAGCAGGAATGGACTCCACTGACGAAGCTGACTCAGAGGCTGCAGCAGGCGGTCTGGAATCGCCAAAGCCGCAGCCCGCTATCAATACAGAAGTGAGGCACAACAACGTGCCCGTTCTGAAAAAACGTAATGAGAACAAGCAAAATCCCCCTTTGATATCTTCTATCTCTCTTCCCTTATTGACGCAATCTTCCTTGAATTTGTTACAAGAAAAGGAAAAAAGAAAAAGCCCTCCCGACCTTTATGGGAGGACTTCTCCACACATTCCTAGTCAAATACAATTCCGTCCAGCACACCTTCACGCTTGAGATAATCACGCAGCCAGCCGTAGCGTTCTTCTCGCCAAAAGGAGCGCTCTGCGACCAATCTGGCAGCCTCCTGCCTGGCTACCTCCAGCGCCTTGTAGTCGCTCAAAAGATCCGCCACCTTGAATTCAGGCAAGCCACTCTGTTTCGTACCGAAAAAGTCCCCCGGCCCGCGCAGCTCCAGATCGCGCTGGGAAAGCTCGAAGCCGTCTGTCGTTTCACACATGACGTGCATGCGCTCTTTTCCGATCTCGGATTTGGGATCGGCGATCAGCACGCAGTAGGACTGCTCCGAACCGCGACCGACACGTCCGCGAAGCTGATGCAGCTGGGCAAGGCCAAAGCGTTCCGCATCGTAGATGACCATGTAGGTGGCGTTGGGTACATTGACCCCGACCTCGACCACGGTTGTAGACACCAGCACCGCATGTTCTCCAGCCAAAAAAGCCTGCATGACCGCATCCTTTTCCTTGGCCGGCAAGCGACCGTGCATCAACCCCACACCAAACTCCGGGAACACCTGGGAGAGCTGCGCATGCACGTCGATCGCGTTTTGCACGTCCAGCTTTTCCGATTCTTCGATCAATGGACAGATGACATACGCCTGTCTGCCACGGCGAAGCTCTGAGCGCATCTCTTCCAGCACAGCGGGAAACTGGTCGTGCTTTTTCCAGGTCGTCTCGATCGGCTTGCGTCCCGCTGGCATCTGATCGATCGTGGAGACGTCCATATCGCCAAAAGCGGTGATAGCCAGCGTCCGCGGAATCGGTGTCGCGGTCATAAACAGCACGTCTGGTGACAGCCCTTTGTTGCGCAAAATGCGTCGCTGCTCTACCCCGAAGCGATGCTGTTCGTCTGTGATCACCAGACCCAGCTTGGAGAAGAAGACATCTTCCTGGATCAAGGCATGCGTACCTACCACGACATCGATCAGCCCCATCTGCAGCGAGCCAATGACCTCACGCCGTCTTTTGGCAGTCAGCGAACCAGAGAGGAGCGCCACCTCGATCCCATAAGGAGCCAAAAGACTGGTCAACGATTGCAAATGCTGCTCGGCGAGGATCTCGGTCGGCACCATCAGCGCCCCCTGGTATCCTGCCTTCACAGCAGCGATCAAGGCGATAGCCGCAACTACGGTTTTACCCGAGCCCACATCCCCTTGCAACAAGCGATTCATCGCATGGGGAGCACGCATGTCGTCGAGGATTTCCTTGACCACGCGCTTCTGTGCATCCGTCAGCGGAAAGGGCAAGCCCGTAATGAACTGCCGTACCTCGTCCATCGGGATCGCCAGTGCCATGCCTTCCGTCTGCTGTCGGTTGATGCGCCGCAGCGTCTGCATTTTAAGTTGAAATAAAAAAAGCTCCTCAAACATGATGCGACGCCGAGCCTGTCGGCCGTCCTCTGCATGCTCGGGAAAATGGATGGCGTGAAAGGCTTCTACACGTGGCATCAATCGATAACGCTCCACAAGCTCGGAAGGCATAATCTCCGGAATTTCGCGACCATACTGACGCAATGCCCGCTGGATCAGCTTGCGCAACAAGGTATGCGTAACATCTCCGCGCAGGGGGTAGACCGGAGCCAATTCGCCTCGCTTGGCTGCCCGCTCCGAATCCACCTCCGTCATCTCGCTCACCGTGATCTGCAGCTTGTGCTTGTCCCATTTTCCCGTCAAGAGAACTTCTTTTCCGGGCGACAATCGGGTTTTCACGAAGGTCTGGTTGAACCAGACTGCCGTCACCACGACCCGATCCATCACGACCTTGACAGAAATGCGTGACTTGCCTTTACCATAAAAACGAACAGAGGGTTCGCCGTACACTGTACCAGCAAGCGTCACCCTCTCCCCGTCCTTGATTTCCGTTAAATCGCGAACGCGGTAATCTTCATAGCGGGAAGGAAAGTACTCCAGAAGGTCGCCAATACTCTCGATCCCCATCCCCGCCAACGATTTCGCCCGTTCTTCCCCCACCCCGTGCAAGAGGGAAACGGACTTCTCATATACCCCGCTCACGGTGTATCCAACCGAACGCCAAAGATCTTGGCTTCAATTTGTCTGCCCGTCTGGGTCGCAGCAAGTCCCCCCTGCGCGGTTTCCTTCAAGGCAGTCGGCATGGCGCAGCCGATCCGGTACATCGCTTCGATCACTTCGTCTGTGGGAACAACGCTCTTGATCCCGGCCAGAGCCATGTCAGCCGCAACAGTCGCGATCGCAGCACCCATCGCATTTCGCTTCACACAAGGTACTTCCACCAGGCCCGCTACAGGGTCACAGACCAGACCCAGCATGTTTTTCAAGGCAATCGCAACCGCTTGTGCCGATTGCTCAGGCGTACCACCTGCCATCTCCACAATCGCAGCCGCTGCCATCGCGGTCGCAGAGCCTACCTCTGCCTGACAGCCGCCTGCCGCTCCCGAGATAAAAGCATTGTTGGCGATGCAATACCCGATAGCACCTGCCGTAAACAAGTAGTTCACCATTTCTTCTCTGGTCGGCTGGAGCTTTTCCGTGACAGCGAACAACGTACCGGGTACAATCCCGCAGGCCCCCGCAGTCGGTGTCGCGACGATCGTCCCCATCGCTGCGTTCACTTCATTGACGGCGACAGACATCGAGACGGCGCCCAGCAGCGTCGTACCCGAGAGAAAAGGCTTGTTCTTCATGTATTCCTGCAGCTTCTTGGCATCTCCGCCCGTCAATCCGCTATGGGAGCGGATATCTTCTGTCAATCCGCGCTGGACCGCCTTTTCCATCACGTCCAGATTGCTGTACATCTGCTGCATGATCTCATCCCGACTGCGCTGAGACACTTCCATCTCTGCTTCGATCATCACCTGGGATATTTTCTTCCCCTGGGATTCAGCCAACTCCACCAGTTCAGCCACATTGCGAAACATGCTGTTGATTCACTCCTCTATTTCACCTGGTTGCCACAGCTAATCAGCCAGAGCAAGCAGGGAAACATCAAATATATAAGGAATCTTGCGGATTTCCTCCATGACCTGTGGCGAGACGACGGCATCTGTCTCTACAGCCATCAGCGCTCGCGATCCGCGGTCGTGCCTGGAAACCTCCATCAGACCTACGTTGATTCGATGCTGCGTCAACACTTTGGCAACCGCTGCAATCATTCCGAAACGATCCTCATGCAAGACCAGCAGCGTCGGGCTGTCAAAGCCCAGCTGGCAAGTAAATCCATTGATTTCAAGCACTTCAATCTTGCCTCCGCCAATCGATACCCCGACGATCTCGATCGTCTCTTTCTCATCAGAGAGCCTGACTCTCGCCGTATTCGGATGCTCCGTCAAAACATCCGAGGTATTCAGGATGACTTCCATACCTTCATTTTGTGCAATGTTCAACGAATCCTTCAATCTTAAATCCGAAGTCTCAAAATCTAAAATTCCTGCAATTGTCGCTACGTCCGAGCCATGCCCTTGATAGGTTTTTGCAAAAGATCCGTAGAACGTCACCTGAGCGAGTGCCGGCTTTCTGCCGAACAGCCTGCGTGCCACCCTGCCGATCCGTGCAGCTCCTGCCGTATGGGAGCTCGAAGGCCCTACCATGATCGGGCCGATAATATCAAATACGCTTTTGTATTTCAACCGCTTCTCCTCCTGATATCACAAGGGGTACAACGTTCTTGTTTTATTGTATCCTACAGCATATGAAAGCGCTACATATGTTTGGGGTGTTCAGCGGACAGATGTAAGCCAAACCAAAAGCCCCCCTGCGAACGAGGGAGGCTCTCCGATATCTTCCGTGCCTACTCTTTGACCATCATGATGCCCAAGAGGCCTGGACCCGTATGTGTACCGATTACAGGACCGATTTCTAAGACATACGATTCATTGACCTGGAACTCCTGTTTGATGCGCTCCAACAGTTCAGTGGCTTGCTCAGGGACACAGCCATGCAAGACCGCCATCTTTACAGGCTGCCCTTGGGCGTATTCCTGCAAGGTTTCAAGCACACGGTTGAGCGCTTTTTTGGTTCCCCGTACCTTGTCAAAGGCCGAGACGTAACCGGCAGGGTCCAGCATCAAGATCGGCTTGATATTGAGCAGTGATCCGATCACAGCAGATGCCCGTCCAATCCGGCCGCCTTTTTGCAGGAACTCCAATGTATCCACGATGAAGTAGACCTGCACCTCATCCAGATAACGATCGATCATGTCCAGGATTTGCTGCTTATTCTTTCCTGCCTCAGCAGCCTTGGCAGCCTCGACACAGATCATGCCATGCACGAATGCGGCTTTGCGAGAGTCGATCACCGTAATGTCGACTTCATCTTCCATCATCGTCTTGGCAATCATCGCCGATTGATATGTGCCCGAAAGTGCCGCAGACAGGGTGATCACAATGATCTGTACATCTTTCCCATGCTGATCGATGATGCCCTTGTACGCTTCGGCAAAATCGATAGGAGAAGGCTGTGAAGTGGTAGGCAGAGCATCACTTTGCTTCAGCTTATCAAAAAACTCGGTGGAAGAAATCGTGACGCCATCGAGGAAGGTCTCTGATCCGAACATCACCTTCAACGGGACACTCACAATCCCCAACGATTGTCGTACAGATGCTTCAATATCAGAAGCACTGTCGGTAAGAATCACAATGGACATACGCGCATCTCCTCACACGATTACTCTACGGAATAGATAAAGGGATAAAGCGGTTGACCTCCAAAGAGTATCTCGACTTCCACCTCTGGATACACATCCGTCAAAGCGGTCTCCAGTGCTGCCGATTGTTCCTTTGTCGCATCCGCACCCAGGAAGATCGTGACGATCTCTGTGTCTTCGTCGACCATCCCCAGCAAGAGTGTCGTGGCGCTCTCCATCAGATCAGCTCCTGCGGTAACGATCTCCTTTTCTGCGATGCCGATGAAATCGCCCTCTTTAATTTCCACATCACCCATCCGCGTATCGCGTACCGCGTGGGTCACCATACCTGTCTTCACATGCGCAATCGCTTTGCTCATCGCTGCTTCATTGGCGCTCGGCTCTGCACTTGCATTGAACGAAACGAGTGCAGCCATCCCCTGCGGAATGCTCTTGCTCGGAATGACCGAGACTGGCACTTCTGAAAGCTCGGCAGCCTGCTGGGCAGCCATGATGATGTTGCTGTTATTCGGCAGAATGATGATATGCTCAGCGTTCAGATCCCCAATCGCCTTCATGAAATCTTCCGTGCTCGGGTTCATCGTCTGGCCGCCTTCGACCACGACATGGACGCCCATGCTGCGATAGATTTCCGCGATTCCGTCTCCAGCTGCTACCGCGATCAAGCCATAAGGAAGCGCTCCCAACCGCTCAGGTGCGTTACCTTGAGCCTGGTCCTTGCGCTCTTCTGCTTTCAATATATTAGCGTGCTGCTCACGCATGTTCTCGATTTTGATGCGATGCAGGCTGCCGTACTGCTGGGCATACTGCATGACATTACCCGGATGCTCGGCATGAATATGTACCTTTACCACCTCGTCGTCTGAGACAACGAGCAGTGAATCCCCCATCTTGTCCAGTTGATTGCGGAACAAGCTTTCAGAGAACGGCTTCTTGTTCGGCTCTGTGCTATTGGAGAGCCATACCATGAATTCGGTGCAATAACCAAACTTGATATCTTCTGTTTTCATGTGGATTTGCGCATTGTGATGCTCCTGCACCAGTTGATCCAGAGTCACCTGATCTACGGGCTTTGACGGTGATTTCTTGGCTTCGTCCACCGTCTCTCCACGCAGCGCGCGCAAAAATCCCTCGTATATGTATAAAAGGCCTTGTCCACCAGAATCGACCACGCCTACCTCTTTCAAAACAGGCAGCATTTCTGGTGTGCGCAATAATGTTTCCTGCGCTTGATCGTATGTTTTCTCCATGACGTGAAGGACGTCATCCGAAGTGCGGGCGACGCGAACAGCCATGTCCGCAGCTTCCCGTGCGACCGTCAGAATAGTCCCTTCCACCGGCTTCATCACCGCCTGGTAGGCAGAATCTACTCCTGATTTGAGCGCATCTGCAAACTGGCGTGCGTTGATCTCCTCTTTCCCGCTGACCGATTTGCTGAAACCACGGAACAGCTGGGACAGGATCACGCCTGAGTTCCCTCTAGCCCCCATCAGCAGACCTTTAGCCAAGGCAGCAGCTGCTTCCGAGATGTTGGAGGACTCTTTGCGAGAAAGCTCCTCTACTCCAGACGTAAGCGTCAAATTCATATTAGTCCCCGTATCGCCATCCGGTACGGGGAACACATTCAATCCATCTACCACTTTGACGTTTCCGGACAGAAGACTTGCTCCCAAATAGACCATCCGGCTAAACTGCACGCCATCTAGACGCGTATGTACCACTGATGTTCCTCCTTACGTATCTCTGTCTGTACGAACCCCTTGTACGAAAATATTGACGGCAGAGACATCAATTCCAACTGTTTGCTCCAAGGTATAACGAACGCGGCGCTGCACATTGCCCGCTACCTCAGAAATTTTCACGCCATAGCTGACGATAATATGCATGTCCAAGATTACTTCGCCATTCTGGTTGTGAACAACGACACCCTTGCTCAGGTTATCCTTTTTCAAAAGCTCAGCGATTCCATCCTTCAACGCTTTTCGGGAAGCCATTCCGACTAGACCAAAAACCTCCATGGCGGCGCCCCCCGCAATTCGTGCGATAACATCTTCCGTAACGTCGATCTTACCCAGAGGGGTGGTTAATTCCACTGTCATGCAAGGACTCCTCCTTTGTTCAACGGCATTGCCGTCATAGGTTTCGCGTAATCATGCTTTCTCCAATTCTACACTAACATATAGGAGAAATGAAGCGTTTTTGTCGATTGCTAGTAGATCTAGTAGGAGTAAAGGGCAAATCCTCATGTCAAGTATTGCAATTGACAGCACTCCTATGCTAATATAGTCGAGTATTTGTATTTCCCATCGAAGGAAATCCCGTTTAGATGCAACAAGGGAGGTGGATCGTAATGGCACGTCGCTGCTTTGTAACTGGTAAATCTGCTAAAGCTGGAAACGCTCGCTCCCACTCCATGCGCGCAACTCGCCGCACCTGGGGTGTTAACGTACAAAAAGTGCGCATTCTTGTAAATGGAAAACCGAAGCGCGTTTATGTAAGTACCCGAGCGCTGAAATCCGGACTCGTAACTCGCGTATAGTGATTTCTCCTACGCGAAAAAAAGCACCCTTGAGGTGCTTTTTTGCATTTCTCCCGACGCTTTCATCCTTGAGGAGGCCCGTGCCACGCCGTCATTTTTTCTTGTTGAATGCCTCTATGACGGCGCGAATCATGCCACCCAGGAACTTCGGCAACTTGATGGTGTAGAACCGCATGTTACCCCTCCTCACCGAAATTACTTCCCACGATACAGATACAAGCCCGCCCCCATGAGTGCCAGCGATAACAGGCTATACCAAACCCACGGAGGTGCCATGTACAGGAAAATGGTGATCCCTCCGACAGCCAATGCAACCCCGAGAACACGTCGCAAGGCGCCCCCCTGTCGCAGGCGAAAGGAGCGCAATCCCATTTCTTGACGCACCTCCTTCAGGTGTTCTCCCAAACGTGCATATTACATCATATTCCGCTGTCGGATAAACATGTATCCTGCTACACGAAAATGTAAAAACGAATGCAGATCTCAGATGAATTCCGAAAAGAAAAAAATCAGGCAACATGATAGCTGCCTGAATACAATATGCAAAGCCTATGATGAATATGCAGGTCCACTCTATGGGCCGAGATTAAGCCAGTCGGTTGCGAGCAGGCTGCAGCAGCTGAGGCGCAGTGCCGAGCACGATCGACAGAACAATGCCCGAAATCACCATTTCAGGGAGCAGGTACGTGATATTGTACACGAACGAGTACCAGGCGACATTCATCCCCTCAGGCGCAAACTCGCCAAACCAGACGATACCGGAAGTGAAATGGCAAGCAAAGCGTACCAGCACACCTGCCAAAAGAGCGCCCCAGATCGCGACATTGCGCTTTGGCTTGCTCGTGAAATGAGAGATCCGCACGATCCCGACAAACCCCAAAGCCGCAAAGGCAACCGGGTAATCCAGCAAAAGCTGAATCGGGTGAACCACATAACCACCCAAAAAGAGCTGCAATAATCCGACAATCAAACCAGTTAAAATACCAGGAATTATTCCACGACGAACCGCAAGAAGAGCAATCGGCACCATGACTAGAGATACGGATCCTCCTTGGGGCATGGTAAAGACTTTAATTTCACTAAAAACCAGAGCTAGCGCCGCCATCATTGCCATCTCCAGCAATGTAAGCAGTCGATTCCGATCCACAAACCTTCACCCCTTCTCATGTTGGTCAAACGAAATAACTGAGTAAAGCCATACACATTCTGGTCTTACTGACCTGATTCTAGCCCAAGTGCCTGTGCGTGTCAAAATGAAAAGTCGCGCTCCACTCGGGAACACGACCTTTGTTCAGCGTACCTTTTCCAAAAACTGTTTCGCCCGCTCGCTCGTAGGACGCGTAAAGAATTCGGCAGGCGACGCTTCCTCGACCAGACGTCCGGCATCGATGAACAGAATACGATCCGCCACCTCTTCGGCAAATCGCATTTCGTGGGTTACGATTGCCATCGTCATACCGGTGTGGGCCAAGCCCTTCATCACTTCGAGCACCTCTTTGACCATCTCAGGATCGAGTGCGGAGGTCGGTTCATCGAACAGCATGATATCCGGTTCCATGACCAGTGAACGCGCTATGGCCACACGCTGCTTCTGACCGCCTGACAGACGTGATGGATAGGCGTCCGCTTTATCAGCCAAGCCTACACGCTCCAGCAGCTCCTTTGCCTTTTTTTCCGCCTCTGACTTGGACAATCCTTTCACCTTTATAGGAGCGTATGTCAAATTGTTCAGGACTGTCATGTGCGGGAACAAGTGAAAATGCTGAAACACCATGCCGATCTGTTGGCGGATCTTCATAACGTTTGCTTTTGGATCGGTAATTTCCTGTCCATTGATGAAAATGGAGCCACTGGTCGGCTCCTCCATCAGATTGATACAGCGCAAAAGCGTAGATTTGCCTGATCCGGACGGTCCGATAATCGCCACCACTTCGCCTTTGCCGATTTGGGTAGAGATGCCTTTTAGCACCTGCAGCTGTCCGAATGACTTGGTTATCTGATCGACCTTAATCACTTCTTCTCATCCTCCGTTCCACGCCCCTGGCTACCCAAGTCAGGATCATTACCATCACGTAATAGATCATCCCTGCGATGAGAAAAGGCTCGAAGTATCGATAGGTCGTCCCTACGACTACGTTGGAGTTCTTCAAGATATCAGCCAGACCGATTGTAGAGACGAGCGCCGATTCCTTGAGCAAGGCGATTGTTTCGTTCACCAGCGCCGGCAGGATATGTTTAACTCCCTGCGGCAAAATGATATCGAACATCATCCTCCGATAGGGCACGCCGAGCGCTTTTGCCGCCTCCCACTGTCCCTTGTCGACCGCCATAATCCCGCCGCGAATCGTCTCGGAAATATACGCCCCGGAATTCAGAGTAAACGTGATTATAGCTGCTTCAAATGCGGAGATAATGTAGCCCGTCAACTGCGGTGTCGCAAAGTATACAAAGGAAAGCTGCAAAATTAACGGCGTTCCGCGAAACACGGAGGTGTACGCCACAGCAAACCAGTTAAGCGGCCCCAGCTTGGAGATTTTGATCAGGGCAAGAATGGAGCCCCAGATAAAACCCAGTACAACCGAAATCAATGTTACAAGTAACGTGACCTTTATCCCTTCGAAAATAAAAGGGATATAGGGCACGATTTGAGCAAAATCCAAATCCATGCCCTTACCCACCCCTTACGACCGTATTATCATTTTATTGGCCATCACCAAACCACTTGTTGATCAGCTTGTCCATCTCACCGTTTTCTTTCATTTTTTTGAGGACTTGGTTAAAATCTTCTACCAATGGGGAGCCTTTCGGGAATGCAACAGCCGTTCCGTTGGATTCCTCGCTTTGAATCGTAGTAAATTGAAGAGCTTCGTTTTTCGCAACAAAACCTTTTGCTACGTGGTCTTCGATGATCGCAGCGTCCACGCGTCCCGTCTTCACTTCTTCCACAATCTCTCCGATTCGGTTCAAAGAAGTGATTTGCAGACCCTCTACCGTTTTGGCCAAATCTTTAGCGGCCGTCTCTTGAATAGAGCCCAACTGTACGGCTACTTTTTTGCCCGCCAGCTGTTCAGGCTTCGTAATCTGGCTATCCTTTTTGGCAACGAGCGTGTTCTTCGCCTCATGATAGATCTCCGAGAAATCCACATTCTTCAAGCGATCCGGATTGGGGGTCATTCCAGCCATCACAAAATCTGCTCGCTTGGATTGCAAAGACGGAACCAGTCCATCAAAATTCATGTCGTTGACTTGAATTTCATAGCCCAGCTCTTGTCCGATATATTTGGCAATGTCGATATCAAAACCGACAATTTCATCCTTACCGCTGCTCAAATCGTGATATTCATAGGGCTGGTAGTCTGCAGAGGTAGCCATGATGAGCGTCTTTTTCTCACCGCTCGGCTGTGTGCCTTCCTGACCTGCCTGTGGCTGTTCTGCCGGTTGTCCAGTACCGGATGGACTGCCTGCTGTACCGCAGCCCGCGATGACCACTGCTGCCAACAAGGAAGAAACGGCTAGAGAAAAAATGGATCTTTTGTTTTTCATGATGAAACCTCCGTGTAGTGTTTTTAAAAAAATTTAATCAACAATTTATATTTATACAACAAAATGATATCTATAATCAATGCTTAAATGAGGAAACTCCTGTTGTTCCTCCGATAGTATGCCCTATTTTTACAGCTTTCCGCCCAGATCCATGATTTTTTAAGCCCTACAACTGGGCAAAAGGATGCAAATACCATTTTCTTAATATTGTTATTCATTTCCATCGTGTATATAATGAAAATGCAAAACTTGACTCCGTCGACAAATCGGCGGAGTCTTGTCTTGTCGTATCAAATGAGAGAGGGAGCGAACAGACAATGGAAACAGAAACTTTACAACCGATCGAGATGAATCCGGTCGGATTTTGGCGTCGACTTGGGGCCAATCTTTTAGATGGACTTATTATTGGTGTACCGCTAGCACTTCTTTCTTACCTGATCTCCCCAGCCGACGAGAATGACTGGTTTACAAACGCACTCTCTGCCGTTTATTCCCTTCTTCTTCCGGTTCTGTGGTTCGGGTATACAGTCGGGAAGAAACTCCTGGGCATTCGGATTGTCAAAATGGACGGCAGTCAAGTCGGGATCGGAACCATGCTGCTTCGCGTGTTCGTAGGCATGTACCTGGTCTACGGCATTACCTTGGGAATAGGAGCCATCGTCAGTGCCATCATGGTAGCTGCACGTGAAGACAAGCGCTCGATTCATGACTTGATCGCAGGTACGTACGTGACTTCCAACAAACCACCTCAGGGATAAGCAAAGCCCCGATAAACGCAAAAAGGATGTCCAACAGTCAACATTGATTGAAGGACATCCTTTTTTCATAGCTCTATTCTATTTAGCCGCGAATCGCTGCGATCGCTTGAGCGCGGTCAGGTTGATTGAAAACAGCGTTTCCTGCCACGAGAACGGTCGCTCCGGCTTCGATACACTGACGGCCGGTATCCTTGTTGACTCCACCGTCTATCTCGATCTCCACATGTCCAAGCCCTCTCTCATCGAGCATGCGTCGCAGCTCTCTGATTTTCGGTACCACGGACGAAATGAAGGATTGGCCGCCAAAGCCTGGGTTGACCGTCATCAAAAGCACCATGTCCAGATCAGGTAGCAGCGACTCAATCGTCACGAGTGGGGTCGCGGGATTCAGGACGACTCCTGCCTTGACGCCTTGTTCCTTGATCAGGTAAATCGTGCGATGCAGATGCCGGCATGCTTCCTGATGGACCGTGATCCAGTCCGCTCCGCTTTTGGCGAATTGCGGAATGTAGCGGTCCGGCTCCTCGATCATCAAATGCACATCGAGAGGCAGCTTCGTAACAGGGCGAATAGCATCCACAATCAAGGGACCAATCGTAATGTTAGGTACAAAATGTCCGTCCATGACATCTACGTGAATCCAGTCTGCCCCTCCCCGTTCGACATCCTGAATTTCTTCTCCCAATCGCGCAAAGTTTGCTGACAGGATAGAAGGTGCGATTTTTACCATGGTTTGTTCCTCCGTTGATATTCTTTCAGCTCATCTCTAAATTGCTTGTAGTGTTCATATCTCTCCATGCTGGCTTCTCCTGCTTCCAATGCAGTCTGCACCGCGCATGACGGCTCGCTGATATGAAAGCATCCACGGAATTTGCAGTCTGGACTCAAGGAAGCAAAGTCACGAAAGGAATCAGCCAAATCCTGCTCACTCATGTCCATGAACTCAAGGGAGCTAAAGCCAGGCGTATCCGCAACATACCCTCCGCCTTCCAGTGGAATCAGCTCCACATGGCGTGTCGTATGCTTTCCTCGTCCCAGCTTTTCGCTTACTTCCCCTGTTTGCAGACTGATGCCTGGAAAAAGCAGATTGATCAGCGAAGATTTCCCTACGCCCGACTGGCCCGCAAAAACAGAGATGCGATCGCGCAGCAGCTCTTTTACTTCGGCAATACCGCGCTGGTCTACCTTTGAGGTAGGAATGACCGTGTAGCCAATGGCCTCGTATTTTTTTACAATCTCAGCAATCTCCTCTTCCTCTGCTTGATCCGCTTTGGACAAGACAATGACGGAATCGATTCCTGCACGTTCGGTATGGACGAGAAACTTGTCCAGTAACAAGGAGCTAAACATCGGCTTGTACATGGAAAAAACAAGCACGGCCTGATCGACATTGGAAATGGGTGGGCGCACCAGCTCACTGGTTCGCTCGCCCACCTCCATCACATATCCCTCTTCGTCATTGATCACGTCGTACCTGACCCAGTCACCGACGAGGGGAGTAACCTTTGCTCCCTTTTTCTTGAAAAGTCCGCGAGCACGGCAGCTGTATACACGATCCCCGTCTGCTACGTAGTAGAAACCGCTAAGCGCTTTTACAATCCGTCCTTCTGGCATTCATTACCTCCACATAACTATGGCAAGCTGCTGTACGATATCGGAATCGTCTGGTATTCCATGTATTGGTTGTTTGCACCCTTGATGAACACTCGGATCACGGCATCCTTTTGTGGGGAAAGCACGATCGGAACAATAAACTCCTTGCTCTCGACGATCACTTCTTGCTGGATGCCTTGCTTGTCACCACGCGCATCGGAGACTTCAATCTTGAGATCTACCGACTCTCCTGGTACGACTTCCACATAAACCGGTGCATTGGCGAGCTTGGCGTCGAGCGGGAACTGGCCATTACTGACAGTGAGCGGCACAGCCACACCCTTTTGCACCTGCATGCCGGGATCGTAAGGATGCGTAGAAAGTACGATGCCTTCCCTCTGCTCCGTGTAGGATGGCTCCTTGGTGATCGCTCCGACTGCCAGACCTTTTTTCAATAACTCAACCTGAGCTTCTTCGGTGGTCTTGCCTCGCACTTCTGGCATGGAGACAAACGATTTGCCTTTGCTGACTTTCACCGTAACGGTATCCTTGCTAGGGTACACCTTCTCGTTGAAGCGAGGCGACTGATCAATGACAACACCTGCCTCTGCCTCGTCGTCTTCTTGTTCTACAAACGTGATGTTCTCCGCTTTGAATCCAAGCTGCTTCAATTGATCTTCTGCAGTCGAACGCGGCAACGTAATGAGATTAGGCATGTCGACGGCTCGTTGACCCTTGCTCACATAGATCGTCACAGTTGCTTTTTCCTTGAGCCTCATCGGTGGTGCGGGGTCTTGCCTAATGACGATGTCCTGCTCAATCGTATCGCTCGCTTCCTCGATCACATTGGCAACCAGCTTGGCATCTTCAATCTTTTGCTTCGCCAGTGTCACATGCGTACCTTCCACAGGTGGAACAGCTACTTCAGGAACAGATGGGAAAAGATTTAAGAGTAAGTTAAATCCGAAAAACGCCAATACGAAAAATAAACCGATGCCTCCGACCCACATGAGCGCTTTTACCCACCATTTTTTCGGTGTTTTTTGCTCTTCATCATCATCGTTTTGCTCATAGCGGCTTCGCTGCCCTGTCCCAGTCCGACCCTTTCCTTGCTTCTCGAGCATGTCCGGTGTAATGATCGGAACCACGCGTGTCTCTTCGTCGTCCACTGGAAAGATCAGTTTTTCCTCGTGCAATCGCTCTGGAAACAGGCAGGTCTCCAAATCTTCCAGCATTTCTCGTGCTGATGCATATCGCAGGAAGGGATCTTTGACCAATGCCTTCAAGATGACGTTTTCCACACTTTGCGGAATACCCGGATTGAGCTGACGCGGCTCTGGAAGCGGCTCCTGCAAATGCTTGAGCGCTACCGAAATCGGCGAGTCACCCGAGAAAGGAAGTTCTCCAGTAACCATCTCATAAAGGACGATCCCCAGAGAGTAAATATCCGATTTCTCTCCGGTAATGCCGCCTCTGGCTTGCTCTGGCGAGAAGTAATGCACCGAGCCGAGCATGGCATTTGTATGGGTAATGGTCGTGGATGTGACGGCCCTGGCGATTCCGAAGTCCGTAACCTTCACACGTCCATTTTTTCCAATCAAGATATTATGCGGTTTAATGTCTCGGTGTATGATTTGATTCTGATGTGCATGGTCCAGCGCATCGCAGATCTGTGCAGCGATCCGCACAGCTTCCTCTACTGGCAGTGCTCCACGCGAGACGATCATTTCTTTTAAAGTCGAGCCTTCCACGTACTCCATGACCATGTAGTGCGTGTCGTTCTCCTGACCTACATCATACACTCCTACGAGATTGGGGTGAGACAGACTGGCAACTGCCTGCGCTTCCCGTCTGAATCGGTTCACAAAGTCTTCGTCAGTCCCGTATTGGGAACGCAGCACTTTGACAGCTACCTGTCTATTCAAAATTAAGTCTCTAGCCTTGTAAACAATCGCCATGCCACCCCCGCCAACGCGGGCTTCCAACTGATACCGTCCACCCAGTCGTAGACCTTCCATCTCTCTCACCCCTCTTTCTGACTAACATCGGGCATGTTGCGGACAGCAACCAGTGTAATATTGTCTTCTCCACCAGCAGCCAATGCCTCATCTACCAGGCCCTCTACCCGAGCCTGCAGTGATACCTCTTTATGTAGCCATTCTTCCATTCTTCTATGATTTACCTTGTTACTCAAACCGTCAGAGCAGATCAGGACAACATCCTCGAAGGACCAATCAAACTGACCTAGATCGATCCGTACGTCTGGCTCCGTCCCTAGGGAGCGCATGATGACATTGCGGTGAGGATGGACGGATGCTTCTTCTTCGGTAATCTGACCGCTCTTGACCAATTCGTTGACCAACGAATGATCTTCCGTTTTCATAAAAAGATTTCCTTCTTTGAAATGATACAATCTACTGTCACCGATATGGGCAGTAATCACGCTGGTGGGGCCCATCAATGCGGCTACGACGGTCGTCCCCATTCCGTTACATTCTGGGTGCTCGATTGCATACTCGTACACTTCTTTGTTTGCGTGAAGAACGGCATTCATCAATTGCTCCCGGGCATCCTCGTCTTCGAGAATGCCGTCCAGAGATTTAAGTTCTTTTACTATTCGCTCAACAGCAAGTCGGCTAGCAATATCGCCAGCCTGATGACCGCCCATACCATCTGCTACAACTGCCAGGACGCGTCCGTTCAGGTCTTCCACGCAGGCAAAGTAATCCTCGTTTACCTGACGGACGCGGCCAACATGAGATTTCGTCGCAATTTCCATGGTTCATATCACCCCACGGTTTCTTTAGCGTGTTGTGCCCTCAGCTGACCACATGCGGCAGCAATATCACTACCGTGCTCACGTCTGATGGTCACGTTGATTCCCTTATCTTCTAAAATCCGTTTAAACTGAAAAATCTCATTGCGCGGTGTGCGCACATAGTCGCGCTCCGGAACGTAGTTGACCGGAATGAGATTGACGTGGCACAGCATATCTCCGATCAGGCTAGCCAGTTCTTCTGCATGCTCAGGCTGATCGTTTTTTCCACCGAAAAGACCGTACTCAAAGCTGATTCTTCTGCCCGTCTTGTTAATGTAATGACGACAAGCCTCCATCAGCTTTTCCAGAGGAAACCCACGGTTGATCGGCATCAGCTGCGTTCTCAGCTCGGTGTTTGGAGCATGCAGCGAGATAGCCAGGTTCACTTGCCCGCCACGATCCGCAAACTCGTAGATTTTCGGCACGATTCCGCTGGTCGACACGGTAATGTGGCGCGCTCCGATGTTCAAACCGCGATTATCATTAATCACCGACAGGAAAGCCATCAGACTTTCAAAATTCTCAAAGGGCTCGCCAATTCCCATCACAACAACGTGGCTTACACGCTCACCATCGGCGTCCAGCTTGCGTTGTGCCATCAACACCTGCGACACGATCTCGCCGGCGTCCAGATTTCGCTTCAGCCCGCCCAACGTAGAGGCGCAGAAGGTGCATCCGATGCGACAGCCTACCTGTGTGGTCACACAAACGCTGTTGCCGTAGTTGTGACGCATAATCACCGTCTCAATTGCATGGCCATCCACCAGTTGGAACAAAAACTTAATCGTTCCATCCTGTGATTCCTGATGCGTGATTTCTTTCAGCGGATCCATCCGAAATGCGTCTGTCAGCTTTTGGCGCAAGTCCTTGGACAAATTGCTCATCTCGTCAAACGAGGAGACTCGCTTCACATACAGCCAGTCGAAAATTTGTTGTGCACGAAACGCTTTATCACCAGCTTCTACCAACCAGTCCTTCAGCTCGGACTGGGTCAAGCTGTAAATGAGCGGCTTGGCACTCGTATATGTTGTTAATGGCATTGCTGTTCGCACATCCTTAAAAAAAGCTTATAATGTTGCCCTCTTAAAAAAACACATTTGATCATTCTATCATTGTACCCTGCCTGACGCTTGGCTTCAAACGGTTTTCCCAACCAATGCGCAAATGCAGTCCTTTTTCCTAGTGTAAACCAAACCATGCCTGCGCAAACAAAGGCAAAAGGAGCAGCGCGCTTATCAGGTAGCGCGCCACCCCTTTGTGGTTTACTTCTTCCGTCTCAAACGGGCGATAAAGAAACCATCACTGTCAAAATGATGAGGCAAAATCTGCAGACATGCCCCTGTCTCGTCAAGCTTTTCTCGGACCACTAGCGGCAAATCGTCACCCAGCGTATCGTCCAAGACAAACTCTGGATGCTCAGCAACAAAGCGTTGAACAATCTCCTGATTCTCTGCTGGTTCGATCGTACACGTACTGTAAACCAGCAGACCATCAGGAGCGAGCATCGAAGACATCTGCACCAACAGCTGGTATTGCAATTGGGCGATCGCTTTTACGTCGTCAGCGGTCTTGTTCCACTTCAGGTCTGGCTTGCGGCGAATGACACCAAAACCGGTGCATGGTGCGTCCAGCAAGATACGGTCAAATTGACCCAGCCCTTTTTGCGGCAGATCCAGCGCATCGCTGACGATTGGTTCAATGATATCCAGCCCAAGACGCTTCGCTGCATGGACGATCAACTCACGTTTATGCGGATGAACATCGTTTGCCACGATTTCCCCGCGGTTTTCCATGCGCTCGGCCAAATGCGTAGTCTTGCCTCCTGGCGCAGCACACGCATCGAGCACACGCATCCCTGGCTTTGGAGAAACTGCAGACGCTACCAGCATCGAGCTTTCATCCTGCACCGTGCAATACCCTTTTTTAAACCAGCTTGTGCCAGCTGCATTTCCCCCCGCCAGCAAGATGCCATCTGGACTAAGCGGAGAAGGCTGTACGACATGACCCTCTTCTTTCAAACTGGCAATCAGCTGTTCGCGGGTGGTTTTGAGACGATTGACGCGGACCGAGCTGTGAGGAGCACGATTGTTCGCTTCACAGATCTCACGGGTCGTCTCCTCTCCATACTCCTTCAGCCATTGACGCACCAGCCATTGGGGGTGCGAGTAGGCGACAGCCAATTGCTCCACAGCATCCCCTTTTGGTTGGCGCTCCCACACATCGGGATTGCGCAGCACATTTCGCAGGACTCCATTGACCATCGAGGATATCCCTTGATGACCTCTCCGCTTGGCGATTTCAACTGCCTCGTGTACCGCAGCGCGCTCAGGAATCCGATCCAAATAATGAATCTGATAGAGACTGAGACGCAGAAGATTGCGCACCCAGCTTTGTATTTTTTTGCCCCCTACAAAGTGGGACAGGACAAAATCAAGTGTTAATTTATGCTGAATCGTTCCATAGACCAGCTCTGTCACCAGACCCGCATCAGCAGCGCTCAGATCTGCTTTGTCCAATACGTGTCTCAGTTCCAGATTGCTGTAAGACTTCTGTTCTTCTACCCTGTTCAATACGTCCAGAGCAAGGTCACGAGCTCCTTTTTTTGCCACGGGCTACTCTCCTACTTTCGTGCCGATTTCTATGCTGTTGCCCGCACCGCGTAAAAAGTCGAGAGCGCTCATTCGTTTTTTGCCCTCAGGCTGCAGTTCGGTGATTTTCACAGCACCACTACCGCAGGCAATGATCAATCCATCCTCGTCTCGCGCCAGGATTGTTCCTGGCTGATGATCCACCGCTGCATCCACTACCTTTTCCACCCACCAGATTTTCCATACCTTGCCCTGGTATTTCGTAAAGGCTACTGGCCACGGATTTAGCCCTCGCACCTGATTATAGATTTGTTCGGCAGTGCGAGACCAGTCGATCTGCTCGTCAGTCCGCTTGATATTTGGAGCAATCGTAGCCGCGTCATGGTCCTGAACTTCTGCTGTCAATTCCCCAGCCAAAAGAGCAGGAATGGTTTCGATCAACAAGGCAGAACCGGCTGCTGCCAGCTTGTCGTGAAGGGTTCCCACTGTATCCCGCTCCTCGATCGGAACGACAACCTTGGAGAGCATATCGCCTGCATCCAGCGCCTCTACCATGTACATGATCGTAACGCCAGACTCCTTTTCCCCTTCGACGATGCATTTGTGAATCGGCGCTCCTCCCCTGTATTTGGGGAGCAAGGAAGCGTGCACGTTAATGCAGCCGAATTTAGGAGCTTCCAGCAGTTTTTTAGGCAATATCTGACCGTAGGCAGCGGTCACGATCAGATCCGGAGACAGGGAGAGCACTTCGGCCAAGGCTTCCTCCGACTTGATCCTCTCCGGCTGCAGCACTTGCAGTCCATGACGTAAAGCCGCCTCTTTTACAGGCGGCGGCGTCAATACTTGTTTTCGTCCTACCGGGCGATCAGGCTGCGTGACCACACCAATAACGTTAAAGCCTGCTTTTATCAGGGCATCCAGACTGGATACGGCGAAGTCAGGCGTTCCCATAAACAGGATACGTACATCTCTCAAATCGATTTATTCCCCTTCCTCGTCCGGGTTCACTTGGTACACCTTGTCTGCCACATCGATGAACAGAACACCGTTCAAATGATCGATTTCATGCTGTGCGCAACGGGACAGAAGCTCTTCCGCTTCGAGTTCCACCTGATTGCCAAAACGATCCTGTCCGCGCAGCTTGATCCACTGGTGACGGCGAACGTCTCCACGCAGTCCCGGGATGCTCAAGCAGCCCTCCGGATAGTCAAACTGTTCTCCTTCGTGCTCCACGATTTCCGGATTGACCATCTCGATCAGTCCGTCTCCGCAGTCCATGACGATGACGCGCTTGGAAATACCTACTTGCGGTGCAGCCAGTCCTACGCCATTGGCGTCGTACATGGTGTCTGCCATATCGTCCAGCAATTTGTGCAGATTTGCGTTAAATTTGGTCACCACGATCGCTTTTTCCCGAAGGATTGGATCTGGATGTTTTACGATAGAACGAATGGCCATGTGTTTTTTATCCTCCCTAAAGCAATACGTACGGATCGACATCGATGGTCATCAGTACCTTCTGCTGTTTGTTCCACTCTTCGAATGCTGCAGTCGCTTGGGTAAGCAATTCCGTCACATTCGGTTCATCCCGATATTTTAGCATGATCTGAAAACGAAATCTATCCTTCACTCGGGCGATCGGCGAGGCGACAGGGCCTAGCAGGATCGTCGTAGACGCCACTCTTTGCCGCAAAAAATCTCCCATCACATGCGCCCCGCGGATCACGACAGGGACATCTTCATGACTGAACGTGATCAGTACGAGTCGATAGTAAGGGGGATATCCGGTACGTCGGCGCTGCAGCATCTCATCCTGATAAAACGCTGGATAATCGTGCCTGGTCGCATGAATGATGCTGTAATGCTCTGGCGTATACGTCTGGATCACGACATCCCCTTCAAGCTCATGGCGCCCTGCTCGACCGCCTACCTGCGTCAACAGCTGAAAGGTTTTCTCGGCTGCCCGAAAATCAGGAAGATGCAAGGATGTATCTGCCGCAATAATGCCAGCCAGTGTCACTCGCGGGAAGTCCAGGCCCTTGGCGATCATCTGCGTCCCCAACAAGACATCTCCTTGACCCTGACGGAATTTGCTAAGCAATTCCTCATGCGAGCCTTTCCTCGATGTCGTGTCCACGTCCATGCGAATGACGCGAATGCCGGGAAACAGCTTGGCCAGCTCTGCCTCCACTTTTTGTGTTCCCGTACCAAAAAAACGGATATGCTCGCTCTGACACTCCGGACAATGGGCAGGCTGGGCGATGGTATAGCCGCAATAGTGACAGCGTGCCGTATGATTGCTCTTGTGGTACGTAAGCGAAATATCGCAATGAATGCAGTTCAATGTATAGCCGCAAGATCGGCACATGACAAAGGTGGAGAAGCCGCGTCTGTTGAGAAAGATCACCATTTGCTCCTGCTTTTTCAGGCGATCCGCAATCATCTCATGCAAAAGCCGACTAAACATGGAGCGATTCTCCGCGTGCAGCTCCTCGCGCATATCAACGACATGGACTTGAGGCATGGGACGATGGCCGACACGGTCGGGCATTTCCAGCAGCGTGTACCTGCCCCTTGTTGCGAGTGCATATGTCTCTAGTGCAGGTGTGGCGCTTCCCATCAACAGGACGGCACCGTTTTCCTTGGCTCGCCACAAGGCGACCTCCCGTGCATGGTAGCGCGGTGTCTCCTCCTGCTTGTAGGAGCTCTCGTGCTCTTCGTCGATGACGATGAGCCCTACATTCTGAAAGGGAGCGAAGATCGCAGAACGGGCACCTACTACGACCTTGACCTGCTTGCGGATGATCTTGCGCCATTCATCATACCGCTCTCCTTGGGACAGGGCACTGTGCAGCACCGCTACATCCGCACCAAAACGCTCCTTGAAGCGTTCTACCATCTGCGGAGTCAAAGAGATTTCCGGTACGAGAAAAATGGCTTCCCGCCCCTTTGCGAGGGTATGCTCAATCGCCTCCAGATACACCTCCGTCTTTCCGCTACCGGTCACGCCGTGCAGCAGGAATGAGGCATAGCTGGACTCTTGAATCGAGCGAATGATGGGAGCCAGCACTTCCTGCTGCCGAAGAGTGAATGCCGGCTTTTTCCGCTCCACAAAACGCCGATTGGCATAGGGGTCTCGATACACCTCGACCTGCTCGATCGCTACCCAGCCTTTTGCTTCCATGCTTTTTAAAGCCGAGCGATTGACGCCAAACTCGTCACGCATCGTCTGGATGGAAAAGCTGTCCGCGGGATGCTGCAAAAACAGCTCCAGCACGCGGCGCATTTGATCTGCACGAGCGGAAAGGGAACCTAGGACCTCCATCATTTGCTCGGGACTGAGCAAGCATTTTACAAAGCTTTGCTGCTTCTTGGTGATCCGATCCTTCACCTGGTACTCTGTCGTGATCAGCCCGCTGTGAATCCAGCCGGGTATGAGCATGTATTCGTCAGGAAACTGTTTCTCCACTTCGGCAAGAGGCAATTGTCGCTTGCGCAGCAGTTCCCAGAGCAATCCAGAATTAGCGCAAATCCGCTCGTCCAGCTGGTCACTGGCAGTCAGCCACTTCTGTGCCTTGCCCTTGAGGACAGCAGGGAGCATCGCTTGCACAGCCGTTACCCAGGGACAAAGATACTGCCCGGACATCCATTCACTCATTTTCAGCAATTCCGCTGTCAATGGTGGTGTATCGTCCATGACCTGCTCCACGTCTTTGAGGCGATCTTCGTCCACACCGTGCTCCGTGTTCTCCGAGATTCCAACCACATACCCCTGAAGCTTGCGCGGTCCAAAAGGCACGACTACACGGCTCCCGACCTGAATCAAGGGACTAAGCCAGGCAGGTACACGGTAATCAAAGGGGCGATTCGTCCGGCTGACTGGCACATCCACAATAATATGGGCAATCATGACAAATCACGAAGCGAACGCTGTCCGATCAACAACCCGATGGCGTCAAATAGCTTGTCCGCCACTGCCCTTTTGCTCATCTGAGCCAACTCTACCTGTTCGCCAGACCGGGACATCAGCGTGACGATGTTCGTATCGCTCCCCATTCCGGCTCCTTCGGTCAAGACGTTGTTGGCTACAATCATGTCCAGGTTTTTGCGTTCCAGCTTGGACTTCGCATTTTCGAGGAGATCTTGCGTCTCTGCTGCGAATCCGACTAAGAACTGATTGGCTTTCCGTTCACCGATGGTCTTCAAAATATCAGGAGCTTTGTCCAATTCAAGCACAAGCTCGCCGTCGCCTTTTTTCATTTTATGGTCGTATACCGTGCGCGGTCTGTAGTCGGATACAGCAGCTGACTTGATCACAATATCGCTGTCCGGCAGTGCTTTCATGACGGCATCGAACATCTCCTGTACTGACTCTACGGCTACAAAATCGACACCGACAGGACGAGGTAACGATGTCGGTCCGCTGATCAGTACCACGTCTGCTCCACGGTCACGCGCTGCTTCTGCAATGGCATACCCCATTTTGCCAGAAGCGTGGTTCGTAATATAACGCACCGGATCGATTTTTTCTCGGGTCGGACCAGCCGTCACAAGTACTTTTTTCCCTATTAAATCCTTTTTCGTACAGCTTTCGCTCTCATGCTCTGCAAAAAATGCAGCTACAGCCTGCACGATTTCTTCTGGCTCAGCCAAGCGCCCTTTTCCTACCCAGCCACAGGCAAGCAGTCCTTCTCCCGGTTCCACAAAACGATAACCGTACTCAGCCAGCTTCTCCATGTTGGCCCGCACGGCGGGATGGTCGTACATATTCACGTTCATCGCTGGCGCTACCATGACAGGTGCCTTTGTAGCCAGAATCGTCGTCGTCAGCATGTCATCGGCCAACCCGTGGGCCATCTTGCCAATCAGATTGGCAGTCGCAGGCGCCACCAGAACCAGATCAGCACGGTCTGCAAGCTCAATATGGCTGATCACGTGCGGATCGGGCTCATCAAAAATGTCATGGTGAACGGGCTGGTGAGAAAGTGCCTGAAACGTCACCGGCTGGACAAACCTCGCTGCATTTTGCGTCAGGATGACATGGACAGTGGCTCCTGCCTGGGTAAGCTTGCTGGTAAGTGCAGCCGCCTTGTAAGCAGCGATCCCCCCTGATACACCGAGCACGATTCGTTTTCCCTTAAGCGAATGCATCCTCAATTCTCCCCCCAAACCTCTTACCGAGGCTTTTTCACAGTTTAGCTCCATCCGAAAAAAACAACCTGCTGGAGGTTGTTTTTCGTAGTCCGTTCCTATTTACGCGCTTCTACGTACTCGTATACGAGCTCGTCTGTAATCATCTCTTCCAAAGCCATGCCTACATGCTTTTTCGATTTTGGCTTCACTACTTGCATCGGGCTGTTCTCCCGAAGCTGGCGAGCCCGCTTGGAAGCCACCGTCACCAAAATGTACTTGCTGTCCGCCTTTGCGGTCAGTTCATCAATCGATGGATACAACATCTTTACCGTACCTCCTTGAGCCATTTGCGATATTTGTGAACCTGACGATCTTTTTTCAAATGCTCTGCTGTAATGATCGATCGAATCCGATCACACGCCCATTCGATCTCGTCATTGACGACCACGTAATCGTAGTGATCCATCAGCTCGATTTCCTCACGCGCTACTTCCATGCGCTTGCGAATGGTTTCTTCTGACTCCGTGCCTCTTCCCACGATCCGGCTTTCCAGTTCTTCGAGGTCTGGAGGCGCCAGGAAAAGAAACGTCCCTTGAGGGAATTTTTCTTTTACCTGCAGAGCACCCTGGACTTCAATCTCCAGAATCACATCGCGCCCTGCTTCCAGCATGGAATCGACGAATGCACGAGGTGTTCCGTAGTAGTTCCCTACGTACTCTGCCCATTCGAGCAGTTCATCCTGCTCAATCATACGGCGAAATTCTTCTTTTGACTTGAAAAAATAATTAACTCCCTCAACTTCTCCCGGACGCGGGTTGCGAGTCGTAGCAGATACCGAGTATACCAGATTGGGCATACATTCGCGAAGGGCTTTGCACACCGTACCTTTTCCTACTCCAGCAGGTCCGGAGAGAACCAAGAGGAGACCGCGGTCTACCATGTCCATGATTCAACTCCTAGTTATTCATCCGATTCATCATCTTTCGTCGTCAAACGCTGTGCTACTGTCTCTGGCTGCACAGCTGACAAGATGACGTGATCGCTGTCTGTAATGATCACTGCACGCGTCCTTCTGCCGTAAGTGGCGTCTACCAGCATATTGCGGTCACGCGCTTCCTGAATGATCCGTTTGATTGGAGCTGATTCGGGACTTACAATGGAGATGATGCGATTGGCGTTCACAATGTTGCCGAATCCGATATTAATTAGCTTGATTGCCATGCGGCCCAGCCCATCCTTTCATCCTACTCGATGTTCTGAACTTGCTCTCTCATTTTTTCCAGCTCAGTCTTGATTTCGACGGCCAAATGCTGAATATGTAAATGATTTGCCTTCGATGCGATCGTGTTTGCTTCCCGATTCATTTCCTGCAGGAGAAAATCAAGCTTGCGCCCAATCGCCTCTTCCTGTTCGAGCTGCTCCGCAAACTGGAGGCAGTGACTCTGCAGTCGAATCACTTCTTCACTGATGTCGCTTTTCTCAGCGAAAAAAGCCAATTCCTGTGCCATTCTTTGTGGTTCCCATTCAAACGATACCTGACTCAACATCTCAGCGATGCGCTGTTGGAGACGATTGCGGTATTCTTCACTCACCTGAGGAACATGCTCACGAATTTCATCGATCCATGTGCGGATCTGCGAAAGACGATTTGTCAGGTCCTTCTCAAGAAGATTCCCCTCCGCGATTTTCATGGAGGACAAGTCCTGTGCTGCAGATTCGACCAGAGCAAGAATCCATTCGCTTATATCTTCGCCCTCTTTTTCGTTTGAATCCTCGGTATGTATGACTCCTGGCAAAAGCAATAAGTCCTTCGCGGTCAAAGGTGTGTTCAGTGAAAAACGCTCGTTCATTTCATGTGAGATCAGGACGAACTGTTCTGCAACACTCCAGTCCACAGTAAGAGAAGAAGATGCCGTACTGCGCTCTTCCTCCACCGAGATGTTCACCTCTGCCCGGCCTCGCCTCACACTTTGTGCCACCAGCTTGCGCACGGGATCCTCCAGCATGCTCCAAGCTCTGGGCAAGCGAACAAGGATGTCAGAAAACCGATGATTGACGGCTCGTATTTCCACCGTCAAACGCAATGAGCCTTTTCCTTCCTCTTTCCGTCCATACCCTGTCATGCTTCGAATCATTTTATCACTTCCCAGAAAAGAAACCCTCTGGCTGAGGCTCTCTTTAAGGATGAGTCACCGCGATGGGACAACATGTCTATATCCCTATCGGCCAAAAATCGTTAATTAATTATAGGAGACAACTATTTGCAGTGTCAACTAAAGCGGGGCAGAGAACAAGATTCCTCCCACTCCCCTGTTTTATGCTACACTGTGATGGCATCATTCTTATTTTCTAATGAGGTGAGTTTTTATGGCATTCGACGGCGTAGTCACTCGTGCTTTGGCACAGGAGTTACATAGATTGGTGGGCGGACGCATCTCCAAGATCCATCAGCCCCACCACAGCGATATCATCATGCAAATTCGCGCACAAGGCGAGAACGTAAAGCTTCTTTTATCCGCCAACCCAACTTATCCGCGCATCCACCAGACCACGGAGGAGTTTACCAATCCATTGGAAGCCCCGATGTTTTGCATGCTGCTGCGCAAGCATTGCGAGGGAGGCGTGATCGAGTCCATCCAGCAGGTAGGGATGGAACGCATCATTCATATCGATGTCCGTACCCGCGACGAACTGGGCGATACAGCGGTTCGCAGAGTCATTATGGAGGTGATGGGGAAACACAGCAATATCATCCTGGTAGATCCTGCGACTGGAATGATTCTGGATAGTGCCATGCACGTTACAGCAGCGATCAGCCAGTACAGACAAGTGGTTCCAGGACGTCCCTATGTTTCTCCTCCAAGCCAGGACAAGCGTGATTTGCTCAGCGTCTCCAAGGCAGAGTTCATCTCTTTGCTGGATTGGAATGGCGGACGACTGGACAAACAAATCGTGGATTCCTACACAGGGGTAAGCCCGCTTTTGGCCAAGGAGATCCTGTACAGGGCTGGTTTGGCTACACAAGAAACCGTGTGGGAGGCCTTTGCTGAAATCAGGCAGGAAATCCTTTTGCATCAATATTCTCCAACGGTGGTCACGACCAAGGACAAGTCGTATTTTCACGTCGTGGAACTCACCCACTTGCCGGCCGAGACAGTCACTCCTTTCCCTAACGTCCATCAGTGCCTCCAGGCATTTTACGAAGGAAAAGCCTTGAGAGATACCGTGAAGCAGCGCGCACACGATCTGATTCGTTTTGTGACAACGGAAAGGAACAAAAACGAAAAGAAGATTGAAAAGCTGCTGCAGACTTTGGAGGAAGCCAAGGATGCGGAACAATTCCGACTGTACGGCGAGATGATTACAGCCAATATGCATCAGATCAAACGCGGCGATAAGGAACTGGTCACCGTGAACTGGTATGATGAGGCCGGCGCAACACTGTCTATCCCACTAGACCCGTTGAAAACCCCTTCCGAAAACCTGCAAGCCTACTACAAACGCTACAACAAGGCGAAAAACAGCATACAGGTTGTGAATGAACAGATCGAACAAGCGAAAACCGAAATCCTTTACCTCGATGGCTTGCTCGGTCAGCTGGAGCACGCTAGTTTGACCGAAGCGGAGGAAATTCGCGAAGAGCTAGTCGAGCAGGGTTATGTACGGAACCGAAAAAAACGCGGGATGCGCAAGAAAAAAGATACGCGGCCAGAGCTGGAAAAATACGTGTCAACAGATGGCACCGAGATTCTCGTCGGAAAGAACAACAAGCAAAATGAGTATTTGACCAACAAGCTCGCCTCTCCTCACGAGACGTGGCTGCACACGAAGGATATCCCTGGCTCGCACGTCGTGATTCGGGCTCGTCAGTTTTCTGACCGGACGTTGCTGGAGGCAGCCAATCTGGCGGCTTATTTCAGTCGCGCTCAACAAGGAAGTCAGGTCCCTGTCGACTATACGCTGGTCAAGCATGTAAAAAAACCGAATGGTTCGAAACCAGGATTTTGTATCTATGAGCAGCAGCGCACCTTGTACGTCACACCTGACGAAGCACTGATTCGACAATTAAAAACGAACACCCCGACTACGCATAGCTAGGTTGGCAACGTTCATACTAAGGGTATGAAAGGAGGGGTTCGTTCTTTGAACATCATCATCAAGCTCCTGATTAACGGCGTCATCGGGATTCCAGGTCTCTGGTGGTCAGGAACGTCACTCACGTTTGCCTTCGTCGCCAGTATCATCGTCAGTCTGATCGCCTATGCGATCGGTGATTTGTTGATCCTGCCGAATACGAACAATACATTTGCAACCACTGCGGATTTTCTTCTTGTGTTTGCTTTGTTTTGGGCTTCCTGCGCCCTCTTTAACCAGACGTATCACTTGTCGGGCATACTCGTAACTACTTTTGCCATTGGTGTGGTCGAATATTTTTACCACAGCTATTTACAGCATAAGGGCGTTCATCACACCAAGCATCCAGGTTGATTCAATGAAGGGAGGATCGAAATGAACGTCATTGGCATTATTCAGACTGACCTAAACGAGTTTAGTGTGCTTTTCGACCAGCAGCAGGGTGACCACAATGGTCAACAACAGCAGCAGCAAGGCAGCAGCAATTCCCAACAACAACAGCAATCCCAAGACAACAATGAAGAAAATGACTCCATGTTCCTCGGTTTTCTCGACGAGCCTTCAAACGGTCATAACAGCAAAAGCTCCTCGCAAAGCGGTGGGCAGCAAAATGGCCAGCAACAGAATGGTCCACAAGAAATGACCGTCCGTATTAAAGGAATTCCCGAAGGCCAAAAAGCCAACTTCCTGCAAATGTATCAAATCCTCCAAGATGCGCAGGACACCCAGTCTTTGAACCAGTCTCTGACGATTGTCCAGCAAGGAGATGAACAGGGTCAGCAGGGAAGAAGCAAAGGGAATAAGAACGAATCCAGTCAATCTTCCAACCCCATGCAATAAATAAAACACAAACACGTATTGCCTCATCCTTTTACACGTCAGCCTTAAAACAAAAAAACCACCTGGAATATTTTTCCGGGTGGTTTTGGTTTTGCATTCGTTACCCGCTCTGCCGTTGACCTCATGTTTCTAAAACCTGCGCTCACACAGGTGGGTGACACCTTTCGCACTTCTGCCTTCCCATGCATCCCAGCAGGAGGTGGGCCTGGCATCCGTCACGAATTTTCGTCTCCCGAATAACACGTATAAGGTTAGAAACATTTACGGCCTTACGTACATCGCAGGATGTTGTTATCCTTACTCTACCACAGAACCCGTGATGGCTCAACGGATAATCTTTCCAATTATCCGCGTTTCATCCGGGCACGAACCAAAGCAGCGAATTCAGGATGCTTCAACAAAGCAGGCTGCTGCTCCTTCTCCCAAGCCAAGGCGTACTGCAGGTCATGATCCAGGCTATGGTTCATCCCGGACTTGGTCACAGCAAAAGCCTGCTTGGGCAATCTGCGAAGCTGGGTGATTAATTGCTCCACTTCCTGGTCGAGCTGTTCGACATGCACAGCCTTGTAAATCAGTCCGATCTGCGCGGCTTCGCTTCCCGAAAGCCTGTCGCCCAGCAACGCAAGCCGTTTTGCCTGTGCCATTCCGACTAGGCGAGGCAGGAGATAGGTTCCTCCAAAATCCGTTGTCAATCCGATCTGAACAAAAGGCTCCTGCAGCCGTGCATCTTCAGTTGCGATGACAAAATCCGCATGCAGAGCCAGATTCAGTCCTGCCCCCACCGCGACTCCTTCTATCACTGCGATTACGGGCTTCGGCATGTGATGCAGGGCAGTCAGAAATTCATTGATCACTGTCAGCGCATCATTTGCTTGGCTTTCTTCCCCCATTGAACCCAGAACGCTCAAGTCAGCACCTGAACAAAAATGTCCCCCTGCTCCCCGAAGCAGGACGATTTCCACGGACTCGTCCTTCGCTGCTTCGCCAATTGCACCCTGCAACAGCCTGAACATCTCGATTGTCATCGCATTCAATACTTGTGGACGATTCAAAGTAATTGTGAAGACACCTTCCTCGTACGTAGTCCAGATTGGCTTCGTTTGCAGCTCTTCCATCTTCTTAGCTCCTCTCTATTGACTTCACAGGAATGACGCCTTGCCCCTCCAGACGTCGGATATCGCCTGCTGTCATCTTGCATTTTTTCTTCAACAGCTCATGCGTATGGTCGATATACCAAGAATGATCGCGTGTGGTATGCGGTTCCGTTTTGCGATCCAGGTACGGCAAAGAATAGGCAATTTCCCTGGTTTGGGCATACCCGTTCTCCGCCCAGTTCTCCTGTTCCTCCACAGCTGTCAGGCAACAGTCGACCTCCATTCCGAATTCGCCCCACTCTGCTTGGGTTCGAGACAAAAACAAGGAACACAGTTCTTCATACAAGTCGTGATGTTGATTGATCGTAGCCGTGTGCAAGCTCTCCCAGTCAGCTCGTCCAACCGCTCGGCAGAAGTTGCGCCAGAACTTTTCTTCGCGCGCAGCAAGAGCCACAAATTGACCGTCTGCCGTCTCGTAAACGCGATAGGCTACATAGTCCTTCGACCAAGCTCCCGTTCGTTGATCGACTCCACTTTGCTTGGAAAGCAGGGCATGCAGGCCTGTCCAGGTGGTTAGCAGATCGGCAGATGCGATATCCAGGTAGGCACCTCTTCCGGTACGTGCGCGATGAACGAGAGCTGCGCAGATTTGTTCACTCGCGTATACACCAACCGCGTAATCCGCGAGAGGGATATCCGTCACAACCGGTCTTCCCTCGCCATCACGAACAGCGGATAAAAACCCGCTGACAGCCTGAATGTTCAAATCATGTCCACTCGACTGAGACATTTCCCCACTCTGTCCGTAGTTCGTGACAGAGCAGTAGATGACAGCTGGATGCGCAGCCCATACACTGTCGTAATCGAGTCCCAAATGGCGCAAAACGCCTGGCCGGTAGCTTTCAACCACGACATCAGCCTGTCTGGCCAGAGCAAACGCGAGCGCCTTCCCCTCCGCCGTCCGCAAATTAAGCGAAACGCTTTTATGATTGCGATGAGAACGCAAGGTAAACGCTCCCGGTTCCCTGGCAAAACCAGTTGCAGAATGCGATAAAAGGGCGTGATCCAGCGGATACGGAAGGATTTCGATCACCTCCGCCCCCAGATCAGCGAGTCTCATGGTACAGATGGGTCCGGGAAGATGGCGCGAAAAATCGACCACAGTAATGCCCGTCAACATGCCGTTACCACCCCTTTTTGGCGTATGCACACACGCAAAAGAATTCTGTAAGGGCCCTCTTTAATCCTTCAATTGGGGGAAAATTACCTTTTTTCAGAATTAGAAAACTTGGCTACGCCAACCTTTTGGCGGAGCCTTAGTTGCACTTATACTATCTTCCGCTAATCTTTTTAGCGCTTTAGCGCACTTAAACTTTCCGATAGTACAAGAAAGCCTCCTCCTGCTGGAGACGACTCATTTGGGAGCAATGTTCCTATTTAATAAATCGAAAGGTAATCGGATAACGATAGATTTTTCCTTCATTCACCTTCATCACAGCCATGATCAGACAGATCACCCAAAACACAAACAGCGCAATCATGAGAAAAGCACCAATCAACACGAGCATTAATAATGTGGCAATAGCTGCAAAAATCGTCACAGTCAGATTAAAGTTAAGCGCTTCTTTCCCGTGAATGTCCACAAACTCGCTACCCTCTCTTTTGACCAGCCAAACGATGAGTGGACCAATGACGTTGCCTAGTGGAATGAAGCAGCCGACCAATGCGGACAGGTGGGCCACCAAGGCCCATGTTCTTTCATCTTTACTCGAAGGAAGATGCTCACTCATGGTATAACCCTCCATATACGGTTTTATTCATCCAATAAGATCAATGAGTGCGACAAAAATAAATCGTTGTTGCACATATACGATTTTTAAAAGTGGTTTATTCACATGATCGGAAAAAAAGGCGAAAAAGCGCCTGGAGCGGCGCCTTCTCTACACCTTAATATTTGCTGTCGTAACCACCGTGACTAGAAGAGGAGCCGCCGTGACCGAATCCACAGCCGCAGCCGTGGCCGTGACCATGACCATGACCATGGCTTCTGCTACATTCGGTTTTGTAATATGGTTTGTAATAGCAGTGTTTTTTGTAGTACTTCTTCTTGCAGCATTTTTTGTAGTAGCATTTTTTACAGCTAGACTTTCTGCATCCGCAACCCATGAACCTCACCCCCTCCTGATCGGTACATCTACAAGGTATGTAGGTGAGTGGTCATCCGCATGGTACATGAGTCTAGTCCTTTGGAAAATCAGCCTTTGTCACGGTCTATTGTGTAACGATTTTGCGCAATTTGGTGATGCCGTGATAGTCCGGAACCTCTTGATATTCCTTCACCTTGGGCAGGGTCAATAAATGGGGTCGCGTCATATAGCCAGGCTTGGAAATATAGACGACATCGCAACTGGAAATCAGTTCAAACACATCCGGATGGTTGGCCTCGATGATGCGCAGCTCCAGGTGCGTGATTCCCGCGTTGTGCAAGTCTTGGATCATTCCTTCCGCTCCCCTGATCGTGGCACAGATGAGGCCCACTTTCGTATGGCGTGGATACGCCTCCATAGCCGGAATGACCGTCGTCGGGTCAGGAATAAAATCGAGACTGACTACAGGCGGAGCTTCTCGGGGCAAGCTTTGTCTCATCTTTATACTCACGGATGGATGCGTGACAATGGCTTTGTACTCCTGCAAAAAGCTCGGATCACGCTCCAATCGCTCCGAAAAATCCTCAAAGGTTCTTCCTTCCACCATCGCACTGGGAAGATGGTACTGAACGAGTCGCAAATACTCGGCCAATTCCAGTTCGGTGAAACGCAAGAATAGCACAGGAAATTGATTCACTTCCTGCATAACCGCTGAAAGCACACGCGAAAATTCATCCAGGGAATAGCCCATCGCTTTTATCTTATGAAGGGTTTCCTTTGCCAACAAAGCCAAATGTGCTGGATTGCGGGTCAAGAGCGGGTCATTGACGACATTGCTGACAATCGTTCCCCGGCCTTGTCGGGAATCTACCATACCTTCTTGCTGCAATCGAAGATAAACACTGCGCACGGTATTGTAATTAATCTTGAGCTGCGCTGCCAATTCTCTCACCGTAGGCAGCTGTTCGTGCGGTGGTAAATCACCGCTACGAATAGAGGCTGCGATCTGCTGGTACAATTGCTCGTGATAGGATACGTTAGAGTCTTTCTGCAAAGTAAGACGTAACACAGATGCACCCCACTTCCATTTATTGATATTACTGTATATGAATTCGGAATAAATCGTCAATAGATCGCACAGCATGAAGCGATCAGCTAGGGATATACTAAGCCCGGCAAGAAATACCGCAAGAAGGAAGGTGACTTCATGGGCGAGCAAAGTCGTTTTCGCGAGGGTGACAAATCTCCTAAAAACGGCGTTTACATGGAGATTGGTGAAACAGGCGCCAGCGTACAGGATCCAATGATCATCGAACTGGGTCGAGGTGAAAAATTTCCTGCCACCCGCAACAAAAACAGAGTCTGGACACAGAAATAATGAACAGAAAGAACCAACCTCCTATGCGGGTTGGTTCTTCTCGCTCAAGTGAATAGGTGCAGAGGATCAATCATTCTCCTCTTCGCCATCCTCATCGTCGTCTTTCACATAAATGATCGTTACACCAAGGCTCTCCAGCAGCTGAAGCACTTCCCTGTTCAAATCCCGATCGAGCAAAAGACCAAGGCTCTCCGCCAATTCCAGCTCCTCCAGATCGCCCTTCTCAGCATCCTCAATCAGCTCTATGACCTCGGTCATATCCTGTTCTTTTAATATAGCCATAATTTCGTCTCTCGTCATCGTATCTCGCACCTCGTTTTCAGCTGTCTATCCATTATAATAGTATATAAGTGAACCGTTGAAAACCAAGCAGTGAGGTGATTTCGATGTATCCTCAACCGTATCTAGACTATCTTGTTTTATTCCATGCTGAGCGTGATTATTTTGAATGCCATGAAATTCTGGAAGAATATTGGAAAAGCGCACCACCAGCAGAGCGCAAACTCATCTGGGTGGGCTTGATTCAAATCGCAGTTGGCCTTTATCACCAGCGTCGCGGCAATCAGGCCGGCGCATTGAAAATGATCGGCAATGCGGTTAAGCTGGTACGTCAGCATCAGTCGGAACTACAGGAGCTTGGTTTGGATGCTCCTGCACTAATCGCTAGGCTCGAAAAGCGGCTTGACGATCTGAACAAAGGGATTCCCTACGTCAGTCTGGATTTACCTATGATTGCCCCTGACTTGCTCGAGGCATACAAGCAGGCGTGCATCTCCCAAAACCTTACTCCTTATCGACCCAGCGACATGGCGAATTCCTATTTGCTGAACAAGCACACCCTGCGGGATCGGCAGGACGTCATCGAAGAACGGATGCGCCAGTTAAAGCACCGGCAGGCGCAACGCAACAGCCAAGCCACGTAAGCGATCACAACTGCCATTCAGCAAGCACAAAAAAGCCGATATTCCCACGCACTGCGGGAAGTATCGGCTTTTCATACTGCCAAAGCTGCACCCTCGCTTGATGGCTTACGACAACTTTAACGGTAGACCCACAAAATCACGCCAGCCACGAGCCCAACATCCGCCAGCATATGACTGAGCCATGTCGGATATACAGAAGGAAACAGCCCTTTCATCCAGGACCAGAGGACACCTACTCCAAAGACCAGCAGCGTCATCAGGCTGCCCCATAGAACACCAAACAGCACGGAAGTAATGATCAGATGGTAGAGAGAAAAAAAGAAGCTGGTTAAAAGAATTGCAGCCGGAAAAGTCATCAAGTGCAGCAAACGCTGCAGGACAAATCCTCTCCACAGTAATTCCTCCAGCAGAGAGTTGATCACCACCAGATAGATGGAGAACCACCAAATCCACTGAGCATCCAGCCCCCAGTGTTCGAGAACCGACCGGATGTCTTCCGCTCTGCCCGGTGTTTGCAGTAAAAGCCAAATCCCCGCTAGCCCACCGATCATGAGCATAGCCCCTAGAACAAGTCCAAAGCGGGTGCCTCTTCGCTCATAATGCCCCCAAGCCTGCTGCCAGCTGGACCGCAAGCTCCCTTCCCACCAGCCATGTAACAGCGGTATTCCCAGACAGACCAACAAGTGAAAAGAGACAAATGTCACAAACAGGCTTTGCCGCTCCACCAAACCATAAAAAATTGCCAAGGTAGCAGCAAAGCCGTACCCGATCAGCAACAGTAACGACCGTTTTCGCGACATCTGGATGAACTCCTTTATAGCGTTATGGTCGTGAATGTATAAAGCTAGCTTGTCCAAACTCCAGAGAATATAAGCTACTTCCGACGAGTATATAACCATCTGCCATGAATATACAAAATTTTGGGCAAGTGCTATACTTTACTCTACCATCTAGCAAAAAAATTTTGATTAGGAGTGGCCCTCTATGTTGTGGCGAAACCGAACGTTTCTTCTGCTGATGACCGGAGAAGTCATTGCAGGGGCGGGCATGTGGATTTTTATCATTGCCAATCTGCAGTTTATGTCGGCTCTGATTCCTTCTGATACGTTAAAAGCCTTGGTTCTCATGAGCGGACTCTCCGTCAGCATCCTGCTTTCCCCAAAGGCAGGCGTTGTGATTGACACTTACGACAAGCGAAAGGTACTGATCTTCTCCAGCTTGGTGCGCTGTATCAGCCCGATTCTGATGATGCCTGCGATCGCTTATGATTCGCTGGTCTGGATGATCGTCGCTCTCATCGTCATGCAAGGCTCTGCGGCCTTTTACTTCCCTACCCTGCAAGCATCCCTGCCTGCGATCCTGTCCAAGGATGAATTGCTGAAAGCCAACAGTGCTTACCTGAACATTTCTACACTCTCACGCATTTTTGGTACGGCTGCTGGCGGTATTCTGGTCGCAGCGCTGTCTTTGTCCCAGCTCTACCTGTTCTCCTTTGCGGCTTATGCTGCACTGGCTATCGTCACACTGTTTGTGAAGATTCCGCATGTACAGTCGAATCGCAACAAGGAAAAAATCCAGTTCAGCGAAGTCCTGACGGCAAGTCGCAAAGATCCTGCCATCTTCGTTGGATTGATCAATAATGGATTAATTACACTGTTCCTGGGCGGGGTCAATCTGATGATCCTGAACTTCAGCACCATCCAAGGCGAGCCGCAGCTCATGGGATGGGTCTTCGCAGCAGAAGGAATCAGCATTCTGATTGGCGGACTGCTGGCCAAACGCTGGATTGGCGGCCGCAACCTAGTGGCCTCGTCGACACTGATGCTGTTTTTCTTTGCCATCTCGCAGTTCGGCATGACCTTTGTATCGAGCAAACTCATGGTGCTGGGATCCTTCGCTCTCTTTGGCTTCATCGTCGCCTTTTTCTTCCCGGTGACCACGACCATTTTCCAGAAGCGACTGCCGCAAAATCAGCACGGCCGGTTCTTCTCTTTTAAAAGCATGCTCGACCGCAGCTTTTTCTTTATCGCGCTGGCGATTACCGGTGCCTCACTCGATCTATTGGGGTTAAGCAATTACTTGATATGTCTCGGCACCCTTACCTTGCTCTCAGGCATCTTTACGTACTCCTACAGCAAAAAGCACAAGCTGGACGTACGTGCCAGCGATGAAAGCCCTGCAGCAGCGTAGCCAGCAAGATGTTACAAAGTGTAGACAACTGCAACGATTTCCGTACAAACTTTGTCTACCTTCCCCGTGATGGTGTACACTAAAATCATCATGTTTGCCTACTGGAGGAACACATCATGGAGACTTTATCATCATCTACACTCGGCCTGCTCATACCGATCATTTTGGCCGTCTTCGTGATCTTCTTACGGATGAAAAGAGCCAAGAGGCCTGTCTCTGCAAAAAGCATTATTTTGCCACCGTTTTTTATGGCTACCGGCTTTGCCATGTTCTTATTTCCGGGAACCTTGACGTCACCGGCTATCGATCTCACCGCTTTTTTGGCTGGAATTGTGCTGTCCATCCCCCTGATCCTGACCTCCCGCTTTGAGATCGTGGGGGAAGATATTTATCTCAAGCCATCGAAAGCCCTGTTCTTTATTCTTGGGGGCTTGCTGGTGGTGCGGCTCATCGTCAAGCTATTGATCAACGACTCCTTCACAGCTCTGCAAACCGCTGGACTGTTTTTTCTGTTGGCTTTTGGCATGCTGGCTACATGGCGGGTTGCGATGCTCTACATGTACCGCCAAGTTACCAAGAAAGCCCTCCGCACGTAAAACAATGATCGAACTGAAAAAAAGCAGGAGCCTTCTCTCGCAAGATGGTCCTGCTTTTTTCGTATAAGTGTCTTTATGCTTTTTTTGCTTTATGGTGTCCTGCTTCATTAATAGTGAAATAGCTTCCTCCATACAGGTACAGAGCCATGTTGTCCTTCATTCCCGCCATTCTCGCAAAGAATGGCCGCTCCCCTTTCGTTTCCAGAGCTTGCTGGGTTAGGCCCATTCCCTTCGGCTGGCACAAGGTCACATTCCCGCCAGAGAGTGTGAACGTTTGGCAATCAGCTGCTATTTGCCCGTCGGCGTAGGAAGCGCCTGCCTTCCACCCAAACCAGCGCTCCCATAGCTGTACCGTTTCTTCCAGATGACGGACAGCGTACCCGACCTCCAACAGTCTTTCGGCACCATTGGAATGCTCCGCAATGATTCCTCTCGATTGCAAATCGTGTAGACGCTCCTCGTCGCTTTGTTCCCATTGGATAAAAAAAGGCAGACGCAATCGACTGTCAGGATCTTTTGCAAACAGCATGCGCCAGGCGATTCTGGTTCCGTCTTCTCTCATACGACTTCCCGGCAAGGGTCCAATGACCTCCAGCCCCAGCACGCGAAAACGGTCTGCCCATTGTTCTATTTCGCTCGTGCGTATCGCGATTTGTCCCATTCCTTCACCCAAGGCATTTTCTTGGACGAGTTGAACAATCAAGGGATTGTCACATTGAACGGCGATCTCAGCGTCCTGAACAGCCAAAAATTCCATATACGAGAGTCCAAAGTAACAGACACTGTTCCACGTCCCCCAATGCGTATGACGCCCACCCGGCATCGTGTGAAAGCCTGCCTGACGAAAAGCGGACGTCGCTTCTTCAGGTGCGCGATGTAGAAAATGTACCAAGTGATCAAATGCAGCATGCATCTTTTTGCACCTCTTTTACTATCATGTATAGGTTGACTGAACTGGCTCCACGCCCTGCACTTTTGTTATAATGAATGGATGTTTCCATATCAATCAGAGAGTTCAAGGGAGGGTGGAATGAATCAGACGCGGACACACCGGGTAAAAACACAGCGCAGAAAAAAACGGAAAATGTGGATCAGGGCAACTGTGCAAACGTTTCTTTTCTGTTTGTTAACCGTACTTGCAATCGGCGTGTATCAGTTTGCAAACTCCTTTTCATCTGATTCAGGCTCAGACGGCAGATTTCCCCTGACGCAGCCTGACAACCAACATACAGAGCAGGAGCCGCACCAGGAGCCCCAAATCCATCTCACATTCGCCGGCGATGTCATCATGGCAGGAAATGTAGAGAAGATGTTGATCGAAAAAGGCTACGATTACCCTTATACGGAGCTAAAAGATCTGTTCTTGCAAGACGATTACACCATCGCGAATCTGGAAACTCCCGTAACCACTCGCGGAACCCCGCCAATCAACAAAGCGTTTGTCTACAAGTCGCCTCCCGCAGCACTTCCCGCTCTCAAGGCTGCCGGAATCGATGCAGTCAATCTTGCGAATAATCACTCGATGGATCAAGGCGTCGAAGGTCTGCTCGACACCTTTGCCTCATTGGATGAGAACCAGATCGAATACTTGGGAGCGGGAGTCGATAGCGCTCGCGCCTATGCTCCGGTATACGTTGAAAAAAACGGCATCCGAGTCGCGATCTTCGGATTTAGCCGCGTTATTCCGGAGGTCAGCTGGTATGCGGGCAAAAACAAACCAGGTGTCGCAGCTACTTACGATCCTACGCAGGCGATACAAGCGATCCAGGAAGCGCGTCCGAAGGCGGATCTGATCGTGGTCATCCCTCACTGGGGCGAGGAGAGAAAAGACTTTCCTCTCGATAATCAGAAAGAACTGGCACGTGCTTACATAGACGCTGGCGCCGACCTGATCGTAGGCGGTCACCCTCATGTCATTCAAGGACTGGAGCAGTACAAGGATAAATGGATCGCCTATAGCCTCGGCAATTTCATATTCACCCGCTCCACGGAACCCCGAACGTGGGAAAGCATTGCCCTTCAAGCGAGCTGTACCAAAACGGGCAAATGCGAGCTTAGGGCCATTCCGTTTCATGCCGAGCTTGCACGTGCCGTACCCATGAATGAAGCGGATGGAGCTGCTCTGTTAAACCGTCTGCAATCGATATCTACGGATGTGCAGATCGATGCTGATGGCAACATTTCCAATGTGAAATAAATCGAAAATCTCGCCAAGCCCACTGAGATGCATAGAGGGTTTGGCTTTTTTATTCGGAAAAAGCCATAGCCGCCCGTACCGCTCTTTTCCATCCAGCATAGAGATTGTCGCGCTGCTCCTCATCCATTTCAACCGAGAAGGATTTGTCGACCCTCCAATTATCAGCGATCTCTTGCTTATTTTGCCAGAACCCAACGGCCAGACCTGCGAGGTACGCCGCACCCAAAGCCGTCGTCTCGTTGACTTGTGGCCGATCAACGGACACACCCAAGAGATCGCTTTGAAATTGCATCAAAAAGTTGTTGCTTACTGCACCACCATCCACTCGGAGCTTTTTCAGCCGGATACCGGAATCGGCTTCCATCGCGGTCAGGACATCTTTAGTCTGATAAGCGAGAGACTCCAGGGTAGCGCGGATAAAGTGCTCCTTGGTGGTTCCTCGCGTCAGTCCGAAAACAGCTCCGCGCACATCACTGTCCCAATAAGGAGTGCCTAACCCGACAAAGGCAGGAACCACGTACACGCCTTGCGTAGAGGCGACTCTCGCAGCATACTGCTCACTGTCTGCGGACGATTTCAGCATGCGTAATCCGTCTCGCAGCCATTGAATAGCAGAGCCTGCAACAAAAATGCTGCCCTCCAGCGCGTATTCCACCTGTCCGCCCACTCCCCAAGCGATAGTGGTTAAAAGCCCATGCTCAGACTGAACGGCCTCGGTGCCCGTATTCATTAGCATGAAGCAGCCTGTTCCATACGTATTCTTTGCCATCCCCTGTTCAAAGCAAGCCTGACCAAACAACGCAGCCTGCTGATCGCCCGCCACACCGCTGATTGGCACCTCCACTCCGAAGAACAGATTTTTATCAGTGTAGGCGTAGACTTCCGAGCTGGATTTCACTTCTGGCAGGATGGCTGAAGGGACTTCGAGGTGCATGAGCAGCTCTTCGTCCCAGCACAAATCGTGAATATTGTACATCAACGTACGTGATGCATTGGTGTAATCGGTGACGTGAGCTGCTCCTCCAGAGAGCTTCCAGATCAGCCAGGTGTCGATGGTCCCAAACAACAGCTCCCCCCGCTGTGCACGCTGGCGTGCTTGCGGGACATGATCCAGGATCCACTTTACCTTTGTCCCGGAAAAATAAGCGTCTATCAACAAACCGGTTTTGCTGCGAAACCGATTAGTCAGGCCTTGTTGCTTCAAGTCCTCACAAATGTCTGCCGTCTGCCGGGATTGCCAGACAATCGCAGGGTAAATGGGTATGCCCGTTTTCTTGTCCCATACGACCGTCGTCTCACGCTGATTGGTGATCCCGATGGCAGCGACATCCTGGGCTGCGACATTTTGGCTCGTCAACACTTCACCGATGACACTGACCACCGAGGACCAGATTTCGAGCCCATCATGCTCGACCCAGCCCGGATGCGGGAAGTGCTGTTTAAATTCCTTCTGCGCCATTCCGACGATCTTCCCTGCTCGATTAAACAAAATGGCCCTTGAGCTCGTCGTACCCTGATCAATGGCCAAGACATATTGCTTTTGCATGGATCTGATCCCCTGCCTCTCCAGCATTCCATTCTAATGAACCCGTGTTGAAAAATACGGTTCTCTACCTACTTATTTGTGATCGGGTAATTGATCCCTCTTTTTTAAACATGCTCAATCAAGCAGAAAAGGCATCACCAACAATCGTGTCAAGATCGTCAATCATGCCTTCTTACGTCCAGCGTCTGGCTGAACATCTATCTACGAATCAGTAACTGCCAAGCCTTCAAAGAGCAATACCCGTGCAGGAGCGGCATCTGTTCCCAGCAGCTTCAACGGTGCCGCCACCAGAAAATACTCGCCTTGCTCGACCTCCTGCAAGCGCAGTCCCTCAATCACGATGATCTCAGCAGCGAACAGCGTCTTATGTGTGGGATGCCCTTCCTGGCTGCGTTCAATTCCGAGCGCATCCGTACCTACCCCGCGAACACCCAAAGAAGCAAGGTACTCTGCACCGTCATGGGCTAAGTACACAAATTCGAACGAGAATTCCTCCGAGAACGAATTTTTCGTTTTGAATAGCAAAAAATCGCCCTTTTCAATAGCGAACCGCTCGAGATCAGCTTGGGTGATCCTGTCGTCAACGTCTGTCAAGTCCAGCACCTTGCAGGCGCCTACCAGCTTTTCCAGTGGAATCGTCTCAAATGTCTCCCCATCTACGACCATATGCAACGGAGCATCGACGTGAGTACCCGTATGTACATCCAGCTCGATCCGAGATTCGGTCACATACCCGTTCGTCTGCGGTCTGATCTTGGGCTGCTTCTCCGGTTTATTCTTATACACCGTCATGCCTTCAAAAATCGCACCTGTGACATCATACATTCTCACTTGCCATACCTCCTGTTATTCGTCGCTCTGTTCATGAATCACGTGGCTGATCGGCAGGAAAGCAAAGACCGATCTGTTTTCGCGCTTCGTCCATGATCTCCATCGCAATCATGGAATGAAGGTGAGAATTCGTAGGTGATTCCCGTTCCCCTGCTTGGAACAGTTCCATGAAGGCACGGATTTCATAATGCATGATCTGAGGCGTTTGTGGCACGGACAGATCTTCAACACGTCCGTCCCGATAGCGGATCTCTACCTTTTGCGGACGGTTGATTTTATTGATGATCATGGTGGCGTCCTCGCCCTGGATTTCGGCAGGCAAATAGGAGGTGGTGATTTTGGAGAACATGACTTGCGCTTCACAATCAGGATATCGCAGCAAGATGCTCCCCTGCCCGTCGACACCAGACTCAAGCAGGATGGCTTCTGCCTGGATACGCTCGGGCTTTCCCATCAATACGACGAGCGGATAAATACAGTAGATGCCAATATCCATCAAGGCACCATTCGAAAACTGTGGATCGAAGGCATTCGACATTTGACCTTCCTTGTACGCATCATAGCGGGAGGAATACTGGCAATTGCTGGCGAAGTAGCGGCGAATCCTGCCCAGCTTGTGCATGTTCGCTTGGATGACACCAAAGTTAGGTGCAAAGGTGGATTTTACAGCCTCCATTAGCAAAACGTCATTTCTCTTGGCTGCTTCCAGCATTTGCTTGACTTCCTCCGCATGGGACGCGAACGGCTTTTCACACAGGACGTGCATGCCTTGATTCATGCAGGTAATCGCTTGCGATGCGTGAAAAGAATTGGGACTGGCGATGTACACCGCATCGATAAGCTTGCTCGCTGCCATTTTTTCGAGGTCGGTAAACGTGTGAGGCGCTCCCATCTTTTCTGCAAACGCTTTTGCTCTCTCCTCTGTCCGAGAATAGACAGCTTCCAGCGAAAAACCTGGTATTTCCTTGCCAGAACGAATAAATTCTTCGGTTATCCAATTGGTGCCGACTACGCCAAACCTCACACTCGCAGCCCCCTTTTCGCCAATACGTTCAGCCTTATTCTATTCTTTCTTTTCTACGGCATGTCCTCCAAATTCATTGCGCAGCGCAGCTACAACCTTTCCGGAAAAGGTGTCGGTCTCAAGGGAACGGTAGCGCATCAGCAGAGACATCGCGATGACAGGAGTAGCCACTTGCATGTCCAACGCTGTTTCCAGGGTCCATTTGCCCTCTCCGGATGAGTGCATGACTCCTTTGATCTCATCCAGATTGGCATCCTTGGAAAAAGCTCTTTCGGTCAGCTCCATCAGCCAGGAGCGGATGACGGAACCGTTGTTCCACACTGCTGCTACCTTCTCAAAATCGTAATCAAATTCGCTTTTTTCAAGGACTTCAAAGCCCTCACCGATGGCTGCCATCATGCCGTACTCGATGCCGTTATGGATCATTTTCAAAAAGTGGCCACTGCCCGATTGGCCCGTATACAAGTATCCGTTTTCCACTGCTGTATCGCGAATGATCGGTTCCACAACGCGCCAAGCCTGGGGATCGCCCCCCACCATATAGCACGCGCCATGACGAGCGCCTTCCATTCCGCCTGAGGTGCCTGCATCCAGGTAGAGGATACCATATTCCTTAAACCGGTTGGCCCTGCGTATCGATTCCTTGTAGTGGGAATTCCCTGCCTCTACGACGATATCGCCGCTAGCCAGAAGCGGCAGCAGCTCTTCTAAGACCGTATCCACGTGCGTATGCGGAACCATCAACCAGAGAACCCGTGGAGATTGTAGCATCGATACCAGCTCCACCAAGCTTTCAGCCTTCTTTGCACCACAGCCTGCAATCACCTCAATCGCGTCAGGGTTCACATCGTATGCAGTGACCTCGTGGCCTTTCTCCAGCATTTGCTGCCCCAGACTCAAACCCATTTTTCCCAGACCGATTAATCCAACCTTCATTTCTTCCGCCTTCCTTTCTCGTTCTCCCGATTTGGTTTATGAAATGGTCATTGGTGTTCTCTCTTCTGAAATGACGGGATCTAGCCACCATTGAAAGCCGTCTTGCTCCAGCAAGGCATCTGCTGCTTTTGGACCATTGGACCCTGCCTCGTACATGTGGAGTGGCACGGCATTTTGCTCAAAAGCCTGAATGATCGGCTCTACCCATTGCCAGGAAAGCTCGACTTCTCTCCAATGAGCAAAGTGAGCCGCGTTGCCCTTCATGGCATCGCCCAGCAGCAGCTCATACGCTTCCGGCAGCTTATTGGGATCAGGCATATAGTGAAGACTGACAGCCTCCAGCTTGCCATCCTTCCCCGGACTCTTCTGATTGACCTGCCAGGTAATCCCCTCATCTGGGAAAATGCGAATGACCAGCAAATTCGGTTCCAGCGTATCTCCTTGTGAATCCTGTTGTTTCGGATTTTTACATTCCACGACGATTCGAGTGGATTTCTCCTTCATCCGCTTTCCCGTCCGAATGTAAAACGGTACTCCTTGCCAGCGCGGAGTATCAATGAAAAGACGTGCCGCAACAAAAGTATCCGTCGTAGCACCCTTCGCCACTCCGGTCTCATCCCGATAGGCAACTACTTCCTGACCATCCACATATCCGGTCTCGTACTGAGCGCGAATGACATGCTGCCCTACATCCTCCTGGCGCAAAGGGCGTATCGCTTCCATCACTTTTCGTTTCTCATCCCGTATTTCTTCGGGAGTCATGTGCCTTGGCAAATGCATGGCTGTCATCATGACCAGCTGCAGCAAGTGGTTTTGAATCATATCCCGAATCGCACCGGTATGGTCGTAATAGCCTGCCCGTTCCTCCACCCCGACCGTTTCACTGGCCGTAATCTGCACATTGGCGATATACTCGTTGTTCCAGATGGCCTGAATCATGGGATTGGCGTATTCGAGTGACTCCAGATTTTGCACCATTGGTTTCCCCAGGTAGTGGTCGATCCGGTAAATCTCTTCCTCCAAAAACGTTTCCGCAAGTGTCTGATTCAGTTCTCTCGCGGACTGCAGATCGCGTCCGAACGGTTTTTCGATCATCAGACGCTTCCAGCCAGTGCTATTGCACAATCCGCTTTTCTTCAGATTCACACTGATCCCTTCAAAAAACTCGGGGGCAACGGATAAATAAAAAAGGCGATTGCCACTAATCTGTAGCTCTTCTTCCTTCCTTTGCACATGGTGGTGTAATTCCGAGTAGGCTCGTCCATCCTTCAGATTCATTTCAAAGTAATCGATCATTTGCAGGAAAGGCTGCATGTGTTGAGATTGTGTAGTGCAATCCTGACCGTACATGTGTAAGGCATGGGCGACGTGATCCTGAAATTGGCGTGCCGACCACTTCCTCCTGCCCACCGCAATTATCGAAAAAGGCTGGGGCAATTGTTTATTCACATACATCCGAAACAAGGCGGGGAATATCTTTCGAGCAGCCAAGTCCCCAGTAGCTCCAAACAACAGCAATGTCATCGATTCCAACCGCTATTCCTCCCCCTGCCTGATAGTACGTTCATGCTAGACCGTTTTTTTGCGACAGGTACCATCGTTATTATTAGGCAAATGGTTGTTTTCATCAAGTAGTTACCCTTCCTTCCCTGATGGAAGTGATGTTTTTTTTCTTCAAGAAAGGAAAATCGTCTGTTCATCGTGAAACTATATAATCAGGGTAGAATATGTGAATGTGTCATTATCTGAAAAATCTGCATTTTAGCAACTGAGAGCACTCCCTTTGTCATGAGACGCAATAGCTGTTTCATAACATAAGTTATGAAGGAAGCTACCCTGGAGAGGAGGTGACCCTTTTTCTCTCAACCCAAATCTGGAACATTGAAGGAGGTTTCCATTCATGAGACTTCGTCCTCGTGAACCAATTGACGCCGTATTGATCGTATCCACATGCTTTACCAATCAAGATTGGCATTTGCAAAAATGGCTGTTTCGAATGCGAAGATAGTTCGTACAATCAGGGAGGAGGACTCTATGCGAGTCGCGATATTAGGCGTTGGCGGAGTAGGACAAGTAAGTGCGTGTGAGCTGGTGAAATCCCAGTATTTGACCAAGCTGGTTTTGGCTGATATTTCCACCGGTCCAGCCGAGGAGCTGGCTGCGGAGCTAAGGCGTGAAACAGATGTAGAGATACAGGTAAAACGCGTGGATGCACGGGATGTCTTGAGCGTGCAAGCGATTTTGGATGACATCGATGTGTTGCTTCACATCGGTTTGCCAGAAAATAATTTTGAAGTGATGAAAGCTTGCCTGAATACCAAAACTCATTATATTGATACGGCTTCATCGGGGCCTCAATGGCTTCGCAAACAGCTTGCATGGAATGACAAGTTCCGTGCTGCCGGGATTCTTGGCATTATGGGCTTGGGCTGCGACCCTGGCTTTTCGAATATCGCTGCACGCTACGCCGTCGATCAACTGGACGAGGTAGACGCGATTCTGATCCGAGATGGTGATAATTCCATTGTTGATTACGATGGCTTCTGCTCTTATTTCAGCCCACAAACGGCTATTCAGGAGTGTCTGGCGAAGCCCAATTACTGGACGGCCGACAAAGGCGAGCAATATCTGCCCACTCCCTTTGCCAACAAGGAAGAGTTCGAATTCCCAGAGCCAATCGGCTGGCTGGACTGCTACAATGTCGAGCATGAGGAAGCGACCACACTGGGTGAAACCATCGGCAGGGCAAAAGGGTGCAAGTACGTCGATTTCAAATACGCGCTGCATCCCGATTTTGTCAATACGCTGAAGGTGCTGAGCTACCTGGGGCTTGACAGTGACGAGGAGATCGATGTTAAAGGCGTCAAAGTGGTGCCTCGCGATGTCGTGGTAACCACGATGCCCAAACCGGTAGATCTCGCGGGTAAAATTCACGGCTATTCCAGCGTGGGCGCACTCGTCAAGGGCAAACAAAATAACAAACGCAAGGAAGTTTACGTCTACACCATTGCAAATCATGACGAGGTTTTCTACAAAACCGAGTTTCAGGCAACGATCTGGCAGACAGGAATTCCGCCAGTCGTAGCCGTCGACATGATCGCAGAGGGGCTCTTGCAAACAACAGGATGCATTCCACCAGAGCTGATCGACCCGATCCCCTTTCTGGAAAGGCTGAAGGCTCGTGGTATGGCATGGGATGTAATCGAGAAGACATCCCCTCTCTTGCAAAGTACGTAGCACGTAAGTTGAGATAGATGCAAATGCAAAAAACCGTTCTCCCGAGATGAGGGGAACGGTTTTTTCGTGTTCATGGCTACAGGGTGCGCAAAACGGCTCGAACCGGGCTGCCGTCTGCCTCAGCAAGTGGCAAGGGCAGCGCCATCAACTCATAATCGCCTGGCTCTACATGGTCGAGCAGCAAGCCCTCCAAAATATGGATGTCTTGTTCATGCAAACTATGATGAGCAGCCAATTCCTTGCTCTCCAGCGGATCGACGGAAGGGACATCAACGCCGATTAAGCGAATGCCTTTTTCAGCGAGAAAGGGAGCCAGGTCTGCACGAAGAAAGCAAATCTCAGTGGGAAAGCTCCCTGGGTCTGTCCAAGAACCGGTGCGGATCAAAAGTCTGGATACACCAGTCAAATCCAGCTCTTCCAGATCCGAAGCACCAATGCTTGGCCTGCTTGTCAGTTCTACGACTCTTGCCTTTCCAACATACAGGTTGATATCCAATTGCAGCATTTTCCGACCGTCGTCATCAAAGTGAAAGGGGGCATCTACGTGCGTGCCTGTGTGGATGCTCATGGTCAGCTTCCCCACATTGACGGAACCGCTCGCTGATTTGGGCCAGTTTACCTCATAGCAAAAAGGTGTATCCCCTGGCCATGTTGGCGTCCCCTGGGCGAGTGGACGGGAGATATCGAGCAATTTCGAACTCATCGCTTACTTTCCTCCTTTTCTTGGGCAAAACGAATCATGACGTGCTTTCCCAAAGATTACTGAAGAGTTGATAGCATGTCAATATTCGGTCTATTACGACTTCCTCTCGTGGATCACCTTCCCTTTTCCGCAATTTCCCTGTATTGTAGGTAGCAGAAGGGGGACGTGGCAAGTGGAACAGAGTCATTCAGTAACCGACGGACGCCATCTCAGAGCGCAGCAGACCCGGCAAAAGCTGCTGGAAGCTGCACGAGAAGTATTTCTAGAAGAAGGTTTTCACAAAGCAACCATTTCTCAAATCATCAAACGTGCCAAAACCGGGTACGGAACTGCATACGTTCATTTTACAGGCAAAGATGATTTTCTCATCGTCTTGATGGAAGATGTGATGGCTGCGTTCTATTCGATCGCGGAGCTGCCATTCCATCCTCAGTCTCGCGGGGACGCTGAACGGCTCATCCTCCATCAGACAACGTCATTCCTGAACATGGCGGAATCAGAGCGAGACATGCTCAAGCTGTTTTCCGAAGCGATCGGCGCGTTTCCCACGGTTCAGAAAAAATGGGAGGACATTCGCGAGCAGTTCGTCTTGCGGATCGCCCAGGACATCAAGTACTCTCAGGAGCAGGGGCTGGCGCGGAAAGAAGTAAACCCCGAGCTGGTCGCCCGGGGGTGGTTTTACTCACATGAAATGTATTTGTGGGACATTGTAAAGTGTCAGCATAAAGCTTCACTCGATGAGATCGCCAAAACGCTCGCATCCATTTATACGGGTGGTTTGTACGAATAAGCCCATTACTGCTTCGATGCTATTGAACACCGTATCCAATCGCAAGTTGCTTGATGGCTTCCTTGGACTCATCACCCAATTTTTTAGCCGCTTCCAGCTTTTCTCTGGCAGCGGTTAGTTCCGCTTGGTCTTTGTTTTTGATTGCGGAGACAACCGTCTTGAACGCCTCTAGTTGAGCGAGGGCAGCTGTCACATGCTTTTCATGAGCCTGTTGCACTTCTTCGGTGGCTGGCTTGATCTTTTCGAGTTCCTGTACGAACGTCTCGTACTTGGACAAAACCTTGTCATTCAATTCTTTGTGCAAAGCCTCTGCATCAAGCTGGCGGTTTCCCGAAATCGCTGCAAATTGGGTGAGGATGTCTTGTTCCAGCGTTGACATCTTCGGCAACTCATTTTTTAAATAGTTGTTGACGTCTTCTTCTACCGGATCGGAGCTGCACCCTGCCAAAAGAAAAGCAACAGACAGGAAGACGATCCATAGTGCGTGTAGTTTCTTCATCTTTTTCTCCTTCCACAACGGCTGTGTACAAGTTAGCGTAACATAACTTCCGCAAAAAAGAACTGGGAAGTTACAACCGTTTTTGACGGCGAAGATAACACTCTACATCGTCGTAGAACCCATCCTCATTCGCGTATTTTATATAGCTTTTCATGGTGCGCAGCCATTCGATGGTCGTGGAGCGCGTCGCAGCGATCGACTCTCTCAGGTCACTCATTTGGATCGGCCGCTCTATGCCCTTCGTCAAAATGTCATGAAGAACCTGCTCGGTAGCCAATTCTACTACATATTCAATATCCGAAGCGGAATAGAGGTTGGTCCACGCAGCCAATTGGGAGAAGTCGAGTGGCTCCGATGGACGCCCAGCCAGCTTGGAACGAAAAATAGCTTCACGCGCTTCCTTATCAGGCGGACTTACGAAAATCATTTTGTCAAAACGGCCTGGCCGTTGGCAAGAAGGGTCGACATCCCAAGGCATGCTGGTCGCGCCAACGATCAAGATTTTATCTGCGTTTGCCTTGATTTGATCGATTTCCCAAAGAATCTGGTCGATGACCCTTCGCAGCATCAACGAAGACGATTTTCCTCGATTATTGCTAAGCGCATCGAGCTCATCGAAGAACAGCAAGGCGGGCATTTGTTCACGGGCGCTATCAAAAAGCTCCTTGATGTGTGCATCGTTGACACCCTGATACGGCGACAAGCTCTCTGTTATGGGCAAATGCAAAAAGCGAGCCTGGCACTCCCCTGCGATCGCCTTTGCAAATAAGGACTTTCCACAACCAGGCGGCCCGTACAGAAGCACACTGCTCCCGCCTCCTTTTTTGCGAAAAATACCAGAATGGCCCATCGTTTGGAAGGGCTGAATGATTTTGTTCTGGATCGCTTTCTTCACAGCATCCATACCACCTATATCTGATAAGTAAACAGGACTTACCTCCTGATCCTCCCCCTTTTCCTCAACGGAAGCACTGCTACCCTCAGTTACGAGCGTCGGGATCGATTCATAGGCAAGAAAAAAATCTGTATCTTCTATTGCTTTTTTGAGTGGAGTCTCTTCCAGAACTTGACTTCGTTCATTGACGATTTTTTGCCTGATTTCTTCGTCACCATGTGTCAATGCCTGTGTAAAAGCATGCAAGGCCTCGTTGCGCTTTCCTCTTTCCGCGTACTCCAAGCCTAAGAGGAACCAAGCAAGCGCATTGGTCTGGTCCCGGGCAATCATTGCTTTCAATATATCAATCTTCGTCATTTGATTCTCCCCTGCAATCGGTAATGAGCAATTAGCATTATCCTATTATAATGCATATGAACTACAAGAAGAATATGGAAATGGGAAGAAAGAATGAGGCGGTTCTGTGTAGAGGTAGAACAAGCCACCTCTCTCAATTGAGAGAAGGTGGCTTGCACAAGCATTTTCCATGGAACGCTCTAGTAGAACTTATTCTTTAGCCAGCACGCGTGCAATGAAGCCCTCCAGGTTGCTCACATCGGTGATCTGCTTATTGCACTGATGAGTATCCACACACATATAGTTACCTACTGCTTTGTAGTAATCAGGTGAAATGGAGGATTTCGCTTTGGAGATGGCGGATACGAGCGCGACTTCCTCATATCCGTGACAGAACGAGCAAAGATTTTTCTTGCTTCCAGGCGTAAATCTGCCTTCTACTCCCACGAACTTCCCTTGATCCGGATAGACGTAGTAAATCTTGTTCGTCGCGATGTCAAGCCAGCCAAGGTAGGTCAATTTGGATACATCCATCGCAGAGAGATTCGGCAGCTTCAGCTTTTTATTTTTCGGAAATAATCGCTTGATCTGCGCTTCCGAGATCGCTGGAAAATCAATCGTATGCTCGCAGACCTTTTGCAGGTAATCGCTGAAATCCTGGGCGCTCTTGCAGGTTGTAATCGGCTCCAGCACTTTTCTTTGATCCTCGCTCAGCTCAGGAAACAGTTCCATGACTTTTGCTTCGCTTTGGAAAATAACAGCTTCCAGTACTTTTGGATCAGACACTGTATGATGAGCACGCTGTACGTGATCAGATTGTTTTTTAATGAAATTAAACTGATGGTTGCGGATAAATCGCTCGGTCATATCGGACACACCTTTAACATGGGATTTGTCTGGGCACCAACAATCATTTGCCCCGGATAGAATGGTTTTGTCCATTCCTCCCATTCAGTATAGGTGCGAAATCACAACTGCTAAATAGACAGTTCTACCAAATCAGGGAGGACAATCCCGGCATTTGCCGCGGTCATGCGTTCCAAACATAGTGTCTGAACGGTTCTAATTCATTCTGGTCATGATCAGTGGTGACAAAAAGAAAGTGATTTTTTTCCAAGACTTTTTGAGAAGCCAGATTGTTCATTGTTGTTTTTGCGTACAAAAGGGTGATGTCGTACTCTTCGACGGCTTTTTGTACCAGCAACCGCACGGCGTCTGAAGCTATTCCCCTGCCCCTGTGAGATTCGCCGATTCGGTAGCCAATATGTCCCGACTTCACACTATCTATCACTTGAATGTCCACGATATTGATTCTTCCCAGAATGGTTCCATGCTCATCCCGGATGAGATGAAAATAATCCTTCCCCTCTGCTTGATCCTGCAGAAGGTTAGAAAGAATATGACAGAAAGAATCAAACTCGTAATACGCTTCACCACGGGTTGGTACCCATTTTTCAAAAAAGACTCGGTTTTGACATTCAAACTCAAACAATTTTGTAGCGTCATCCTGCGCTACAAGCTCTATCTTAATCTGCACACGCGCAACCACCCTCAATCGAGCAGGGAAATAATTACATACATTACACTCCCTTTTACGATAATGCAAGATTCTTCGTTTCAATTTATTGCTGGAAAATGAAAAAGAGAGTGAAAGCGGCTTTTGTTCGCCACCTTCACTCTCGTATGTGCCTCAAGCAAAAAATGTCTTCGGAGCTTTGCGCCACTCAGCCAGCAGTGTTTCTTGTTCCGCGCTGATGACACCCTGCTCCTTCGCAGCTTCCAGCAATGCCGTGTAGTTGGAAATGGTCGTGCATGGTACACCTGCGTCAGCGAAAAGAGCTTCTGCGTCCGGGAATTGGTAGCTGAAGATCGCAACCACGCCGAGTACTTCTCCACCCTCCGCTTGCACGGCCTGAGCCGCTTTCAACGAACTGCCGCCTGTGGAGATCAGATCCTCGATGACAACCACTTTCTGACCAGCAGCCAATGCGCCTTCGATCTGGTTTTGACGCCCGTGTCCTTTTGCTTTGTCGCGCACATAGATCATGGGCAAATCCAGCAGCTCCGCGACCCATGCAGCGTGAGGAATACCTGCTGTAGCTGTCCCCGCTACCACTTGTGCATCCGGGTACGTGTTGCGGATCAGCTCGGCAAATGCTTGGGCGATCTGTCTGCGAACGGAAGGATAGGACATGGTGATTCGGTTATCACAATAGATCGGCGACTTGATGCCGGAAGTCCATGTAAAAGGTTGATCCGGACGCAGATGGACTGCGCCGATCTCAAGCAAGCTGCTCGCTATTTTTTTCGCCGTTGTCATAGGTATCATGTCCTCTCTATTCCAGGTGGGATTCGAATGCTTCGTCATTGCATCGATTACTTTTGGTCAACATAGACGGCATTCACGATGCTTTCCCATGCAGCCGCCGGGTCTTTCGCCCCCGTAATGGCTCGGCCGATCACCAAATAATCGCTGCCCAATCGAAATGCCTGCTCTGGCGTCGTGATGCGAGTCTGATCACCCTGATCCGTACCCAATGGCCGAATTCCGGGAGTGACGGTGACGAAGGAATCACCCAACGCCTTTTTGATCACTGGCACTTCCAGTGGAGAGGCGACGACGCCATCCAATCCGGCTTCCTTCGTCATTTTCGCATAGTGCAGAACCACATCTTCTACATCACCTGAAATCGCCAGTTCTTCGTTCATCGTCTTTTTGCCAGTAGAAGTCAGCATGGTGACTCCGATCAAGAGAGGGGAGACAGCGCCAGCGGCTGTCCCCTGCTCCAATCCCTCTCGTGCAGCTTGCATCATCGCTACACCACCAGCTGCATGGACATTCACCATGTCGACCCCGTGACGAGCGAGGCTGCGCATTGCGCCTTTGGCTGTATTCGGGATGTCGTGTACCTTCAAGTCGACGAATACCTTCAGTCCCTTTTCCTTGAGGTATTGAAAGACTGCTGGTCCTTCTGCATAGGTCAACTCCATGCCGACTTTTACGTAGCGTATATGCCCTTCAAGGGAAGCCAGGCACTGCTTGACCTGCGCCAGTGTAGAAAAGTCGAGTGCAACAATCATACGCTCACGAATATCGATGGTTTCCGGTTTCACACTGCCTCTCTCCTTTGTCCCCAGTCTGGTATCTCTTTGTTTCAGGTCTTGCTTTTATACGGTCACAGCTACTTTCGCACCTGCGCGTTGTATTGGCATCGCTTCGGTAGAGAAAGTTATCGTCTCAAGCACGTGCAGGAGCGCTGTAGCTGTATCCAGTGAAGTCAGGCAAACAGCACCGTTCTCTACCGCTTCCCGGCGGATGCGGAACCCATCGCGCTGAGGTGTTTTGCCTTTTGTCAGGGTATTAAGCACAATGTTGGCTTCTCCAGTGTGAATCATGTCCAGGAGATTTGGCGTGCCTTCCGACAATTTGTTGACGCGAGTGACTGGCAATCCTGCCTCTTCCAGATAATCAGCCGTACCGGAAGTAGCAAGCAGCTTGAAGCCCAGCTTACGGAAGCGCTTGACGATTTCCAGCGCCTCTTCCTTGTCCTTGTCGGCTACAGTCACCAGCAGGGCACCTTGTGTCGGGATGTTCATGCCCGCAGCGACCAGACCTTTGTACAGCGCCTTTGCGAGTGTTGTTTCACGGCCCATGACCTCACCTGTCGATTTCATTTCTGGTCCGAGGGTGATATCTACCCGGCGCAGCTTGGCGAAGGAGAAGACCGGCACTTTGACCGAAACCATTTTCTCTTCCGGATGGTAGCCTGGCGTGAAGCCTTGCTCGACGATCGAGTGACCCAGAATCGCTTTGGTCGCAATGTTTGCCATCGGGATGCCAGTCACCTTCGAGAGGAAAGGCACTGTCCGGGAAGAGCGCGGATTCACTTCGATTACATAGGGACGATCTTTGTAGATGACGAACTGGATGTTGAGCAGTCCCTTGATTTGCAGAGCACGCGCGAGCTTGGTCGTCATCTCGATCAGTTCATCCTTGATCGCTTGAGACAGCGATTGTGGCGGATACACGGCGATAGAGTCACCAGAGTGGACACCTGCGCGCTCGATGTGCTCCATGATTCCTGGAATCAGGACGTTTTCACCATCGCAGATCGCGTCTACCTCAGCCTCGATACCCACCATGTAGCGGTCTACCAGAACCGGATGCTCCGGGTTGATCTTCACTGCTTTTTCCATATACTCCAAGAGCTCAGACTCGTTATAGACAATCTCCATCGCACGTCCACCCAAGACATAGGATGGGCGTACCAACACCGGGAATCCGAGGCCATCTGCTGCTACGACCGCTTCATCTACGGACGTCACTGTTTTTCCTGGCGGCTGCGCGATTTCCAGACTGCGCAGGAGTGCTTCGAACTTCTCGCGGTTTTCTGCCGCATCGATGTTCTCGAGACTGGTTCCGAGAATTTTGATGCCGCGAGCAGCCAGCTTGTCAGCCAGGTTGATGGCCGTTTGTCCTCCGAATTGGACGATAACCCCTTCCGGCTTCTCGACATCCAGAATGTTCATGACGTCTTCAATGTACAGTGGTTCAAAGTACAGACGGTCAGAAGTATTGAAGTCGGTCGAAACTGTCTCCGGGTTGTTGTTGATAATTACCGCTTCGTACCCCGCTTCTTTCAATGCCCAGACGGCGTGTACAGTTGCGTAGTCGAACTCGATCCCTTGACCGATGCGGATCGGACCGGAGCCCAGCACGACAACGCGTTTTTTGCCTGTTTCAATGCGCTCGTCCTCTACTTCATAGCTGGAGTAGTAATAAGGGGTCTGTGCCTCGAATTCTGCTGCACATGTATCTACCATTTTGAATACAGGGACAAATCCTTGCTGATTACGCTGCTCGCGAACTTCTTCTTCGGTTTTTCCACTTAGCTCAGCAATTTTGCGGTCTGTGAAGCCCAGTCGTTTTGCCTCGAACAGCTTTTCATGGGTTAAGCCTTCAGCCAGTACGGCTTCAAATGCAACCATCTTGTGGAACTTGTGCAGGAAGAACAGATCAATTTTGGTCAGCTCATGCAGTTGTTCGATAGTCCAGCCGCGGCGAAGCGCTTCGGCTAGCAAGAACAGGCGCTCGTCATCGGCTGCGATCAGGCGTGCTGTCAGCTCTTCTGTGGAAATCTTGTTTGCACCTTTGATTTCGATATGGTAGCTGCCAATCTCCAGGGAGCGGATGGCTTTCATGATCGACTCTTCAAACGTGCGGCCGATCGCCATGACTTCCCCTGTTGCTTTCATCTGTGTGCCCAGCTTGCGATTGGCAGACTGGAACTTGTCAAATGGCCAGCGTGGAATTTTGCTTACCACGTAGTCGAGGGTTGGTTCAAAGCATGCGTAGGTTTGGCCGGTAACCGGATTTTTCAACTCGTCCAGTGTGTAGCCAATCGCGATTTTAGCTGCCATTTTGGCGATTGGATAGCCTGTCGCTTTGGAAGCCAGCGCAGACGAGCGGCTCACACGTGGATTTACCTCGATGACGTAGTATTGGAAGCTGTATGGATCGAGTGCATACTGCACGTTGCAGCCGCCCTCGATGCCCAGTGCGCGGATGATGTTCAGCGCAGAGGAGCGCAGCATCTGATACTCGCGGTCGGACAAGGTCTGGCTCGGCGCCACAACGATCGAGTCACCAGTGTGTACCCCTACCGGATCAATGTTTTCCATGTTGCAGACAACGATGCAGTTGTCATTGGCATCGCGCATGACTTCATACTCGATTTCTTTCATACCAGCGATGCTTTTCTCGATCAGGCACTGCGTAATCGGGGAGTATTTCAGACCACTCGCCACGATTTCACGCAGATTCTCTTCGTCATCGCAAATTCCGCCGCCCGTACCACCCAGTGTGTAAGCAGGGCGCACGATGATCGGGTAGCCAATCTCGTTGGCAAAGTTAACGGCTTCTTCTACAGTGCTTACAATCACAGACTCAGGGACAGGCTCACCCAGTTCGTTCATCAGGGCGCGGAACAGCTCACGATCTTCCGCTTGCTTGATGGATTCGAGCTTGGTACCGAGCAGCTTGACGTTTTCCTGCTCCAGAACGCCCGCTTCAGCCAGTGCAACCGCCATGTTCAGACCGGTTTGTCCGCCCAATGTCGGCAAAAGTCCATCCGGTTTTTCCTGACGGATGACACGCGCGACAAACTCAGGGGTGATCGGTTCGATGTATACTTTGTCGGCCATGTTCGTGTCCGTCATGATGGTTGCTGGGTTGGAGTTGATCAGAACAACCTCCATCCCCTCTTCCTTCAAAGCTTCGCAGGCCTGTGTTCCTGCATAGTCAAATTCAGCGGCTTGCCCGATCACGATAGGACCGGAACCGATCACGAGGATTTTTTTCAGATCAGCGTGTTTTGGCATGTTTTTTCTCCTCCTTGGCGGTATCCATCATCGCTAGAAACTGGTCGAACAGGTAGCCGGAATCATAAGGCCCCGGTGCTGCTTCTGGATGGTACTGGACGGAAAAGGCGTTCTTCGCCGTGTTGCGTACACCCTCGATGGTTCCGTCGTTCAATGCTATATGGGTAATCTCCAGCTCGGTGCCCTGAAGCGATTCTTCCATGACAGCGTAGCTGTGGTTTTGGGAGGTGATGTAAGTCCGTCCGGTAGTCAGTTCCTTTACCGGATGGTTGCCGCCTCGATGTCCGAATTTGAGCTTCATGGAGTCTGCACCGGATGCAAGAGCGAACAGCTGATGTCCCAGGCAGATCCCGAACAGCGGGTACTCGCCTAAAATATTGCGGATCATCTCAACAGCTTGTGGGACATCTTTCGGGTCTCCAGGGCCATTGGACAAAAGGATGCCATCAGGCTGAATGCGGCGGATCTCTTCAGCCGTCACGTTGTACGGAACCACGACGACGTCGCAGTTGCGCTTGGTCAGCTCGCGCAGGATGCCGTGCTTGGAGCCGAAGTCCACCAGCACGACCCGATGTCCAGTACCCGGGCAGCTGAATACGCTTTTGGTCGAGACACGTGATACCTGATCTGTCATCAAAGAAGTTTGGTTGAGGGAAGCAACCAGTTCCGCCAGCAGGGCTTCACTTGTGGTAATCATCCCTTTCATGGTGCCGTGGTAACGGATCTTTCTAGTCAGCATCCGCGTATCGACGCCGGAGATTCCGGGAATGTCGTAGGTTTTGAGCAGCTCATCCAGGGTGTTGGTGTTGCGCCAGTTGCTTGGCATGTCGCAATGCTCGCGAACCACAAAACCGTGGATATACGGGCGAACGGCTTCAAAGTCATCCCGATTGATTCCATAGTTGCCGATCAGTGGGTAGGTCATGGTTACGATCTGCCCGCAGTAGGACGGGTCAGAAAGCACCTCCTGATAGCCCGTCAGCCCGGTGTTGAACACCACCTCGCCGCTCTTCTCCTTCGTCGCTCCAAACGCGTTGCCGATAAGTTCTGTTCCGTCTTCCAAGATCAGTCTTGCACGCATCTTTCGTTCCTCCTCCGTAGTCGCTCCTTGCGCATGGGGATGGTTTCCTCATAGAAGACGCCGATCCCCAAGCTTTTACAGCTTTATCTTTTCTCTCTTATACCTCTTGATAAACAATCTTCCCGTTTACCAGTGTCAGGATTGGCCAGCCCTTGCAAGCCCATCCGCTAAAGGGTGTATTGATTCCTTTGCTTGCAAAGGTGGTCGGATCAATCGCCTTTTCTGTCTCCAGATCGATGACAGTCAAATCAGCAGGTGCTCCTACTTCCAGGCGGCCGTACGGAAGGCCAAATGCCTGTGCTGGTTTGACAGTGAGCAGCTCCACCAGCTTTTGCAGCGTCAGCTCTCCTGTCTCTACCAGATGTGTGTAGAGAAGCGGGAAGGCGGTCTCCAGACCTACAATGCCGAACGGGGCGCGATCCATGCCATTTGCCTTCTCTTCTGCCGTATGTGGAGCGTGGTCAGTTGCGATCATATCGATCGTGCCGTCCTTCAATCCGGCGATCAGTGCTGCTCGGTCTTCACGAGAGCGGAGCGGCGGGTTCATTTTCCAGTTGGTATCCAGGTTTTCCGGAATGTCCTCGTCGCACAGCAGCAGGTGATGAGGCGTTACCTCGCAGGTCACATGGACACCCGCTCTTTTGCCGTCTCGCACCAGGCGAACCGATTCCTTCGCACTGATATGGCAGACATGATAGTGTACGCCTGTCTGTTCCGCCAGCAAAATGTCGCGTCCTACGTGAATCGATTCGGATTCGGATGGGATACCCGGAAGGCCGTGACGTGCCGCTACGACACCATCGTGCAAAGCCGCACCCGGGATGAGCAGGTCGTCGTCCTCGCAGTGAGCCACGATGGAGATACCCAGCTCCTGTGCTGCCCTCATCGCTTTTTTCATCATGGCTGTCGATTGGACACCAACCCCGTCATCCGTCAGAGCGAAGATTCCTGCTTCCTTCAGAGCCGCAAAATCTGTCAGCTCTTTCCCCAGCTGGCGCACCGTAATGGCGCCATACGGGATCACTCTGGCCAATCCTGCTTCTTTTGCTTTGTCTAGGATGTAGGTAACGGTCTCAACGCTGTCGATCGAAGGACGTGTGTTGGGCATGCACGCGATCGTGGTAAAGCCGCCTCGGACTGCTGCCGCTGCTCCTGTCGCAACGGTTTCCTTCTGTTCAAATCCTGGTTCGCGCAAATGCACGTGTACATCGACCAGACCTGCGCTGATCATGCTGCCCTTGCAATCCACCCACTCATGACCTTCACGCGAGATCGACTCCCCGATTGCTGTGATGTGGCCGTCCTCCACCAAAATCTCAGCCGGAGTCAGTTTTCCCTCCTGATTGATCAGTTTGCCGTTGCCAAGGATGATACCCATGCCATTTCGCTCCCTTTCAGCAATGTTTCCAGTACGGCCATGCGCACTGCTACTCCATTGGTTACTTGTTTTTGAATCAGTGATGTCTTGCTTTCTACCAGATCTGTATGAATTTCAACCCCGCGATTGACTGGTGCAGGATGCATGATGAAAGAGCCAGGCTTCATCATCTTCGCTCGTTCCAGGGTCAGACCGTGTCTCTGATGGTACTCTTCTTTGGAAATGTAGAGGGATTCCGCATGTCTTTCCAGTTGGACGCGCAGCATCATTACGACATCTGCTGTCTGGATGGCTTCGTCGATCTCGACGATTCGCACACCCTCCGGAACCATAGTGGGCTGCGGCATCATCGAGCCAGGACCGGAGAGAAGCAGGTTGACCCCCATCTTCGGCAAAGCGTGCAGATGCGACCCGAGCACTCGACTGTGACGCAGGTCACCGATGATGGCGACTTTCAGTCCTTCGAGGCTGCCAAACTGCTGCTTCATCGTCAGCATGTCTAGCAGGCATTGGGTAGGGTGCTCGTTGGTCCCATCCCCCGCATTGATCAGGTGCAGATCGACGCTCGCTGCCAGCTCCTGCAGCAGCCCTTCTTTTTTGGTGCGAATGACCGCCGCCTCTACCCCCATGGCTTCAAGTGTTCGCAATGTATCGTAGACGGTCTCTCCTTTTACCGAAGAGGAGGTTTCCGGAATAAAGTTCAACACGTGAGCCCCTAGACGCTTTTGCGCCACTTCAAAAGAAAAGCGGGTTCTGGTGCTAGCCTCAAAAAACAGGTTGGCTACAAAGCGTCCGTGAAGGATCTGCGCTTGCTCTGTCGGTCGCTTTGCCCAGTGCTCTCCGCGTTCCAGAAGTTGCGTGATCTGTTCCTTGCTCAAATCCGAAAGGCCAATCAAATGCGTCATCTTGTTCATCGTGTATCCCTCCGTTTTTGTCTATTGCTTAGAAAAAAAGCTTCTCGTCACGGTGCCATGCAGGCAGGCGTAGACAAGAAGCTGCGGTTCTGTCGGTATTCAGACAGGAGGAAACAGCGTTCATCTACCTTGCCAGCCTCACGGGACCGGGTTAAAGGATTCTGAAACGTGTCAGATATTAGGACTCTTGCGTCGTGTTTGCTTCACCCATCGCCGATTCTTTGCCCGGCAGGATCAGGTGGAGGAAGATACCCAAGAAGGTAGAGAGTGCAATATTGTCGATCGCAACGTTGCTCAGGAAATCGATACCTTCAAAGGTGATTTTGTAGCCGCCAATCCCCGTTACGAGGATGACTGCCGCGATAATCATGTTGCGTTTGTTTTCAAAGCTGATCTTGTTGTCTACATACATCCGCAAGCCTTGAGCAGCGATAATCCCGAATAGGATGATGGATACGCCACCGAGAACCGGCGTTGGAATGCTCATCAGCAGCATGTTGACTTTGCCGATGAAGGCGAACAGGATGGCGAATACGGCTGCAAGTCCGATCACCCATTTGCTGAAGACGCGTGTGATCGCCAGAACTCCGATGTTTTCTCCGTACGTAGTCGCAGGAGGTCCACCTAGCAAAGCGCCAAGGGAAGTCGCTACCCCGTCACCGAATAGGCTGCGATGCAAACCAGGATCTTTCATCAGGTCGCGATCCATGACTTTGCTTGTTACCAGCAAGTGGCCCAGATGCTCAGCCAGGGTAACGAATGCAACCGGCGCGATGATCAATGCTGAAATCCATGCTCCAGGGTTGCCCATGACCGCTGCTACTTCAAAGAACTTGAAGTGCTCGGTAAACAATTTGTCTGGTCTGATGAACCATTCTGCTTGCGCGATGGGTTGAAAATCGATCAGGCCAGGGTGACGCAGCAAGGTGTATAGATAACCTGCGATGATACCGATCAAGATAGGAATGAGAGCGAAAAATCCGCGAAGTACGACTGCCGCTATTACTGTTAAGAGAACCGTGACAAGAGAAATCTCGACAGAAGTAAGGGAGATGACGGATACGTTGTCTACCGTTACCTTCGTTGCCATATCGACTGCTACACCCGCAAGGCTAAGGCCGATAACCACGATGACCGAAGCGATCACGACTGGCGGCAGAACACGGTCCAACCATTTGACTCCCGCCTTTTTCACGATGCCAGCCACGAGCATGTAGATGATCCCGGAGAGGAAGCATCCGAGCAAGGCAGTACCGATTCCATACGCCTGACTGACTGTGATGATAGGACCGATGAAGGCAAAGGATGATCCCAGGTAGTTTGGCAATTTTCCTTTTGTAATCCAGAGGAAGATCAGAGTACCAATCCCGCTGGTAAAAAGAGCCGTGGCAGGATCAAGTCCGGTCAGGATCGGTACCAGCACAGTCGCGCCAAACATGGCGAACAAGTGTTGGATACTCAGTGGCAGCAGCTTTGTGATTTTCGGCGTCTCGTGTACGTCGATGTAGTTCTTTTCGTTCATTTTCTTGACTCTCCCCTGTTTTTTCTTGTTTTTATCATTCACGAACTTTGCATTGGCAAACAAAAAACCTCTTTGTGAGCGCACAAAGAGGCCAGCCTTTCCATATTACGAGGGAAGGTAGTCTGCCTCTTGCCGATCTCACGGGATCGTTTTTAAAGAGGATTATTCCATTTTTACAGCAGCTGTCGGATGGACACAATGTCCATGACGTCTACTTCCGACAATTGCACATCAACGATTTCTGTGCGCGAAGTAGGAACGTTTTTTCCGACAAAATCGGGTCGGATCGGCAGCTCGCGGTGTCCACGGTCAACCAGCACCGCCAGTTGAATCATCCTTGGGCGCCCGTTGTCGATCAGGGCATCCAGGGCAGCTCGTACCGTTCGTCCTGTGTAAAGCACATCATCCACGAGAATCACGGTTTTGCCCGTAATCTGATCCGGCAATTGCGAGCCTTGCAGGACGGCATCTTCTGACTTGTGCTGCAAATCATCGCGGTAGAAGGTAATGTCGAGCTCGCCGACAGGCACCTTTACATTCTCGATCAGCTCAATGCGCTCGACCAGTCGTTGTGCGAGATAGATTCCGCGTGTCTTGATGCCGACGATGATGCAGTCTTCCACACCTTTGTTGCGTTCGATGATTTCGTGGGCAATCCGGGTCAATGCTCGGCGGATCGCCGCTTCGTCCATGATCACGCTTTTGTTAATCATCTGCATTTCCCTCCTCGACGGGAACAGGTCACTAGTTCTTTCATAATAAACGACGGAATCTGCGTTTACCAAAAAAAAGCTTCTTGTCAGGGACAAGAAGCAGGTTGACAGGCAGAAGGCGAGCAGGAAAGTACAGATCTTCCCTTTTTCCATTCTTCAGCTTGTCATTTCCGTGCCCTTGCCAGCCTCACTGGACTGGATTTAAAGGTTCCATTCGTCATGTAGGATTATGTCACAGATAGGATGCGGTGTCAACGAAAATTCGACATTTCCTTTTGTCACTCTTTCCAAAAGACCTGGATCCATTCAGGCAAATAATTGGCATAGTAACCGATATTTCCGGTTACGTGTCGGACCAACTCCGTTTCCTTATCGCCTGCTTTCACGTAAATGGAGCCGTGCTGGGCTTCATCCAGCCTCACGAACAGGAGCTGTTTGCCATCAACTGAAGGGTTCGGGTACAGATCGGCCGTCTCTTGGGTTCCTTTGGTTATCTGCATATCCTCCCCTGCTGCCGTATGTACCCAGATACGCTGTCCTGGTACCATGACTTTTTGGGGATCAAAATGATACTCCGTTCCCTGTCCATTTGTATAGGTCAAGCGATATGGCGCCTGTTTCGTCCATACCGGGAAGGACTGCACTTTATCTTCCTCCCCCTCAAAGCGCACTTTTCCTGTCAAGTCGATGATACGCACGTATTTATGATACGTAGCCATGCGATCCGTTCCATGAATAAATGCGAGCTCTTTGCCGTCGGGGGACCAGGAGAGCCATTGCGGGTAGGCGAGGCCCATGCCGATCTCCATAGGCTTCTTGTTCGGTTGACTCAGGTCAAACCATTGGATCGGTACACCATCAGCAGACAATGAGGCAGAGTTGTATGGTACAAAGTAAGCCACATGCTTCCCATCTGGAGACACCTTCATGCCCTTGGCTGACCAGGCATAAATCTCCTCCCCCGTCTTTGGCGGTTCCGAGATGGCGAATGTCTTCAGCGTCTTCCCTCCGAGATCACGTAGCTCAAGCGTAATAGGTTTGCTTTTCCCGGCTTCCTTCCCGGCTTCCTTCGAAACAAGAATTTGCTTGTCATCAGGCATCCAGGAGAAATCGACAAAGTCGGCTTTGCTCGTATGAACGATAGCCGCATCTTTCCCTTCCTCAATCGACGCAATGACAAAGGTCTTCTCTTCCTCTGCGTCTCCGTTCGCCTTCCCAACCACATAGGCAAACTGGTTAGCTGCATGGGACCATTTCGGTTTTTCTCTGATTGGTCTTTGATCCACCTGAAACGATCGGCTACCATCCTTGTTCACAGCCCAAAGATAACCCGACGTATAGTACGAATCGTCGTCTGGATACTTCATAAACAGGAGCCAACTCCCATCAGTCGACCATTGGACGATTTCCGCAATTCCATCCTTGGTCACCTGAATCGGCTGACTCCCTTGATCCTCGCCCTGCAACAGCCAGAGCTGCTGATTGCTGGTGAAAGCGATCTGTGCCGGAACGGCGGTCTCACTCACTCGTACCGGCGCAGGTTGTGTTTGCTCCGCACCATGCGCAACGACACTTCCTCCTGTCATCATCATCGCGACCAAGGTAATGCCGGAAACTACCCTCCAGAACCTACGCAATACTTCCTCCTCCTTCAGACTTTTTCTCGGATATTATTCGCCATCCGCATGAAAATATTAGGAAACTGAGTTAACGACTTCACCTGGCCTCCTTTTCCCCTGTGTTACAATGATGAGAAAACCTCCATCATTTAGCTTGACGCTTACATGTTCTCCTGCGTTTCACTTTCTGTATTCCAACATTCTGAATAGAGGAAAAAGATGAGAAAAAGACTTGGTTGCCTGCATGCCCATCATTCGAACATTTCCTATATCGATAACGCCTTAAAACCATATGACGTCGAGACCGTTCATTTCGTTGACCCGGCGTTGTACTTGCGCATTGCAAATGATGAACATTTCCTTCCCTCTGACGCTTTTGCCAAAGTGAAGGAGCAAGTAAGCTGGATGGCCGAATGCGAGCTAGATGCTATTCTGGTTACATGCACCAACTATATTGCCGTCTTGCAGGATGAGACTCACACCGGAAGCATTCCTATCCTCAAGATCGATGAACCGTACTTTGATAGGCTGTGCCAGTTCACCTCGCCGCAGATCGTGGTCTTTACCAATCCAGATACAGTTGCAGGAACCGTACAGCGATTGAAAAGGCATACCACTAAGTTAGGCCGAGCACTGGAGCTACAGGTGCAGGTGCTGGATGGAACCTTCCCTCTCATCATGCAAGGGAAGACGGAGGAATACTTGCTAGAGGTTGCGGATGGCCTGGAAAGGCTCATGAAAGATGAACCAGGGAAAAGGATATCTGTGGCACAGCAATCGATGGTTGTGGCAGCGGTTCAGGTCCAGCAGAGAACCTCTCAAGAGATCGTCAATCCCCTGACATCTTTGGTAGCCAGCATCGTGGACCGGCTGGAGTTAGAGAGAATACAGCAGGAGTAGGATCCGAAAACTTGGCTGCTCCAAGCTTTTGGTATGGCCATAGTCGTACAAAAAAGGGACTTCCATCCAGGAAGATCCCTTTTTTTCTTTACTGTTGTCTGAGATATGCAATTGTTTGCTCCAAATCCTCAGGAAGTGGCGCTTCAAACTCCAGACGCTCTCCTGTACGCGGATGCACAAACCCCAAGGTTTTGGCATGAAGCGCCTGACCATTTATCTCAAGCGTTTGCTTTGGCCCATATTTCGGATCGCCAGCCAATGGATGCTCGATGTACTTCATATGCACGCGAATTTGATGAGTGCGGCCTGTCTCCAGCTTCAACTCGACGAGCGTGTAATCCTTGAAGCGCTCCTGCACGATAAAATGTGTTACAGCGTGCTTGCTATTCTCGAATACAACCGCCATCTGCTGCCGATTCTTCGGATCCCGTCCAATCGGAGCCTCAATGGTGCCCATCTCATGCTGGATCACTCCATGAACAATCGCTACATAAGTACGATTTACACTATGCTCTTTCAATTGTTCCGCCAGACCCATGTGAGCCTTGTCGTTTTTGGCAACCATCAGAAGACCAGAGGTATCCTTGTCAATCCGATGGACGACGCCAGGTCTCAGCACTCCATTGATGCCGGACAAATCCTTGCAATGCGCCAATAATCCATTTACCAAGGTACCACTGTAATGACCAGGCGCTGGATGTACGACCAGTCCACGCGGCTTGTTTACCACGACCACGTCGCTATCTTCATACACGATGTCAAGGGGCATTGGTTCAGGCAAAATCGCCATCTCGCGAGGAGGGGGCACGCGCAAGGTTAGCTCATCCTCAGCCTGCAGCTTATAGTTGCTCTTCACTGGCTCTCCGTCGACCGTAACGCGCCCTTCCTTGATCCAGGCCTGCACTTGGGATCTGGACCAATCTTCATTTTGCAAGGAAATATATTTGTCAATCCGCTCACCTGCGTCTGACTGTTCAATCGTCCAATCATAACGTTCAAAAAGCTGTGTATCGGTCATGTTTGTCTCCCTTATGCCTTCCTTTGTTACTCACAGTATCCACCAAAAGATAGCTTCCCATTAAGCGCTTTTCTTTCTTCCCTCCAGAAACATATCCAGCAGCAACACGCCTACCCCAATGGTAATCGCCATGTCTGCTACGTTGAAGATCGGAAAGTTGATCAAGGTAAAGTCAAGGAAGTCTACCACTTGTCCTGTCATTACACGATCAATAAAGTTGCCGATGGCGCCGCCCAAGACCATGGACAGGGCCAAAGATACGCGAGGCTGTTTTTTACCGATCCGAATCAGAGAGACTATGATACCGATGACAACGACCGTGGTGATGACAATAAACAACCAACGCTGATTCTGCAAAATTCCGAATGCCGCTCCCATATTGCGATGGGAAGTCAAATGAAACACATCCCCGATCAGCGGGATGGACTCCCCAAGCTCCATGTACTTCACCACAAGAAACTTGGTCAATTGATCAAGCGCAATGATTCCTGCTGCCAAGAGATAGTACAACAATAGTAGATCCTCCTTCGTCCGACTAGATCCGTTCATCGATCACAATTTCAAATCTGCATTATACCATAAAGAACGAGTGGATCAAAACGCTCATGACCATTTACGCCTGAGACGCTTTATTTTCTGGTAAAGGCGATATCCTTTGCGAACACCGTTCATCACCCACAAGGGAATCTTCCAGCCCCGGTCCTTCAGAAAAGGTAGATAAATGCGATAGTAGGCCTTCCGCAAATCCTTCCACTTGCGATCAGGAATGTTCTTCAAATAATCTGAGACGTCTATCAAATACCCCCGCCCCTGATCCATCAGGACATTCTTTCCGTGTACGTCGTGAGGAAACAAGCCTCTTTGGCGAGCAACAGCCAATGCTTCCTCGACATCCTCGATGACCTGCGGCGGGATCGGGATGCCGTAACGAAGACAATCGAACAACGAAATACCATTCATTCTCTTCATTACAATGTAGCCTGGAGAAGCCTGGTAACAGATCGGGAACCAGCGTGTGTCACCCAAGCGCTCGTAGACCTGCACCTCCTGCTCCCAGCCCGGTCGCCCTGGCGCATACAGCTTGAGTACCACTTGCGGATAATCGGGATGAATAAAAACAGCGGCGTAATTACCGGTGCCGATCAACTCCCAGGGTGGCGGGATACGATGGACCACGACAGGATCGATCGGCGATTGGCTTTCCAATCTGACTTCTTGCAAAAACAGTTCGATTACGTTCTGGTCCATATGCATGCATTCTCATCTCTTTTGCTGTTACCGACTTCAATTTAGATTCTAGCAAAACACCCTCCCGTTGGAAACCAAAATCGAAGCTGGTTTACGACACGAAAAAAGTGCGCCTGTCATGACGCACTTTCTCAGCTAAGCCCTTTTCCATTTCTCTTTCCACTGCCGAAGCATCCCCACGACCCCCTGCGGGAAAAACATGACCGCCAGGATATAGAGCGCCCCGAAAAAAATCATCCATCTTTCAAATATCCAATGAATTTTGGCCAGATCCGTCAACCCGGCGTGCACGAGTAATATCAGAGCCGAACCGACGATGCTGCCAAACAATGTGCCGACCCCGCCGACAATCGTCATGAGCAAGGCGTCTAGTGTGACGTTGGTTCCAAACACTGCTGTATTGACAAACCGCAGTGTAATGGCGTACATCGAACCGCTCATACCAGCTGCCAGACCGGCAACCACACTGGCGATGATCTTGTAGTGCAGGATCTGGTAGCCTAAAGATTCCGTACGCTGTTCATTTTCGCGGATGGCCTGCAGGACTTTGCCCGTCGGGGAATCCGTGAAGCGCTTAAGCAAAAAGAACATGATGATCATGAAAAAGAAGGAAGCGAAATACAGCGTAGTGCGGTCCTTTAGCACATCCGGAATGTAAAAAGTAAAGCCGTCGCTTCCTTTTGTCAGGTCGCGCCACTTTTCCGCCAAAACCAGAAAGAGTCCTGCGACGGCCAGTGTCAGCATGGCGTAAAAATGGCTTTTCAAGCGCAGTGTCATGACACCGATCAAATAGCTGACAATTCCGGTCAAAACCAGGACTACCAGCAGGGAAACGAGAAAAGCGAGCATGGTATGATCCCATCGATGAAGAAAAATGGCCGTCGTATAGGCTCCTATCCCAAAAAACATGGCATGGCCAAAGGAAATAATGCCTGTATACCCCAAGAGAATATCGTAGCTCATCGCAAATACGGCATAGATAAAGATCTGTGTCAGCAAAATCAGAGCACTACGCGAGTCGCTGACAAACGGAAAACCGATGAGCAGGATCGCTGCCATCCCCATCCAGAGTCGTGAAGAAACCAGCCAATTCGTTTTCATGATCATCATCTCCCAAACAAGCCTGCCGGTCGGAACATCAGCACTCCAAACATCAGCAGCATATTGACGGCCAGCGCAACACTAGGAACAAAATAGGTCATAAAAGCGCCCAATACCCCTACCAGCAGGGCGGCCATCGCCGATCCGACTATGCTGCCCATGCCTCCGATGACCACGACAATGAAAGCCAGGATCCCGTAATCCATTCCGATTCCAGCGTGAATCACACCGGAGTAAGGCGCAAACAGCATACCGCCAAGAGCTGCCATGCTGCTGCCCAGAATAAAGACATACAGAAACACTTTTTTGATGTTGATACCGAGGGCCTGCACCATTTCCTTGTTCATGACACCGGCTCGCACGATCAGTCCCAGCCTGGTGCGCTTGAGCATGTACTGCACACCTAGAAAAACCAAAATCCCGATGGCTATCACGAACAAGCGATACTTGATCAGAATCACACCGCCGAGCAGCCAGCTCTGGTCCAAATAGTCCGGAAGTCTCACACTGACCTGATTGGGCCCAAAAAACACCTTGATACATTCATTCATGACCAGCAGCAAACCCATCGTGACCTGAATTTGCGACATGGTATTCGTATAGACCGGCTGGATGATCCATCGTTCCAGCAGCCATCCAAGCAGGCCACCGATCACGATAGCTCCGAGAATTCCGACCAGGAAGCTGTCTGTCTGCGTGTAAATCCATACACCGAAGTACGCCCCCCAGGCAAACAGTGCTCCATGCGCAAAGTTGAGCACATGCATCAACCCAAAAATCAGCGTCAGGCCTGCAGCCAACAAAAAGATCAGACTGCCTGTCGCAATTCCGTTTATCGTCAAATTCAACAGTACATCCAAGTTGCAAACCTCCTTACGCGATGCCGAGGTATTCTTTTTTCAGTGATTCGTTTACTTTTAGCTCCGCCATCTGCCCCGAGTGAACCGTCCTGCCATCGTCAATGATGTAATAGCCATCCCCGATCGTGCTCGCCATATAAAAATTTTGCTCCACCAGCACAACCGTGACCCGGTCCTTCATTTCCTGCAGTACGTTCATGACCTTTTCCACCATGATTGGAGCCAGGCCTTTGCTCGGCTCGTCGATGAGAAGCAGCTCGTTGTCGTTGACACAGGCTCGCGCGATTGCCAGCATTTGCTTTTGACCGCCAGAGAGCAGCCCAGACGGCTTTTTCCAGAAGGTCTTCAAGTCGGGAAACAGATTCAAGATCCAGTCGCGACGCTCAAGGGTGGCATCATCCGACTTCTGCATTGCCAGCCGGATGTTCTCCTCTATTGTCAAATCGGGAAAAACGCCCTGATCCTCCGGCACATAGCCGATTCCCTTCCGTGCGATCTCGTAGGTGGGCAAGTGATGGATGGACTCTCCCTTGAAGGTAATGCTTCCAGTAGAGATCGGGTTCAAACCCATCAATGAGCGCAAGGTGGTTGTCTTGCCCGCACCGTTGCGTCCGAGCAAGACCGTCACCTCCCCCTGCTTTACTTCAAAGGAAACACCTTGCAGGATGTGGTACTGTCCGATGTACGTTTCGATCCTGTCGACTTTAAGAAGCGTCATCGTATAGCCCTCCCAGATACGCTTTTTGCACCAGCTCGCTTCGCATGATGTTCTCCGGGGTATCCTCTGCAAGCAGCTTGCCGTTGAAGAGGACCATCAAACGCTCCGAAAAGCTGAGGACCATATCCATCTTGTGCTCGATCAAAAGGATGGTGCGGTTTCCCTGATTCTTGATCTGCCGGATCACTTCCAGAATCGAAGGCACCTCCTCGAGCGACATTCCCGCTGTCGGTTCGTCCAGCAGCAGCACTTCCGTTTCCAGGGCTAGCAACATGGCGATTTCCAGCTTGCGTTTTTCACCATGTGCCAGATTCTTCGCGAGCGAATCCCCTTTTTGCCCCAGCAGGACGGTTTCCAACAGCTCCTGAGCCCGTTTTTCAAAGTGCGCATGCTTCTTGGGAGTAGCGAACAGATTGTAGTAGACGCCTGCCTGAGCCTGAACGGCGAGACGGACGTTTTCTTGCACCGTTAATGAAGGAAATACGTTTGTAATTTGAAAGGAACGTCCCATACCGAGACGCGTGCGCTTGGCCGGGGAAAGATGGGTGATCTCTTTCCCCTTCATCAGCACTCTGCCGCTAGTAGGCTTCAGCTGACCACTCAGCAGGTTGAACAGTGTGGTTTTGCCAGCGCCGTTTGGTCCGATGATCGAGGTAAAGGTATTGGGCATGATTTTCAAACTTACCTCATTCACAGGCTTGTGACCGCCAAAGGCGATCGTCAGCTTATCCGTTTCCAGAATCGGCTGCATTTCCCATCCTCCTTTCTTTGTCACCGCCCTACCTGTTATTTCGAATCGGAGGTGCTGTTTCTTCCGGCGGCAGCTCGCCCATCAACACAGGAACCGGCCATTCTACGCCGTCCTTCTGCTCCAGTCTGATCGCATACATCACTTGCAGAGCCTGATGGTCTTCCGGTCGGAACGTCATCTTTCCTTTTGGTGAGTCAAACGACATGCCCTCCATCAGTGGAATCAGATTGTCTGCGTTGGTATCTCCGTTGGATTTTTTCAGTGCTTCTACGATCGCCATCGCCGCTGTCATGCCGCCAGGTACGAACAAATCAGGCGCCTCTCCGTTGTAGCGCTTCTTGTGCTCTTCGGTCAGCCAGTCATTGACCTCGTTCTTGGGAAGCTCATAATAGTAGAGCGTGAAGCCCTCCATACCGACCATGCTTTTCATGGTTTTCAGTGTGGCGAAATCTGCTGTTCCGGTCGAGATTTTGATTCCTTGCTCCTGCAGCTTCATATCCGATATTTGACTCCAGGGCGTATTGGCTCCGGACCAGATCACAAACAAGTAGTCAGGCTTGGCTTGAATAATTTTTTGCAGGTTTGGCGTAAAGTCGGTCGTCTTCTGGTCGGCATACTCCTCCAGCACGAGCTGGGCACCTTGCTTTTCTGCCACTTCCTTGAAGGCGGCTACACCATCCCGACCAAATGCGTAATCGGGGGCTAGAGTTGCAATCTTCGTACCCTGCTTGGCGATCGCCAGCGCCCCTGCAATCGCGTCCTGCGAAGAATTGCGGGCCGTGCGGAAGATGTACGGATTCCAGTTGTCAGCGGTGATACTGTCGGCAGCTGCTGGCTCGACCACCATGATCTTCTTGTGCTCCTCAGCCAACGGGACGACTGCCAGCGTATCTCCTGAGCTCGATGAGCCTACGAGAAAATCCACCTGCTCATCCTCGATCAATTTCGTCGCTTTTTTCACTGCGACATCCGATTTCGTTTCTGTATCCTCGACGATCACTTCGATCGGACGGCCCCCCACCTCGTTCGTGCCTCCTGTCGCGTAGGCGATCCCTAGTTCGAAGCCGCGCGTGGTCTGCTTTCCATAATCCTCCAATGCTCCTGTCAGTGAAGCGAGCACGCCAATTCGAATAGGTGCTTTCGCCTCTGATGCTGCAGGTGTCGCTGCCCCAGGCTGAGCTGGATTTGATGGTGGTGCGGATTGCTGAGTCGAGCAAGCTGATGCCAGGAGTGTGGTCGCAACCAGCCATGTGGTAAGTCCACGCTTTAAACCTTGCTTTCTCATTCTCATCTTTGATCCCCCGCTCTATTTATGATTCAAGCCACTCCAGCACCGTAGCGGCCCAGGTGTAGCCCGTACCCGCACTTACTGTGACGATCTTGTCGCCTTTACGAAACAGCCTGCGCTCCTGACCCACGTGAAGCCCAATGCACGGATCAAGCGCGGACAAATGGCCGTAATGATCCAGGTAAATCGCCCGGTCTTCGTTCAGCTCCAGTCGGCTGAGCAGCTCCAGAAACATGGAGCGCTTGGTATGCAGCGGAATCAGCCAATTGATGTCCCGAACCGAGTGCCCGCTTTTTTCTAAAGCATGCTGCACCACGTGCACGAAATAATTCACGGATACCGGGTCCAGACGCTTTTTCATGTCCTTGGGATCTTTCACATCCAGATAATGTAGCCGCTGCTGTACGCTCTCCAGACTGGCAGGATGCTTGGAGCCTCCGCCGACCACGCGAACATCATCATGGAAGGATCCGTCGGTTAAAATGCTTGAGCCCAGCACTCGACTCCGCGCTGAACCGCGCTGTACCAAAGCGGCTGCACCTCCATCGGCAAAGTTAAACATAAAACGTGAGCGAACATTTTGATAATCGACCAGCTCCGCCTCCTTGCAGCCCCCGACCAGCAGGATGTTGTGGATCGTCGGATCGGAGACGAGCATATCTTTGGCAACCTTCAATGCGATCGGGAAACAGGAGCTGACGTTCATGATTTCGAAGGCGTAGGCATTTTTCAGCCCGAGCTCATGCACGATTTTCGTCCCGCACGTCCAGACCATGTAATCCTTGTAGGAGCTGCCAAAGTAAATCAGCACATCGATCGACAGCGGATCTATCTTTTCAAGGATCGATCTGGCAGCCTCGATTGCCATGTCAGATGCATGAATACGGTTGTCGGATATGTGTTTTTGCACCAGACCGAACTTTTCCACGATCACTTCCTCGGGGATTTCTGCTCGGGCAGCGATCTCCTTTGCTGTTTCGATACGCGGCGGGAAATATACCCCTGTCTCTGTGATGCCAATCATGCTCCAACCCCCTGTTCCTCGCGTGGCACACGCATTTTCGCCTCTCCCTCCAGGACGAGCTCACCATTCTGATTGCGACATTCCGTCTTGAGCAGAATGTTTCCTTTTACAGGGTCATACTGGAGTACTTCAGCTGTTGCCGTAATCGTATCGTTGATGAATACTGGACGGACGAACCGCAGCGTCTGTCCGATGTAAACAGAGCCAGGTCCGGGCAAATGCATGCCAAGCACGCCAGACAAGAGACTGGTCGTCAATAGTCCGTGTGCAATCCGCTGTTCGAAGCGAGTCGTTTGGGCGAACTGCCGATCTACGTGTATCGGGTTGAAATCTCCACTCAAGCCCGCATACGAAACGACGTCCGTCTCTGTGATCGTCTTGCCGAAAGAAGCTTTCTGACCAATCTCGAATCTAGCCATGCTGTTCCTCCTTCATAAAATCTGTTTTGATCATTTTTTTGTCGATCTTGCCGGTTGCATTTTTCGGTAAAGCGCTTACAAACCTCACCATTACTGGCACCTTGTATTTAGCCAAGCGCTTGAAACAGTGATTTTTTACATCGTCCATGGTCAACTCGTGTCCTGCTTTTACGGAAATGACCGCTACGGGCACTTCCCCCCACTTCGGATCTGCCATACCGATCACAGCGACCTCGTCTACAGCAGACAGCTGGCCGATTACTTGCTCTACCTCCAGCGGGTAAATATTTTCACCGCCAGAGATCATCATGTCTTTCTTGCGTCCCACGATGTAGACAAAGCCTTCCTCGTCTTGTGTCACAAGATCACCGGTCAACAGCCACCCATCGCGAAACGTCGCTGCTGTCGCTTCCGGACGATTCCAGTAGCCCTGCATGATGTTGCCGCCTTTGATCAGCAGCTCGCCAATCTCACCGCGGGAAACATCTCTGCCGCCTTCATCGACAACCCGAATCTCGCTGAACATCACAGGCTTTCCGACCGATCCGATCTTGCGCGTGTAATCCTCCCGGGAAGTCATAAATACAGTCGGGCTTGCCTCGGTCATGCCGAATCCCTGTGCGAAAGTGAGCCCGCGCTCCAAGTAAATGTGGATCAGTTCATGTGAACATGGCGCACCTCCACAGTAAAACCAGCGGATGGATTGTAGATTAGCGGTTTCAAAATTCGGACTTTTCTGGATGTAATCATAGATCGTGGGCACGCCCATCACAATCGTCACCGCATGCTCCTCGATCAGCTGGAGCGCTTTTTCCGGATCAAAGCGGTTGGGAACGATGACGGCTCCTCCTGCAAAGAGCGTCGGCAAGGCAAAGAGTCCGATCCCGCCGATATGAAAGAGTGGAAGCAGTGTCAGCGATTTGTCGTGTGAGGTGAGATCCAGCGCCAATACGTTGTTGACCGCATTCCAGAACATATTTTCCTGGGTCAGTACGGCACCTTTGGGGCGTCCTGTCGTTCCGGATGTATAGCAGATGATAAAGGGGCTGTTCCCATCTACTTCCTTTCTGGTCAACAATTCGGCAGGATAAGCTGCTGATAGGTTGCATAGCTGCATAGGGGATTCTTCGTGATGGTCGTACCAAAGAATGTCTTGAATACCGGTCGTTTCCAGAAGCCCTTCTCCTTCGATGCGATAAGCTGTTTCCGCGATCAGAATACGCGTCCCGCTGTCATTGAGCTGATACTCCAGCTCGTCTGGTGTTAGCCGTATGTTGAGCACTACCGCGATACACCCCAGCTTGGCTATCGCGAACAGCGTCAAAAGATATTCGATGCTATTCGCAGCCAGGATGCCCACCCTTTCACCGGGCTGTAATCCGTATCTGTCATCAAGCATGCGGGCAAGACGGTTGACCTCTGCGCTCATCTCCAGGTAGGAAAGCTGTCGCCTTTCATCCATCAGTGCAGTTCGCTCCGGTGTAATGAAGGCACGCTTGTCAATCCAATCCGCAATCCCTTTCATCCTACTCCCCCTTCTGATTTTTCCTTTCCTGGCTGACCAGCCCTTCAAAAATAAAGGTGATGGCGTCCTGTACCACTTCTTCGGGAACCTCTTTGTTTTCCCAGTACACCCAGCGCATGCCGATGAAAGAAGTGACACCCATCAGGCAGTAAGCTACTGTTTCTGCGTTCAGTGCTTTGAACTCGCCACTGCCGATCGCTTCCTCCAGACCTTTCAGATAGCCTTGGGCCAAACGCTCGTAGTACGCGCGGTACAACTGCTCATCCACGAGAACGGATTGCTGGACAATACTGTACAGATTGCGGTGATTTTTCACCCATTTGAGAAAGACGTGGATACCGATCTCCAGGGCTTCACGCTGGCTTTTGGCACGCGCGACCTCCTGCTTGATCTCCATGCGGAAGTCCCGGCTCAGCTGTTTGATCAGCTCTGCATAAATCTCGTACTTGGATTCAAAGTAGTTGTAAAAAGTCCCCTGCGCTACGTTGGCCTGCTGAGTTATATCAATGATGGAGGCTGCGAAATACCCCTTCGCTCCGAAAACCTCTTCGGCCACGTTCAGTAGCTTTTGCCTCGTCTTGGCTCCTTTTGTGGTTGCGGGTATCTTGCTTTGCTGCTGCTTGGTTTCGGAAGTATGCTCAGTCATGTTCATCACCTTTTGTCCATTCGAGAAAGTATGGGTTTTCATAAAACTGAAATATGAATCAGTTGTCAGTTTTTCTGATTATTATGATAACGTTTTCAAAATTGTTTGGCAATTGTTTATTTGTAAATTTTTGTTCGTTCTAATAGGTCTTTAAAAACAAAAAAGGACAGCCCCGATGGCTATCCTTCCTTCTTCTCCTCAAGCTACACTCGTATTTCCATAAACCAATCCCGGATTGCTTCCTTGATTTTTTCCAGTGCGAGGAGATTGGTTGCTTCACAATAGATACGAACGAGCGGCTCTGTTCCTGAAGGTCGAATCAACACCCAATGTCCTTCCTCCAGAAGCAGCTTGCGACCATCCAACTGATTGATGTCCTGTACCGCATACGGACCTACCTGCAGAGGCGGCTGATCGAGCAATTTTTGCAGCAGATCTTCTTTGCGAGTCAACGAAATATCGATCCGAGTACTGAACAGCTCACCGAACTGATCCTGCACGTCACGCAGGATCTTGCCGAGCGGTTTTCCTTCCCACGCGCATAATTCCGCTATCAGAAGATTGATCAAAACGCCGTCTTTTTCGGGGATATGACCGAGTATGCTGGCACCTCCGCTCTCCTCGCCGCCTAGCAGCACATCTCCTAGCAGCATTTGCTCGCCAATATACTTGAAGCCGACGGGAGTCTCCACCAGCTCCAGACCATAGGCAGCGGCAACCCTGTCCAATAAATGGGTCGTTGCTACTGTCCGTACGATTTTGCCAGAAAGCTTCCGGTTATTCACCAAATGGTAAGCCAACAGCACCAGCACTTCATTGGGTGGAATAAACCGACCAGCTTCATCCACGACGCCAAAACGATCCGCATCGCCATCATTGGCCAAGCCCATCGTTGCTTGACGGCTCACGACTTCCTGCCTCAATAGAGTCAGATGCTTTTCGTTTGGCTCAGGAAGATTCCCACCGAATGCTGCGTCCACCGTCTCTCTAAGCCCTACCGTTCGAATCCCGGTCTCACGCAGCAATCCACTCACGTAACCCATTCCTGCTCCATGCATGGCATCAACGACGACATGCATAGAGGATCGTTTCAGCACATCGAGCTTCACCATCCTGCGCAAATGGGCTTCGTAATGAGGGCGCAGGACGATGATTTGCATCCGCTTTTGTGCGATAGCTTCATCGATGCTGGTTCGATGCACCTCGCCGGACTGCACAATCTGGGTGATCCATTCTTCCAAACGTTTCGTTATCGCGGGTGAAGCCGGTCCCGCATAATCGGGAATATACTTGATTCCATTGTACTCGGGCGGATTGTGACTGGCGGTAATCATGATCGCCCCACTGGCAGCGAAATGCTTGACTCCGAAAGCAACTGCTGGTGTCGGAGCAGCCTCGCTCAGCAAATAGGTGCGTATGCCATTTCCCGTGAGTACCTGGACGACCTCCTCTGCGAAGCGTCGACCCAAAAACCGCGTATCATGTCCGACCAAAAGGGGTTGCTCCTGTTGGCCTCTCTCCTTGGTATAGCTGGCAATCGCCTGTGCGACAATGCGTACGTTTGCCGTTGTAAATTCATCTGCTACTATCGCTCGCCAGCCATCCGTACCGAAACGGATCGCATGCATCACGACCTCTCCTTTCTTCCCTGTAGCTCTTGTACCTTTTCCAAATATCGCAGCACCGTGCCCACGTATGTAGCGTGTGACCAGGTTAGTGGCGCTACAGAAACAGGCGCACCTGAATACGGGTCCAGCTGCTCCGGCAGCACACCGCTCTGCAGGGCTTTCCGAACGACCCACTGCAGCCTTTCCTTCGGCTCCTGCAATTCGGACCATGACGTGGCTTTGGCAATCTCCCAGTCCGCGATCCAAAGCGTGCAAATAATCCAGGGATTTCCTGGAACCAACGATCGATCGTGTGCTTTTTGAAAATACGCATCCCCCTGATAACGGGAGAACCCACCGACTGGGGTTTGTACCAGCAAGCTTCGTTTGACTGCTTCCATCGTGTTTACCACTCGCGGATCGTCTGCAGGCAGCACATCGAAAGCAAAGAGGGCAAACAGACTGCTCTCCATGGTGAAATCCTTTTCCAAGCGCCCTTCTGGCCCAGCAGAATACCCGCGCAGGAAGCGCCCTAGCTGCGGATCGTACAGATGCTTCAACATAGCTTCTCGTATACGCTCGGCACCTTGGTCATAGCGCTGGAATCGATGATCATCGCCGAACAGCAAGGCAAATCTGGCGGCCGCCTTCAATCCCGCAAAAACAGCAGCGCTGGTAAAGGTGTATATGCCGCGCCGCTCTTCCCAAAGGTCGTAGCTGGGCATCGGCAGATCCCATTCTGGATGCATGTAATCCAGCAAAAAGCGGGCGGCAGGCCTGATCAGGGTAGGATAAAGAGCCTGACAATCTTCCAGTTGTTTGCCGCTCTTGTATTGCTCCCACAAGGCGTACAGCACCAGAGCTGTCTCGTCTTCCTGGATCGGCAGCTGAATCTCGTCATCCACGATGTATGGATGCCAGCTCGAACCAACGGAACCGTCAGGATTGTACTTGTGCTGCAGGTACCCTTCGTCTGTCAAAGCCTCTGCACAAAAGCGAAAAAAGGGGGCTACCACCCCTGTATAGCCAGCCTTTGCCATGGCGCAGGCGATCAAAGCGCCGTCACGCGGCCACATGTAGCTGTAATGATCGCGATTATACTGGAGAATGTCAGAGTCGTTGGCTGCCAGTATCGCGCCATGCTGATCGATCTGCGTGCGAACAATCAATAAGCTGGTTTTGTACAGATCAATCACTTCAGCAGGCAGATCGGCAAAATCACGCTCTTCTTTGTTGACCCATCGCTGCCAGTACACGGATACTCTCGACAAAAGGCGCTCCGGATCACTTTCCAGCACGTATTGATTCCTTTTTTTTACATCAGAATAGGAGTCCCCAATGCACATCCAGTAGGTCATGACTTGTTTCTCATCCGGCCCTAGCATCATGCGCAAGGCAATGGTACTGTCGACAGAGCCTTGTGCAATCGGATTGCCGGCGAGCAAGCCGTCTTCTGCATCACGCCAGGTTCCCTCGGCGTAATGGAAACGTTTGATTCCTACGCTGTATTGGTCAATTCCACCGATATTCGTTTTGCCGTTCACTAGGATGTACACGTTTCGCTTATAGTGATAAATGGTGCGAAGCAGAGGATCGTACACAGCCGTATCCCCTACTTCGCTCTCATTCAGGCTGAAATCATGGTTAAAAAACAAACGGACTTCTCTTGCTTCGCTGGAACGATTGTGGACGCGTACCTTCTTCAAATAGATCGGGTCTCGTTGGTGCACGCCATCCGATAGGTGCAGCGAAATTTGCATGGATTCATGCTCGCAATGTACATCCGTGACCAGCGATTCCTTTTCGTAGCCGAGCTTTCGTTGCCATCCGTCTTCATCCAGCCAGGAAAACTGACCCGAAACCCAGATTCCCATCTTGCTGAAATGACCGCCTACATGATTGAGCTGTCCCACATAGGGATAATAGAGGTCACGCATGTGCAGTCTGTCGTCAAAATTGATCAGCAATTTTCCATTGCCGACGACGAGCGGTCTTGGCATACTACACCTCCTGATCGAAATAAAGAACGTGGCAATACCCTTGCTACTGGTATTCGGCAATCCGTCGGGCATAGGAGGAAGCGAGTGTTGCAGCCGTCTCCGCCGTCGCCCCTTGAGAAATCACTTTGAAGTGGGAATCTTCATTATCAGGCAGAATCAATACCCAGCCGTTTGCATCGTATACCTTGATGCCATCCACTAGCTCCAGCAGCTTTCCTTTACTTTCTTCCAGCACTTTCCGCATGACTCGACCTTTTTGCGACCACGGGCAAAACACAATCTGCTTTTCCATGTAGCAGGCCGGAATATTTTCAAGCAAGCTTCCAAGAGGCTTCTCCTCCCGTGCGAGATACGAAAGAATTTGCATCAGGCTGTATACAGCATCAAATAACGGATGGAAGGGTTCCCCGACAGAAACCTCCATCATGGAGCGCGGCGAAACCTTTGTGCGCACGACCTCTATTTGCAGCAGCTGAGCCAAATGTTCCAGCTCTATCGGTGCACTCACTGGTAGACCAATACGCTTGTGCAGAGGACTGCATGCCAGAATTTGGATCGCCAGGAGCTGTTCCGCTGAAAGAGGGATTCCTCGCTCTGTGTACAAAGAAAGATGTTCTCCGTCTCGATTCAGGCACACGCCCAGATCGGCTCCCTGTTTGCTCACCCCTTCTTGGATCGAACCGTAAATCGCAACCACACCAAGGGTATGAAACAGTGGAGTGAGAAAGGTGGGATAGAAGCGTGGCTCACAATCGATCAGCAATCGGAATCGCTTGCGTTGAATACTCACCACATCAAGCCGTTCAACGAGTTCACGCATATACGCATCCTGCACCTGATGCTCGATGTGCAATTGTCCAAGCTGATGAAGACTGCGTACGTACGTTTCTTGCCAATACGCATTCTCGATCTTGCGCTCCGCGTCACGCGTGATCGGCAACCCGCTCTGATCGACAAATTGAAGAATCATTTGTTTCTCATCAAGCGGATCTGTCATCTGCAAGTGGATGCCTCCTTGGCACCCCAAGCTGCGTACCCCGTAACGAAGCAGTGGTACATTTCCCACGCCAAGATCAACCGTGTCGATCCCTGATGAGCAAAGACTGGTCATCAAACTGTGCTTAAGCAGCTGGGCAAAGGGATGCGGGCAAGCCGACAGGGCGATACGACTGCCAAATGGCAGGCCATAAGCATATGCTGCCGCCAAACGCGTCACGAATTCGGGCGTGATCTCCACGTTGCCGATCCCTTTAATGCCAGATGTGCCAAACAGATTTTTACTTTGCTTTGTACCGTAGATCAAGGATGTCGTGACAGTAGCACTTTCGCCGATTTCCTTATCCGGCCAAATTTTCACGCCTGCCTTGATTGAAGATTTCGAACCGATCTGACAACGGTCTCCAATCACGGCTCCTTCACCCAGAATCACGGAATCGCCGATCTGGATATTACGTCCGAGCGTGGTACCCGTAAACTCTGTTTTTTTGCCAACCACTGTATTTTCCCACAGCACCGCTCGCGTCAGCTTCGATCCGGAAGCGACGACGGAGTGGTTTCCGATAATGCTGTACGGGCCTACTGACACCCCTGCCTGCAAATGCACCTGCTCACCGATGTACACAGGACCTTCCAATCGTACGGAGGAATCAATCTTCACCTGATACTCCAGAAAGATGCGCGGAGCAATCTCCTGCGCTTTGATTTCCACTTGGACAAGCCCGTCCAGGAGGTCAAATTGCGCTTGCCGGTATACCTCCAAAGAGCCGATGTCTGACCAGTACCCAGTGGCAGCATAGCCAAAGAGCGGTTTTTGTTCTTGTAAGAAAAATGGAAACACTTCTTTGCTGAAATCCACTTCCTTGTCATTCTCTATATAAGCAAGCACCTCAGGTTCACACACATACATCCCGGTATTCACGGTATCGCTAAACACTTCTGCCCAGCTCGGCTTTTCCAAAAACCGGACAATCCGACCACTCTCATCCGTCATCACCACCCCGAATTCGAGGGGTGTCTCCACCTGGGTCAAAATCAAGGTGGCAAGTGCCTGCTTCTCTTCGTGAAAACGGATGGCTTGTGTCAAATCGAAGTCAGTCAAGGTGTCTCCGCTGATGACGATAAACCGTTCATCCAAGAAATCGGCGCAATTTTTCACACTTCCTGCTGTACCTAGAGGCGTTGTCTCTTCAAAATAAGTGAGGGAAACCCCATACTGTGAGCCATCACCAAAAGCGTTGCGAATCACGTCAGGAAGAAATTGAAGCGTGACCGCAATATCTCTGATGCCATGTCGTTTCAACAGCTCGATCGTGTACTCCATGCAAGGCCGATTCAACAACGGGACCATCGGCTTTGGTGTATGAGACGTTAAGGGACGCAGACGTGTACCTTTGCCGCCAGCCATGATTACTGCCTTCATCCTCAAGCTCCTCCTTCATACTGGCAATCTTCCATCGAGTCTGTCACGGAACTTTCGATGACACAAGATCAACTTCCTCATCAGGTCTTACTGTAGGGAGAAGCATACGATACTGCTCAACCGTTTTTTGGGCCAAATGTGTCCATGCATATCGGCTTTGCACCTCAGATTGCGCGACCTTGGACATGAAAATCCTCTCTTCAGGATGATTCAACAGCCAGCGCAACTGATTGACAAGCGAATCCACATCACCTGCGTACATCGTGACCCCGTTCTCCTGATGGCGGACAATCTCGCGAAGACCTCCTGTATCTGCTGCCAATAATGGCGTGCCAAACGACATCGCCTCCAATGCGACGATTCCGAATGGCTCATACAAGCTGGGGAATACGGCTACGTCTGCCAAACGAAACAACACATTTCTACGTTCATCGTCGACAAATCCCAAGAAACGTACTTCATTAGCAATGCCATACCGGTGTGCCAAATCTTGTAGTTCTTCACGCATTGGACCTTTTCCGGCGATGACGAGCGTCAGATCCGGATGCTCGTGCCGCAAGCGTGAGAGTGCATGAAGCAGGAGATGAACGCCTTTCTCTTTGACAAGTCTACCAACGAAAAACAGCATGGGTCCCTGCCCCAGACCTAGCTCCCGTCGAACCTCCTCCATATGCCGACTCATTTCTTCACTCAGGTCAGGGGGTGATTCTACACCGTTGTAAATCAGGCACATCTTTTCTTCAGCCATTCCAAACAAGCGTTTCACTTCTTCCATCATGTACTGGCTGCAAACAAAGATGCGGTCAGATACCTTGCACAGCTCCCTTTCACAATCGTGGATTCGCTGCTGTAGTGGCGAATGAATCCCCTGATGACGGCCATGTTCCAAAGCATGAATCGTGGAAATCAAGGGAAGGTTCCAGCGGTGTTTCATTTCCACGGCTGCCCAACCAACCAGCCAGTCATGGGCATGAATCAGATCAGGATAAAAGCCTTCTCTCCTCATCTGTTCGACCGTGTCCACGATCGCCAGGTTCAGTTGAAATACCCACTGCAGGAAATCCTCTTGCTCTGCCGTAGAGAAGGTGTTGACACGATGGACATGGATGCCCTCCACCCATTCACTCCCTGCTACCCTGTCAGCAGAGCCAGTCAGGACATGCACCTCCACACCCAAGCGAACCAGATGGATGGCCAAATCGTAGACCGCCCGTCCCAGTCCGCCAACCACATACGGAGGGAATTCCCAGCTGAGCATCAGGATTCGGGGCTGCGTTCCGTGCGCCTGGCTGACCGCAACCATTTGCTGCGATACGTTCACTTTATGCATGGAAGCAGGCAAATAATACCTTTCCCTCACATCAGGAAAAAGCGGATAAGCCATTTCCATGCTTTGGATTTTTACCGGTTCATACTGGTCGCTTCGAACCATCTCGATCAGTTCAAAAAAACGTGTCAGATGATCATGAACGCGACGTACCGCGTACTCCACGACAGTCTGCCCATCCATGATGAATGACCAGTCACTGCTCTGCGCAAGCATCAGTTCCCGTGCAGCCTGACGCAAACAGCGGACCCCGAATTCGGCCTTCTCTCCATGATCCTGCTGCCTGTGAACCTGTATCACAGCCTCAACCATTTCCCGCTCTGCCTGATGCAGGTGGCGATACAGCCAATCGTTTCGTTCATTCAGCCAGACCTCGCCATAGCCATTGCGTCCCCAGGAGGACATCGGCAGTCGTGCGCGATCATTTTCAGGATAACGCTCAAGATAGGCGGCGGGAGTGATCAGGCGAACCTCATCGGAAGCCATCGTGGTTTTGCGAAGCAGATGATCGAGAAATTGTGGGCCTTCATACCACCAGTGGCCAAACAGCTCAGCATCATAGGTGGCGACCACCAGCGGCTCCCGGTCCATCCAGACTGCTGTTTCCCGCACCTGACGCTCGCGATGCTCGAGAAAGTGCTGTGCATGAGCTTCTGCTTTCTCACGAGCCAGTTGGGGATCATACCAATCCTTTTCTACATTCTTGCCCGTAATCCGATGGTATTTGAGTCCCGTATGTACGCGAATCCCCGCCGGATGGATATAGGGCTCAATGTACGTCATCTCCCGATCAAATCCGATATCGCGATAGTATTCACGGTAATCAAAATCGCCCGGGTAACCGTCATAGGAACTCCATACCTGTCGGGAGGCGACCTCGTCACGCGCAAAGGCAGCGACATCATAAGGAGTCAAGAGTGGAGCGTACAAGCCACGTCGCGGATGGGGAGTCGCGTGCTGGATCGTGTGACTGTCCACGAAGAAATAACGGATGCCTGCTTCTTTCAACAACCGATCCAAGCCTAGCGTATACCCGCACTCCGGTAGCCAGATTCCGGTAGGGCGTTTGCCCAGGATGCGTGTGTGCGTCTCGATCCCTGTCAGAAGCTGTGCACGGATCGCCTCTTCCGTCTCCACATACGGAAGAAAAGCGTGGGTTGCCGCGCAAGTAATCACCTCGACGCATCCGCTATCCTGAAGCTTTTTCAAAGCAGGTATCAATGAATACTGGTGCTTGGTGCAGTACGTGACGATCTCTCGAAAGCGTTCGAGATACATTTTGGCGAGGCGATGCTCTTTTGGATGCTCGACTGACCGCCTAACCTCACGTCCCGCCAGCTCCACCGTTTTTCGCAGATGAATACGGAATCGAGACTGGACCAATTCATCTTCAAGCATGGACAACAAGGTTGGCGATACCGCCACAGTCAGGCGAAAATCAATTCGATCCTCCAGCAGCTTTTCGCAAACCAGCAGAATAGGCAGATACGATTCCAGCATCGCTTCATAGATCCAACGCTCCTCTAAACAATCGTCCCTGTCCCCGTGACGCACATAGGGTAGATGGGCATGCAGCACAAGGGCGAGATATCCGTGATGCACCGACAGCACCTCACTTATGGAGTGGATTTGGTATATAGGGAATAGGAAGAAAAGTTCTCGAACCAAGACGGAACAGATGTCTGTGTCACAGGTTCTATCAGTGGCTCTCCCCAGACAGCCTTTGTATTTCGCGGTGTGACCACCGATTCAGAACGTAATATGGGACAAAAACGATTTTGATCAAAGAGTCCAAAATCAACGATATACGTTCGATCAGGTTGAAGATCGTTCACGTACCATCCGTTTGCCTCTTCTTGAATTTGGAAATCTCTATGCCAATGTGCGTTATGACCATCAAACAAACGGTCGGTCACATCATAAATCCGAATTCCTTTTTGGATTTGACGATAATCGCTTTGCAGATAAGAAGCGACCATTCTCATGCGCGGCCAGGTGATTTCCCAATAGACGAAAAGTACAGTAGGCCCTTGTGCCATTGCCTTGATGATATCCCGACCGTAATAACTGGCTAAGCGCCAGCCTTGGTTGTCATCTGGTTCGGCTTTTTGGGGCAGCTGGTGGTTCGGCTGGTGGCTTTCTTGTTCAGATTTGGACTTCCCTTTTTGCAACCGGTACTTGACCTGACCGATCGTCAAACCACATTCTTCGGCAATTTGGGAAATCGTCATCGATTGGGATTTAAGCTGTAGAATTTTTTCTAGCACAGGTGAGCGCTCCTTTCCTTTCTGTGAAAAACGTCCCCTCTCAACGAGAGATCCACACTTTTCGGAGTTTTTCCTATGAAGAGATGTAACAACTTGCAGTCAAACCAGACGGATTCGACTGTTTTTGTGATCATCAGCCAACACTGTCATCATAGCCAATGCAAGGTAGAAAAACTGTCGAACGCTGGTTGAGGTTCCCTTCTTCTTTTGTCGATAAAGAATGATGTTTTCGTCATGTCCGAGCAAAAGTTGAGTTGCTATGCGCAGCAAACGCTTTCACACGTCGAATTTTCGTTCATTTTTTGCGCGAAACTCCTTTCTTCATAAGCAGAAATAGAACACATACCCCTTTCACTTATGCCGACGGATGTTGATGTATGTATACTCGCGATCAGGAAAAAGAAAAAAAGCCGACGCCAAAAGGCATCGACTCTTACCGTAGTGTTCTGTACCATTTCGAAGCTAACTAATTAACCCGTTTTCCTTTCTCCTGCCAAAACGGTTGGCGAAGCTCCACCTTGCGAATTTTACCTGAGGCGGTCTTTGGCAATTCGTCGACAATCTGAAAGCCCTTGGGACATTTAAACGCAGCCATTCGATCTCGACAAAAATGGTTCAATGCTTCCTCGTCGATCTGCATGCCAGGACGAGGAACGATGATCGCGTATGGCACCTCACCCCATTTTTCATGCGGAACGGAAACGACTGCGGCTTCCAATACAGCAGGATGCTCATAAAGCAAGCCTTCCACTTCGATCGATGAGATATTTTCACCGCCGCTGATGATAATGTCTTTCTTACGATCTACGATGTCGATATATCCTTCAGCATCGACCGTTGCCATATCACCCGTCCGGTACCAGCCATCCACAATAGCGGCTGCAGTGGCTTCCGGCTGCTTCCAGTAGCCCTCCATCACCATATTGCCGCGAGCGATCACCTCGCCAATGCTTTTTCCGTCCCGCGGCACGTCGCTATTTTCGTCGTCCACGACTCGAATTTCTACATTCAGCATCGGGATTCCCGCCTTGGCTTTCCGGCGAAAACGAGTTTCCTCCTCTTCATTTCTCAGATGATGCTTGATGGGTGATACCGTGATCAGTGGTGCGCATTCCGTCATCCCGTATACCTGTATAAATTCCCAGCCCAGCTGCTGTTCCACGGTTCGGACAAACGCTGTAGGCGGTGCTGACCCAGCGATGACGACTCGGATCGAGCTGTCCACCTTGTCACTATGAAAAAGAGGCTCATTTATCAGCATATTCAGTACCGTAGGGGCCATACATGCGACTGTGATCCCTTCGTTTTGGATCAAGGAGTGAATGAGTGGCGGATCGATCTTTCGTAGCATGACGTGCCTGGCACCTACTGCTGTAAAGGAGAATGGGGTTCCCCAGCCATTGACGTGAAACATCGGTAAGGTATGTAAGAGGACATCGTGATCGGAAGCGCGGAGATGGAACATCGTATTTTGCATGTTGAAGTAAAGGGTGCGGTGGGAGTGCATGACGCCTTTGGGTTTGCCAGTCGTGCCGCTGGTGTAGAGGATGGTTGCCAAATCCGTCTCCTCGATCTCGACGACCAACGGATCACAGCTTTCTTGTGCCAGAAGGGAATGAAATGTTGCCCATCCGCCATGCGGTTCTGAGGAGAAGTCCAGTGCGATCATGATGCGCCTGGATACGGTCGGAAGCTCATCGACAATCGGCTGTACCAATGGAATTAATTCCTCGTCCACGAAAAACAGCTTCGCCTCAGCATGATCGACGATGTATTGATAATCATGCGGCAACAGTCGTGTATTGAGGGGGACAACCACCGCTCCCAGCTGGAAGCAGGCATAGAATAGCTGCAGCATGGCTGCCGTATTGGGCGAGAGGACGGCTACCCGATCTCCTTTTTCAATTCCCAGCCGCTGCATGGCTCGAGCCAGCTGATGCACTTCACTCTGAAATTCCCTGTAGGTCCAACGCCTTTCGTTTTCCAAAACAGCCTCCACATCCGGATAGAGCAAGACTGCACGGCGCAAGGTATCATCGATTCGCAAGGCTACATGCATAGGTTCCATCTCCTTCTATTGGTGCTTTATCCATAGACTAGCAATTCAGGAGTTTGGCGTCAATTTCGTTATCGGAAAATACTGAAAAAATTCACAATTCCACAACTAAGTCCAAGAATAGACGAAAACCCGCCTCAAACCTGCTGGCGGGTCAACGTCGTTTGGTTATTCTGCCTGAACCTCCGACTTTCGTCTTTGGAGGAGATTTTTTCGATGGTGAAAAAATGGATGAGCTTTTGCTCGACGAGGATTCCTTGGACGATGAAGAATTGCGGATGATTTTTCCTGAGCTTTTGGTCGTTGAATCCGACTGTTTGTCAAACAAGCTGCCTCCGGATCCTACCGTTGCGGTTTGATCGGGTTTTTGGCTGCTCCGTTTAATGATGCTCCCTGTACCTTCTTTGGTGACAGGCGGGCTTGCTTTGTCCGGCGTACTGTACGTTCCGCCTGGCTTGTTCACTTCCTTGCTGGAATATCCACGATAGCTGCCTCCACTGCTGCTCATCCCATCGAGGACATCCTCCAGGACGGAGGCGACAAAGTACGCTTTCAGAAAGGAAGACTCGTAGTTTTTCTCAACGAATTCCTTCGTATCTTTCTGCACGATGGTATCCGCCGGATTTTGCGGGTCCTGCTGCAGATGATACCAGGCATCTGTATAGACGAGGAACATGCGCTCGGTATTTTCCGCAGACATTTCCTCCGGCTCTTCAATAGCGACCAGCTCTTCGGCAACCTCTGGCACGGTCTTATTGACAGCCCGATATACGCGTGAGGATTGCCCTCCATCTACGGAACTGACGGATTCCAAGGCATACGTGTCACTGATATCCGGCGCTGCATGGCCGCCACCGCCAGCCATAGCCATCAGGAAGATGGCAGGTATCAAAAAGAGCTTGATCAATTTTACCCATTCACGGGGCATATGCCTCTCCTCCTAGCTACCGCGTAACACCTGCACATCAGCCGGAAGTACCGTCTCTCCCTCGTAGAGCATGAATCTACCATCCTGCCATTCAATCCGCAACAGCTGGCGCTGGTCAGACTGGAATTGCCAAATATACTGCTCTCCAGATGCTGAAAAAGGAGCTTTTCCGACCACGCTGATCCGTCCGGAATACTGCTCCTCCAGATGGTACGTCACATCATCCATCTCGATGGTGGTCGGCACCTCATCCACCGAATCCAGTCGTCCATCGATCACATGATAGAGGTGAAACACCGTGCGCTCACGATCTTCGATGTAGAGATAGCGAATATCATTGCCGTCCTGCAGCGTCAGCATGGTTGCATGGCGGCTCGCATTGCTGGCTTTGCCCGTCACCTGATACGTGACCATCGACACTTCTACCACGTCACCTGCCCCTACGGTCAGGATGCTTTTCTCCGGCTCCGGCGGTTCGTGCTTGGAAAACAAGTTCGTTATTCGCTTAAACAGGCTCATTGCATACTCCCTCCTGCTGCGCTTACAGGCACGCCGCGATGATCATGGCTCCAACGATATGAAAGGAACCTGCCAAAATCGCATGCGTAACCTTTCCTTGCTGTGTGCCTTCTTCCAGATTGAGTCCTCCGATCATTCGGAACACCAATTCCACGATTCTTTCCAGAATGAATAAAATCACAAATGAGATCACGGAAACGAACAATGCCGTCCACAAGTCTTGAGAATGAGCGATAGACTGGGACAAAATGTAGCCTTGTGCAAACAGCTTCATGACGAATCGAGCCGTCACAGCCATGTTTCCGTTTTTCATTTCCGTCATATCCTTGTACTTGGTAAACAAGGAGTCAATCCACATCAATACGAATAATAAAAGGCCTCCAGCACCGGTCCATACCAGCATGGCGAGAACTTCGATCCAATCCAAGCACATCACCCCGTACGATTCAAATGATTAGAGAGTTAGCCTTGCACTTGCACACACCACAAGGCCGAAAAAAAGGGGGACCGCCAAATGCGGTTTACCCCTCGTATTTTTTCATTAATGCTGCAAGCTCGTCTTCAACCTGTTGATCCTTGCTCAGCTTGGCGATTTCTTCGTCCAGATTGGTTTCTTTCTTGTAAAGCTCTCCGCTCGCTTCGGCTTCCGCCTCCATTTGCAGGGCTTTTTCTTCCATCCGCTTCAGACCGGACATCGCGGAGCTGGAACCGAGGCCGGACATCGCTTGATTGATGGTCTTTTGTGCTTTCGCTGCATTTACGCGTGCGACCAGCGTCTCACGTTTGTTTTTCAACTCGGTGATCTGCTTTTTCATCTCAGCGAGTTGATCACGCAGGTTGTCGGCAGCCAGTTTGTTTTTATCGTAACCGGCCTTGTACTCCGCCACTTTTTGCTCAGCAGCTTTTTTCTCTTCCAATGCTCTGCGAGCCAGGTCGATATTTTTCGCTTGTGCAGCCACATGTGCCTGCTCTTCACGTTTTTTCGCCAACGCTTCCTGTTCTTCATACAGCACCTTGAATTTCTTTTCCAGTGCGATTTGGGCAGCTACCGCTTTTTCTGCTTCCTCCAGATCATCCTGCATGTCACGCAGGTATTGATCCGTCAGTTTGATGGGATCTTCTGCTTTTTCGATCAGCGCATTCAGGTTGGACATGGTCAAATCACGAAGTCTTTTAAAAATGGACATGGATTTTTCCTCCTTAGATACCTTTGTGAAAGGGCGAAAATTGGCTTCCCTCTTGTTACTATGTATCTACGTGAAAGGGAGAAAGAAGTTTCGATATCGTGATGGAGTTTTTTAGGGGAGAATTCCCAGCTCGCCTGTCTCCTTGCTTTGGAGCATGAGGCGCCCCTCCGTCGGGGTTCCATCTGCAAGCATCAGCTTCATTTTCCCTGTCTTGCCTTTTTCAATCAGTCCTCTTACCTGGGCATCTGTCAGATTCCGCCCATAGCTCTCCTTCCAGATGACGAAGCGGCAGCCTACATTGTAATTGGAACATCCGTAGCCTTTTCGCCCCATGAAGATCGAACCGCCACATCCGGGTCGCGGGCATTGGGCAATGATGCTAGAAGCTGCGGAAGCGGTAGAAGTGCCAGCCTTCGCGCGACTCCGTGTTGCACCTGCTTCTCCGGTCGTTTTGCGCGTTTTGGCTGCTGCTGATTTACCTGTCGCTTTCCCACTTGCTCTTTTGCTCTGAGCCCCCTTGCCATCCGCACTTTCGAATGAGGTCTTGTCTGCACGCGCCTGTACACGAACCTTGTCTACGATCATGGTTGCAAATTTCTTCACGTTTTCCATGAAACGCTCGTCAGAAGCAGCGCCCCTGGAAATTTCATTCAGGCGGCGCTCCCAGTGACCTGTCATTTCAGGCGAGGTTAGCAGCTCGACCCCTGCTCCCCGAATCAGTTCGATCACGGTTCGTCCTTTTTGCGTCAAGAGGATTTTCTTCCCCTGCATTTCCACGTAACCGACTTTCTTCAGTCGCTCGATGGTGGCTGCCCGGGTCGCGGGTGTACCCAGACCGGATTCCTTCATCGCGTCGCGCAGCTCCTCGTCTTCGATCTGCTTGCCCGCACTTTCCATCGCCTTGAGCAGAGTGCCCTCGGTATAGTGCTTGGGCGGCTGCGTCTCCTTCTCTTTTACCTGAGCGTTCTGACAATGGACGGCTGCATCGGCAAGCAGGGAAAAAGGTTCGTTGACTTCGATTTCCTCTTGCTCTTCTTCATTCTTGTTCTGATTCTTGGCGCCTCTGGGCTTTTCCTTCTTCTGGTCTGCATAGATGACCTTCCAGCCAATGCTGCGCAGCTCTTTGACGGTTGTCTTGAACCTTTCCTTTTCCACTTCTGTCATAACCGAATGAATCTTGTATTCGGCAGCCGGGTAAAATTGGGAAAGGAAGCGGCGTACAATCAGATCGTAGAGCTTTTGCTCATCTGAAGATAGGCCCGTCGCCTTGCGATTGGTTGGCAGGATCGCATGATGATCCTCGACCTTTGCCGGATTGCAAACGAAGCGGTTTCCCTTGTGTACGAGACTGCGGTTTGCTCCCTTCACCCACTCGTCGTAGGACGTGCCTTGCAAAGCGTTCAGCGTTTTGTGCATCTCCGGAATGTTCTGCTCGGTCACGTAGTTGGAATTCGTACGCGGATAGGAAATCACCTTGTGCTTTTCATAAAGCGCCTGCGCGAGATCGAGTGTCTTTTTGGCTGAAAAACCGTACCTGCTGTTGGCTTCGCGCTGCAGCAAGGTCAGATCGTAGAGCTTAAAAGGATACTCTTTGGTGTCCTTCACTTCATAGGAGGCAATGCGCGCCGGTTTGCCCTTCACTTTTCGTGCCAGCTGCTCGGCTTTCGCAGGATCGGTCATGCGCTCGCCTTGCCAGATTCCCTTGTAGCTGATTTCATTCTGCGTAAAGTGACCTTCCACTTCAAAATACTTCAAAGAGGAAAAAGCTTCGATCTGTTTTTGCCGGTCGTAGATCAGAGCGAGTACGGGGGTCTGCACTCTGCCTACTGAGATCAGGACATTGTGCTTGGTGGTAAAGGCGCGCGAACCGTTCATCCCGATCAGCCAATCGGCTTCGCTGCGGGCTCTGGCTGCTTTTGTCAGATTTTCATATTCGGATCCGTCCTTGAGTTCGGAAAAGCCCTTGCGGATCGTTTCCGGCGTCAGGTCTGATATCCAGAGCCTTTTCACAGGCTGTCTCAGCTTGAGATGTCGCTGGATCAGCGAAAAGATATGCTGCCCCTCCCGCCCGGCATCGCATGAATTGATCAGAAGATTGCTTCGCTTCGCCAAATCTGCAATGACCTTCAGCTGATCCCTGGTTTTGCGGTTGGGTACCAGCTTAAATGTATTCGGGATAATCGGGAGATCATGGATGTTCCACTTCTTGTATTTCACATCATAGGCGTCCGGTTCTGCCAATTCGACCAAGTGACCGATCGCCCAGGTAATGATGTATCGCTCGCCTTCAAGGTATGTACGGTGATTTTTGGCTTTGGGCTCTATTGCGGCCGCTATATTTCGTCCCATGTCAGGTTTTTCCGCAATAATGAGTGTTTTCAAAACGGGTTCTCTCCTTACTAAGCTGCTGGCTGATTCCGACTACACTCTCCCAGCAAATTGAGCAAAAAAACTCTAGCGAACGATACGCTAGAGTCCTGGATGCTTTCATCATACAAATAGTATACCTCAATGCATAGCTCGAAGGTAGTCCAATCCTGGGAAGCTGCTTTCTAAAACACGACGTGCAAGACAACGTCTCCTGCCATATGGGCAACCATAGCGTATTCCAACCCTCTTTTCCAAAAGAGAGTACCGTACACCACTCCTCCGATGCCATTCAGCAGGATACCACGAAGGATCAGTACTGGCGTTAATTCACCAAAAATTTGAATAGTGGCAGGCAAGTGCAGCAAGCCAAAGACGATGGCCGCAAGCACGATCCCACACACATATACCCAAGTAGGTATAGCGCTAAAACGACTTCTCGTGATTTTCGCCAAAAGCCAGACCGTCATACTCATGACACCAAGGCGAAGCATCAGCTCTTCCACGATTCCTCCATACGGTACCGTCAACAGCCCATACCAGCGAGGAACCTGCTGTTCGAGATTCACCAATCCTGGAATCGAGGAAGAAAATACATAACGGTCCAGCACCGTGATCAGCAAAGCGACCAAAATCCCCATACCCAATGACCACAATAGGGATTGCTTATCCCAGACTGCTCCTTTTCTGCCTTCTACATACCCGCGAAGGATCGGGAGCGGCAATTGAACCTCTTCAGCCAGCCGGGATCCCAAAAGAGACAGCACAAAAACCATGACGCTGGTCTGAAAGATGGATAATGCCAATAGCACCGCCATCGGAATGCCGGGTACGGTAGGCATGGTGACGATTTTTAGTTGATAAGGAAGAAGGATCAGACTGGCGAGTATGGCTATGACAGCTGCCCATGATGCAAGTTTTAGATGTTTTCTCCACATACTGCTCATTCGTTCCTTTCAGTCCTGCCGTGTAAGATTAACATACATGTGGATCATCTGGATGGTCAGGCTGACTATTACTTCTTCCTCCTCAGACGAGGTAGCTCGTTGATCATCTGATGCTCCACTTGTTCAAGTCTTTATTTTCCACGTATCGGTACAGATTAGGCGCCGTTATGCCGACTTCTTGCGCAATCTTTCGCATCGTCGTAGCTTCAAATCCATGTTGTGAAAATTCTTGTCGCGCTACAGCAAAAATCGTCTCTTCCATTTCTTTCTTTCTTTCTTTAAGTATTGCATAACTCGCTCTCAACTTTTCACCAGTCGAAAATGTTCGACCACAATCATGGTGTCGTCTGTCAATTCATGACCGTCTTTTTTTAGGTCAGACTCCCAAGCAAAGACATGATCTGCACGAAACTCTGCATAGCTGCTGCAATTTTCCCCAACGACGGTTCGCTCGTCGATCTGGCCAAATGGCAGCTCGTATTTATCGATGATTTCAATCGTGCACATGTACGCCCCTTTTTTACTGTATACCTCCACCAGCTCTCCTACCTCTGTGATTTCATCTGGATCGGCATCATACCAACATTTCGGTGTACATGTTGCGGTTTTCGTACCCGCTATGATTTGCTCGACCAGGCGTTCATCATTTTCGTCCCGTCCCCAAAATGTGGTTCGTTTCATGATCATTCACTCGCTTTCCGTATAGGTGTATATGGGCTTCGACGGCGTTCCTGATCGATCGATCCGTCAGCATCCTGCGAAAAAAAGGGATTCACGACTCCGGTACCTTCCTCGTCGAAACGAATCATTCCACCTTTTGGTGATACAAAGAAATGCCGTTCGATCGTTTATGTACAGCCGCAATAGCAAGTCCTGGTAGCTGATTCTTCTGCATCTCTTCCTGAATGACTTTTTCGAGCTCTTGTATATGAAGCATCCCCTTTCCCCGCGTCCAATCATGAACGAATGTTCATTTTTAACCAAAAAAATGCTTAGAAAAATCATCTTTTACAGATTTTTCTAAGCTGAACGTTATTTTACGTGGAGCTGGGAAATTTGTAAAGACTCGTCTTGTCAAGAAACACATGCACCTTCGCTACCACTCTTTCGGCTTGAGCGGGACTTGTTTGCTAATAATCAGTGAGTCTTCGGGTGTATCGAACAAGGTTACACAATCTACGACATCTGCATCACCGATCAATACAAAGGACGATTGTGTGACACCCGTGATTTCGATCTCATCAACCTTCATGCACTTGTTGTTCATTTTGATTTCCAATACGTGACCTCCTTATTGTCTTGCTGTAAAAAATCATGGATGATCCACTCTATGCTTGCGTCGTTAAAAGCGGTCATAAAAACAGATATGAACACCCACTTGTTTCTCACATACAATACAAAAGGATTTCCTTGGCGAAAGGTGTGGATGAGATGCCAGCTATTGTGGGAGTCGTGAATGTCAATAGTATGACTGGCGTCTTTAACGTCGGCGATGTGCGAAACGTCACGCCAGTCAGCTACCTCCAGACGTTTACCGGTGGGGGATCTTTCAACTCGGGCAAGAACCTGTATTTTCATATCCCCAAAACCGTCATCTACGTAAATGATACCTCTGATGCACAGATACCGATATTTGTGGAAGAAATCGTTGAGGCCTCGATCAAAGGACGGGAGCGTTCATGAATTTTTTTGTTCAACAGCATATTGTCATTCATCAGTTAAAAATCGAGAGTCTGACCAATTCGTCCATTTGTCAGATCGGCAGTTCAGGAATGATCAAACCAATCACACAGCTTTTTAATACCGGAGGCTTTACAGGGCCCGCGCCTCAAACCGAATTACAACCAGAAAGTACCCCACCGGAAGATTTTGTCCCACGCGTACCTCTGGTTACGCCTTCCTAGCAGTCTAGACTGCTGTCAGTTCGGAAAAGAAGGATGATCGTCATGTACTTGGATCAAGAAATCATGCAGTATTTTCAACAGATGAGCGATTATCTGCATGCTCAAAACAAACAGATGGAGAGCATGAAAAAGCTGATTGAGCAGCTGAATCAGGAAATGAGTGAGTGGAAAGAAAAGCAAGTCCCTACCGTGATCAAAAATGAATATAAATTTGATTTGTTAAAAGTGGAGAAGCTCGAAGGCACCATGAATATTGGACTTAATCCCAAAGGTAATGATGCTGCTATCGGCGAAATTTCTGTGCCTACTCCTCCCTCGAACGGTGCGACTGATCCGGCTGGCTCGCCATCTTTCAAACGCGTACAGAGTGAAATTTACCGTTATCTGGAGCGGGACGCCTATCAGGTCTTGAAGCGGATCGAAGACGATTACGGTTATCCGTTGGACCCGGCATACCGCAGCTTTATTCTGGATGACGTCAAAAAACAGATCGATCAGCGGATTCTTCATTATCTCGGCCAGCTAGATACAGATGAGCTAGAGCCGGAGCAAATAGATGCCTGGGAACAAAAGGTCATACAAAAGGTGAAACGCGATATTGAACGGACTTGTACTACGTTTGTCACACATTTGCCGCGGGAGGTAGACCATGGAGAAGCATGAGAGGTTGAACTACAAAGTGACGAATGGTGAGGTTTGCGTTGGTGCACTTCATATATTCAGCCTGTCTACCGCAGCTTCTCTGCTCGTAGGAGATACAAAAAAAGTGTACCTCTTCACCTCATTCGAAGGGCCGCCTGAAGAATTGATTGTCGGGGTCACGCTTGCGCCGGTGCGTCCCCTGGCTACGTAAGCAAAGAGAGTCCCTGCCATGAACACAAGAACATCAAAAGTAGACTCCTTGTCCATCATCTCAGTCGATACTTCTTCTGTCATCGAAATCGGCGATTCTCACAATATCGATGCGGTCTCGAATGTCATCTCTGTACAGCGCGAGCCAGCCATTTACTACGAGCATGAATTTCAATTCACGGATTATCCGTTATTCACCTTCCCCCTGCCAGAGCCTGAACAGCCTGACTCCTTCCAAACGATAACGTGCCAGGACAACGGCTTTATCCATGTGAAATGTGTGAAGACTTCTTTTCTCTCTGCTTCCTCTGTTTTGCAAATTGGCTCAAATGACTGTGTCACGATGGAAACCCGCATAAAAAACATTCGGCACTTGTTGAGAGATCCGTCTTGATCGACAGGTGCACGAGGGTGAAGGGAGGGGTGTTCTTTGCCTTCGATCATAGGCGCAGTTAATATCAACAGCAACTCTGGTACCGTTAACTTTGGGGACACCCTCAATATCTCACCGAAAAGTGCGAATAAAACCTTCTCCGGTTCTGGTGGCGGCAATACAGGAAACGTCGTCAACACCATAAATGGGGCAAGTGCGACGAACACGCTAGACCCGAGCGTCGTGGACCAGCCACTTGTTGGAAATGTTTGATGCACAGTGCTCATCTCCCAGACACTGTGCTCTTTTATAGGTCGGACAAGCCCTGTTCTGCGTTCATGCTCCCGTTTTCGGGTGAGCATCATAAGAAAACCTCTATCGAGGCCATTTCAATGACGTGCGACCGCGTTTTAGAGGTAGGTTATTCTTGCAGTATCGGGACGTTTTACTCACAGAAGTTTATACTTTCCGATACTGTTAGAAAACTTGGCTACGCCAAGCTTTTGGCGGAGCCTTAGTTGCACTTATACTATCTTCCGCTAATCTTTTTAGCGCTTTAGCGCACTCAACACTTTCCGATAGTACAAAAAAAGAGAAGGCATCTACCTTCTCTCTACAAATTTGCGCGAAACGTCGCTTTTTTCTCTCTCATCGTCTGATCCCGGACCAAATACAGCTCAAGCAACCCGTCCTGATACTGCGCCTTCATTCCCTTTGAGCCAACTGATACCGGCAGCTCAATTTTCCGGCAGAACGAGCCAGACGTTCTCTCTGTATGCACGCGTGACGGAGCGTATACGTGCTCACGAATTCTTCCGCGCAGCTCGATGACCCTTTGATCCAGCAGTGTTACCTCCAGACTGTCCCGAGCGAAGCCCGGCAGCTCGCAGCAAACAATAACGAGGTGATCGGTCTGGAATACATCTGTTGTCGGGAAAAAAGAATGTTCTTCTTCCACGAGTACAGTCGAAGGCGCTGCCGAAGGTGCTTTCGTTCTTCTTTTTTTTGCTTTTTTCACTTTCGTCGTGATTTCTTGTGGCTGGGATTGAACGGTAGGAGCTGCATGCTTGCTTAGAACGACCAGGTTTTCCCAAAAATTCGTATCCAAGATTTGATTCATCTGACTCAATGCTTTCCAAGGATGCTCCTGATCAATACTTAAACGCGATAAACTTTCTGATGCTTTTTGCAGCTGCTTCATGGTCTCTTGCAAATTTTTCACTCGCCCGTACCTCCCCTCTCGTCAGTCCGTCAGAACTCCCTGCGAACGACTCGCTATCCTTCCCTAACAGGATATGCAGTAGGCGTTTGTCCCCGCGATTAACTTTCTGACAAGAGGAAAAACTGGTAATAATTCACTATTTACGCTATATTCAAGTATACGTTCTTCAATAAAAAGTGGGTGCTATGAAATGACTGAAATCGTACATACCTTTGTGCAAGTCTCTCCTGATTGTCCCGTAAAAACGGGTACCATTCCACCAACTAAGCAGGACGCGAATCCATCTATACATGTACTCCAATATCAGCTGTTGACCCAATACCCTTATCGTTTCACGCTAGAAGACCTGATTTATGAGGTGCACATCCGTCACAAGCAAATTCCAGCAGAAGAAATTGCGACTCACGCAGATGCGATTAGGGAAGCGCTTTTTCAAAAGAAGCATCCGTGCATGCGTGCATCCATGCTGACCAAAAAATACGGCTGGGGCGTCCACCACGATCAAGAAGGCAAACTGGCCCTGTACGGTATGGAGACAGATGAGTACCGTAGGTTTGTTGAATCGGGAGAAGATGGATTGAAGCTCGTCTTTGGGATGAGGAATTCGCGTGCTTGAAATCGAAAACGCAAGTTAAGAAAACTTTTATCGAGGCCTTCTCAAGGAGGAGCGACCGCGTTTTAGCGGAAAGTTTTCATGCGCTCCAAAAATCATAAGCTTGACGCTTATAAATTCCTATACGTTGAAAAAGGCTTTCACATCCTGGAGACTGTGAAAGCCTTTTTCCTACTCTCTTCCTTTAATTGTCGACTTGCTGCAAGAACTCTCTGGTTCTGGGATGTGCAGGGTTCGTAAAAAATGGCTCCGGCTCCCCTTCCTCCACAATCACGCCACCATCCATAAAGATGATTCGGTCCGCTACTTCCCTAGCGAATTTCATCTCATGTGTAACCAAAACCATCGTCATGCCTTCATTTGCCAGCTCTCTAATGACCTGCAGCACCTCTCCAACCAATTGCGGATCAAGTGCAGAAGTGGCTTCGTCAAACAGCATGACCTTCGGCTCCATCGCTAGAGCACGGGCTATTGCAACCCGTTGCTGCTGCCCACCCGATAACTGACTTGGATAATGATCTTTTCGGTTAGCCAGCCCTACCTTTTGCAAAAATTTTTCCGCAATTTCAATCGCCTGTGCTTTCGGCATTTTACGTATCGTGATGAGTGCGGCCATGACATTTTGCAAAGCCGTTTTGTGAGGATAGAGATTAAAGCTCTGGAATACCATCCCTACTTCCTGACGCAATCCAGCCACATGCTTTTCATTCAGCTTTTGATTCGGTTCTGCGAATTTTTTATCATCAATCATGACTGTCCCTGAAGTAGGTTGCTCCAGATAGTTGATACAGCGAAGAAACGTCGATTTTCCTGATCCAGAGGGGCCGATGATAGCGACCTTCTCTCCTTGTCTGATGCGCAAGTCAATCCCTTTGAGAATTTCGTTCTCTCCAAACTTTTTGTAGAGACCTTGAATGGTGACCATCGTCTTAGACATGTCGGCGCAGCCTCCTTTCCATGATGCGAATAGCCTGTCCCAGAGGTATGCTGACGATCAAATAAATCAAGGCAGCGATCGTGTACGACTCAATCGTGAGAAAGGTTTGCGATGCATATGCCTGTGTTTTCAGGATAATTTCGCCTAACGTAATAAACGCGCAAAGAGACGTATCTTTCAGCATCGCGTTAAAATAGTTCCCGAGCGGCGGCAAAGCGATGCGAATGGACTGCGGAATGACAATATGCCACATGGCTTTTCGACTGGTGTAGCCCAATGCTTTAGCCGCCTCCAATTGTCCCTTGTCTATCGCCTGAATCGATGAGCGGAAGACTTCCGACAGGTAACAGCCATAGTTGACCCCAAGACCGACAATACTTGCTGTAAATGCACTAATATTCATATGATAACCGGGTACCCAGATCCCGACTACGTAGCTGATGATCTCAGGTAAAACGTAGTAGACATAGAGCAGCTGGACCAATAGAGGGGTACCTCGTACGATTTCCAAGAATGCAATCAAAACGACATGCAAAGAACGCACTTTCGAAAGTCTGCCTAAAGCAACCAGCATGCCGATCGTTAATGCCAAGGTAAAGGAAAGTAATGCCAAGGCAACGACTAACCCTAATGCTTCCAGAAGAGAAGGCGTAAGTTGTTCAAAAGCTGTCTTAAAATCCAAATGATTCACACTACTAACCCCCCGCTAACCAAGGGAAGCGCATCCCTGCACTTCCCCCCGTAAATTTCTTCATTCGCGATTACTCTACAGGCATCATGTTGTCTTCACTTAAACCGTATTTCTCCAGTACTTCTAAAATAAATCCTTCTTGCTTGAGTTTGTCGAGCTCTGCATTCACTGCGTCCAGCAAGTCTTGATCCTCTTTGCGGACAGCAGCAGCAACGATTCCGTCAAAATGAGGGGTGTATGGAGAGACCAATTTGAGATTCAACGTAGGGTCTTTTTTGATTGTAAAAGCTGCCGTCGCGCTGTCCGTCACAACTGCATCCACTTTTTTCGTGTTCGTCGCCAAAAGCAACTCGGCCTGCGAACCGAAGATTTTTACTTCCTTTATTTTTCCTTCTTTTTGAAGCTGTTCAAGAAATTCGAGGAAGGTTGTCCCTTTTTGAGCACCTACCACTTTGTCACTCAGACTATCCAAGCCCGTGATGTCAGAATCTTTGCGTACGATCAAACCTTCTCCTTGTTTGTACCAGCGATGCGTAAAGTTCGCGATTTTTTCACGCTCTGGCTTTACGTACATCCCGTCCGTTACCATATCCACGTTCTTATTATTCATTTCGATTAACATATTTTCAAATTTTACTTCCTTCATTTCTACTTTTGGAATGCCTAAGCGGGTGGCAATTTCTTTAATGATCTCCGCATCAATACCGGTAAATTCCTTCGTATCTTTATCGATATACGCAAATGGAACGTCATTGGAGGAGGCTACAATCAGTACCCCTCTTTCCTTGATCTGTTCCAGCGTTCCCTTCGCCGCAGCACCTGTGCCAGGAGTCGCATTTTCTCCGGTAGAGCTTTGAGCGCCACAAGCCGCTAAGAGCAAGCTCATCCCGAGAACACTGATGGATAACAGCCTTGTCCATTTCTTTTTCATCTAAAAACACCCCTTCTTGTTTGATGGACTCTCATTCTGAAATCTACGATTCGATATCCAGCTTGCCTGTCAGACGGATATTGGCAGAACGTAGATGCCCGATAAGTCCCTCTCTTTCTGATTGACGAACGCAATGTGGTGCTAGCGCCTTTACTCCTTGATCATCAATCCATTGATGGGTGACGACTTTGAGGAATGTTCCAACCCATACGCCACCTGTATATTTTGCTGCGCCCAATGTCGGTAAGATATGATTGGTACCACAGACTTTATCTGCGTAAACGACAGACGCCTGTTCCCCTAAGAAAAGAGAACCGTAATTGATAAACGCCTGCAGATGTTCTCGGCTATCTTTGATTTGCACATGCAGATGCTCCGGTGCGATGTCATTCGTCACAGCAATGGCTTCCTCTAACGTATCTGTCACAATGACTTGTCCTCTGCGTGCCCAAGCTGCTTCCGCTACCTTCGCCGTCGGCAGCGTTTTCAATTGCTCGACAATCTCAGCCTGTACAGCTGCTGCAAGCTTCTCACTGGTTGAAACCAGAATCACACGCGCGTCTACATCATGCTCAGCTTGTGCTAACAGATCGGAGGCGACGTAGTCAGGACGAGCGGTTTCATCCGCTACGACCAATACTTCACTTGGTCCTGCCAGCATGTCGATTCCAACTACACCAGATACTTGCCTCTTCGCTTCGGTGACGAATCGGTTTCCAGGGCCAACGACCTTATTGACCGGCTTTATCGTTTCTGTTCCGTATGTCAAGGCAGCGATCGCCTGCGCTCCCCCTACACGATAGATGTCGTCCGCACCCGATAGATGCGCAGCGTAAATGACGGCAGGATGAATTTCTCCGTCTTTGGTTGGCGGTGTACAAACTTGAATTTTCGGAACACCGGCTACTTTCGCTGGAATAATCCCCATTTGTGCAGATGATAACAGCGGATATCGACCACCAGGTACATACGCGCCAACCGACTCGACTGGAATTACGCGTTGACCAAGGTAGACTCCAGGGATCATCTCTTGCTCAAATTCGGTCAGCGTACGGCGTTGTGCTTCTGCAAACGCCTTGATTCTTTCAATCGAAAAAGCGATATCCTCCAGCAGTGTTTGCGGTAAGACTGCTTTTGCCTTTGCAATGCCTTCTTCGGATACTTTTAGATCGTCCAGATCTACTCCATCGAATTTTTGCAAAAAGTCCTTTAACGCGCTGTCTCCTTCCTGGCGTACACGGTGGATGATGTCAGACACCGTATTTTCTAGTTCAGTTCTCTCTTCTACTTGCAGCCCAGCTTCTTCTTTGATGTGATGGATCATTTTTATACCCTCCAATACTGTTGTTGGCTTATTACTAAAGCAAGAGGCGTGCCAACATAACAGTCAGAAAAAAATGAACACTCAACGGGCTTTTTGAAAAACAGGAAGCGCAATTATTTCAATTTTGCAACAACAACTAGAGAATTTTGATTCATTTCTGCAATTCATTGCAATTATGCATCACCTCTCCTCTTATGCTTTCTTATATCTTCGACTGATCGTGCTTTGACTCACCCCTAAGCGCTGCGCTACTTTTCTCATAGACCCCAGTTCCTTTGAGAAATGGGCAAATATCTCCTGCTCCACTTGGAATAGCATCTTGTCGAGCGTATTTTCGGGATCGCTGACCAATCTCTTCAAGAAGTCCTCTTTCGATACCATTTGCTCACTCTGATGGTATCCTTCGCTACGCAAATTATCGAACAAGCTGTCCGTATAGATCTCACTGCAGTCAGATGTAATGGCGATTCTTTCCAGCACATTTTCCAGCTCCCGTACATTTCCGGGCCAATGGTAGGCCAATAGCTTGTCCAACACCGATGGAGACAGCGTTTTTTGGAAGTGATACTTTTCATTGATACGTTCCATAAATAAAAAGATCAATTCTATTAAATCTTCCGTACGTTCGTGTAATGCAGGGATTTTTACGGGCACGACATTTAACCGGTAGTACAAGTCTTTGCGAAACGTCCCCTCCGATACCATTTTTTCCAAGTCTTGATTGGTTGCAGTGATAAAGCGAACATCAACTTTTTTCAACTCTCTGCCACCTACGCGCATAAACGATTGATTCTGAATGACTTGGAGTAATTTGGTTTGCAGTTCGAGCGGTAGTTCACCCACTTCATCCAGAAACAGCGTTCCTTCATTTGCTGATTCCAACAGACCTGCTCTGCCCGATGAAAGTGCCCCTGAAAAAGCTCCTGCTTCATAGCCAAACAGCTCCGATTCGAACAAGCTGGCGGGTATGGCACCACAGTTTACTTCTATGAATGCTTTTTCCTTGCGATTGCTGATGTTGTGCAGCCAGAATGCCACTTCCGATTTGCCTACACCTGACTCGCCAAGCAGCATGACGCTTGTATTCACCTGTGAAACCCTCTCCAATAGCTGCAGGACTCGTTTCATCGCTTTGCTCTTGGCAATTAATGCCCCCTTCCTCCCAAAATGCGATTGACGCAATCGTTCCAGCTGCCCATTGTACTCCTTTATGACTTTTTCCATCTCTTCAACCTGTTTTTTCAAAGTGAGAATCTCTGTGATGTCCAGCGAGTTGGAGACTACGCGAAACAAATTGCCCGATTCGTCAAAAACCGGATTGGCCGTTACATGCAGGCGCCTTCCAGTTGAAGTAGATTGAATCATGGTGACCGGTTTCTTCTCCCTGAGAACCATCACAGTTGCCGATGGGTAAAAGATCTTTTTTTCTTCCATTTCGAAAACGTTTCGGCCAAGCAATTCAATCCCTTGCAAGCCGTAGTGTCGCTCACAAGACGGGTTTACACGAATACAAGTCCCTGTCTCATCCGTCACAAAAATCTCGTCGTGAGAGGACTGAAAAACCATTTCTAGCTCCTGATTTTTTTCCAATAATTCTTTCAATATTTGGTCTATTTCTGGCATCATAGCTCCCATCCTTTCCTCACAGATTGTCTTTATATAGTTCTATCATAAATTAGTACAATTAATTTGAAAAATAAAAAAGAAATACCCACTGCTGTTTGGGTAACAGAGCGGGTATATTTTGTGTACCATTATACATCTCTTAACTTCAGCCTTCACCCTGCTCTTGATCGACCACTTCAACGACAGGCGCAGGCGGTGCCACGATGTCAGGTGGTGGTTGATCTGCAGGAAATGGCTGCTGCTCATTTGTCGGAGAAGGTGGCGCATCCGATGACGGTGGTTGCATCGGCGCTCCTTCTGTCTGTGGTGTCTCCGACTGAGGCTGCTGCGGTGGCTGCTCCGGTTGGGCTGGTGGCACCTGTACTTTGGTTGGCGCCGTGGTTGTCGGCTTTTTGGGAGCGACAGTCGGCTTGGGCTGAGTTTCAAATTTGGCTAGCTCCACGACTGCTGCATCACTTAGCCTATTCGCGGTCAGTTGCAGGTTATTGGTGGCCATCTCTGCTTTGAGCGTGTTGCGTACGTCTTGCATGTTTTTTTGCGGCCACATCGAGTACGGCGATTTCCAAACCGCGCCATTGTCGAGCGATACCATTTTTTCTGAAGAAATGGTGGCAAAGTCAAGGGCCAACCCCTTGATTTGTTCGGCTGAAAGGTCTGTGCGAATGTGTTTGCCAAAGGTGTCGAGAACGGTGGTCAGATTGGAGATTCCATCAATCGATACGACTTTATCGACGACAGCCCGAATCACTTGCTGCTGTCTCCGGTTCCGGTCAAAATCGCTGGAGTTGTAGGCTTCACCTCGTTTATCCAGACGATGGCGCACGAACCCGAGAGCCTGTTCGCCATTCAAGACTTGAAGTCCCTTTTTCAAATTTCGGTAGACGCCTTCTTGTGGAAGCTCGTAGACCAGATCGCGATCTACATCAACCTTAATGCCGCCAAGATTGTCGATGACCGCCGTAAATCCTTCAAAATCCAGCTGGACATAATGCTCAATTGGGATTCCCAGCATTCCTTCCAACGTTTTTTTCAAGAGCGTCATCCCGTTTTCTGTTACGGGCTTGCCCTTATTCTCCGCATCTCTACGTATATTTTCACCTAACGCAAAGACCTCGTTTACCTTATGGTAGCCAGGATAGCCCGGCATCTCTACGCGCGTATCTCTTGGCAGCGAAACCATTGTCAGTTTTTGTGTTTCCGGATTGGCTACCGCTACGACCAGCACGTCTGTATTCAGCATTCCGATGTTCTTACGTGTATCGACGCCGACAATGACGAAGGAGAGCGCTTTTTTCCCTTCATAAGGAACAACGACTGCTGGCTGATCCGGAAGCTTGTATGGATCGTCTGTGACAACTTCAAGTGTTTTGTCCATTTGTGATAGCGCCAAGCCTACCCCTACAATCAACAAACAAAAAAACACGCTGATAGCAAGGAGGAAGTACCATTTTTTCCCACGCTTTCCTCGCTTCTTTTGCTTTGTTTTGGGCGCCTGGTGCGCTGGCTTCTTTTCCATTCTCGCTTGCATGACTTCAACTCCTTATCCCGAAAAAGGGCACAATCTGTCACTACCTTCATCGCCGTTTATGGAAAATTATGTTCATTCTATCACACCTTCACAATAATTTGTAGAATTCTGCCGATTGTATCTATATGACGCACTTCCTGCCCATAACGTTCTTGCACTCGCGTAATGAAACAGGTAGTCTAAAATTGAAGATGTAATCTTGCTTGTTTGGCTACGTCACGAAAAATCGGAGGGGACAATAGAGTGGAACACGTACAGGTGCTGATCGCGGGAGGTGGCATCGGAGGATTATCTGCCGCCATCTGGTGCCAACGCTTGGGATTATCCTCTCTCCTTTTGGAAAAAACAGATGCATTGGGCGGACAAATCGCGCACATTCACAATGAAATTTGGGATTTTCCTCCACAGGTATATCCAGATGGAGCCGCATTGCTCAAGGATTTGCTGGCTCATCCGACAATCAAACAACTACGCCCGCGCTTGGGTGAGCCCATTCTTTCCATTGATGTTGAGAATCATCTCGTCACGACCTCTCACTCCGTGTATCGAGCTGATTATTTGATTATCGCCACAGGTGTAACTCCAAATGTCATTCCCGCTCTGGAAGGCTGCTCTCGCGTATTGTCTCCGTGGTTTTCCACCACTTCACAGGCTTCTACTATACGAGGCCAGGACGTTGCGGTGATAGGCGGTGGTGACCGCGCACTGGAGGGTGCTGCCAATCTTTCTCCACATGCCCGTCACGTTTATCTGCTCGTTCGCGGCAAACAGCTTCGAGCCAGGTCGGAATGGTTGGATCGCATTTCTGCAATGCCCAATCTGCACTTATTGGTTGAGACTCAGATCGATACCTTCGCTGAGGAGGCTGGCCGCATGACGCTCAACCTGCGTTCCAATCTGCCTGCGACCCCACGTTCCATCTCTGTGGACTGGATTTTGCCACGCGTTGGTGTCCGTGGGAACAGCCAAGGCTTCGATCCGCTGGATACTTATGATCAGCATTATCTGATGACCGATTGCAACCAGGTCACAGCTGAGCAATGGATTTATGCGATCGGAGATGTGGCCAATGGTTCTGCCTATTCTTCTCTTTCGCTATCCGTTGGTCAGGCCATGAAAGCAGTCAAACACATTTCCCAGCAACAGACTTAAGCCAGCTTTTACGGCTGCTCAGACTTCTATTCATGAAGGAGACCGAGGTATGTACGCTTTTTTGGATGACTTCGGCTTGCCCGTCACCCTTACCTTTGATCCACAAGAGTATCACATGCATGACGCACGCCATGTGCTGATTTTTCCGTTTTGGCAAGGAAAGCTGCTGTTTACCCGCCACCGTGAGCGAGGCATTGAATTGCCAGGTGGAAAAGTAGAGCCAGGAGAAAGCAGTCTTGCCGCCGCTGTCCGGGAAACCTATGAAGAAACCGGAGCTGTTCTCAACGGTATCGAACGGATTGGTCAATATACCGTCAATGAAGAGCTGAGAAAGGATATTTACATAGCACTGGTCCAGCATTGCTCCCACCCCCCTACGGGTCCTGATGTTTGGGAGACGGTGACCTTTGATGAAATTCCTACTCAGGTACAGGGAAACCCCACATTCAGCCGTTTTCTGTATGATGAGGTGTATCCGCTTGCATTGGAGCAAGCATTGAAGCACCCCTTTGCTCTGAAAAAAACGTACTGATACGAAAAAAAACAGGCATTTACCGACGAATCCTTCGGCAGATGCCTGTTATTCTTTACCCTTTTCCTTTTCTTTTCCGCCCAACAAATGCTTGATCATGTCGCTTGGATCAAATCCGAAATGCTTGATAGCCTCTTCTTTTCGTTTATCGGTCTGCTTCTGCGGCTCAATTCCCAGCACCTCGGATATATGGCGCCATGCTTGTGCCTCTTTTTGTTTTTTCTGTTCTGCTTCTGCATCCTCACTCGTGGTCTGTGACTGCTGGGATTGCTGTTGCGTTTGCTGCGGTTTTAGAAAAAAGATGGCGACAACAGCAAACACCAGAGAGAGACCCGCGATTGACATAAACATGACGGTGCGCGACATCCCGAGAAGCCAGGTAAAGACAGGCGGTCCTATTGCTACCCCGATAAACCGGACTCCGCTGTATAGTGAAGTGATCATGCCTCGCTCTGTCTTTTGGACGGCCCCTACAATCATGCTGTTCAGGCAAGGGAGAATAAGTCCAGTGCCCAGGCTGCCAATAACCAGAATTCCTATCAGGACATAGGCGCCTTTGACAAAAGTCGCGAGTACATAGGAAGTGCTAAGCAGAAACATGCCGACAATCACAAAAAGTCGCATCAGCTTCAGCTTTTTCTTGATAATCAGCCCTGTCACATAAGCCGCAATGCTCATGACCAGCAAGGGAATGGCAAGGAATCCACCCTTGATGACTCCATCGATCTTGTACGTTTCCTCCAGCAAATCGGATAAGTAAAACAAGACCCCAAAGAGGGTAAACAGACAAATACTCCCGATAAAGAAGGCGGGAACCAGCCACTTTCCATGCTTCTTAAACACCTGACCAATCGAATGAACATACTGTTTGATCAGAAGCGGCTTGCGCTCTTGCTTCTTTTCCTTCGTAAAAAAAAGAAAGAACAACAAAATGACACCACAGATGATCGGAAAGGCAAGGAAGACCATGTACCAGGATATTAAAGCTAGCAAGGAGCCAATGATTGGACTCAATACCTTGCCAATTCCGTTCGAGGTCTCCAGAAGACCTAGTGCTTTACTCTCCGATGCCCCATCGAACAAATCACCGACCATCGCCATGGCGATCGGAGCGGTACCCGCTGCACCGATCCCCTGCATGATCCGTCCTGCCATGATCATAAGGTAGGGATTGTCCACCCAAAGCGATGCAAGACCAGCCACTAGCCCACCTATTCCGTAGAGGCCAAGTGCGATCAGGATCACACCTTTACGGCCAAAGCGGTCGGACAAATAGCCGGCAAAAGGAATGACGATCCCCGCTGCGATAGAGAAGGCAGTGATGAGCAGACTGGTTTGAAATTGAGTTAAATCCATCTTGGCTTTCATCGTCGGCAAGACGGGAATCAGCATGGAATTGCCCAATACCATCACCAGCGGGATTCCCGTCAAACCAATCAGGTTCTTCGCATTCTGCGCCATATGGCTGTTGTCCCTCCACTTTTACACAAATACATGGCCATCCCAGTGCATGGCATTGATGATCTCCCAGTTCGGCTCCAATCCGATCCCCACTCCATCGGGTACGATAACCTCTCCCTGGATCGGCTGTAGCGAGAACAAATGAGTAAATGGATTTTCCATGACATCCCACTCTACTGGCTCAATCTGCTGATCTTGCATCTTGCTCCATGCAGGAAGACAAGCTTGAGCAAAGATCGCATACAGACGGGATAAGCTTCCGTCAAATGCATGCGGGGAAACCCGATATCCAAATTGTCGCGAGAGCTCAACCTGACAACGATAAGCATCCAGCCCTTCTGTGTGCATGGGATCAGGCTGAACGATATCTATGGCTCCTTGATGGAGCAGTGGCAGAAACTCACTGCAACGCACCAGATTTTCTCCACCTGCCAGAGGAATAGGCAAAGCGGCACGCAGCCTGACGTATTCCACTACCCGATCCATCGGCATCGGTTCCTCGAGCCACATCCAGTTGGGGTACCGTGAAATCAGATGCTCCCAATCACGTGCTGCCGCTAGGTCATAGCTCTGATTGGCATCGAGTGCCACACATACATCGGGACAAAGGGAATTCATGAGCGCCTCGATATGCTTGTGATCCTCTCGAATCGTGCGACCGCCAATTTTCACTTTTATCCGTTTGAATCCTGACTCAACTTGGGAAGTAACCTGCTGTAGCGACCTGACTGCCCAATCATCTGTTTCCCGATAGGACTGAAACGAAGCGTACACTGGGATCTTTCCATGTACTTTTCCACCCCACAGCTCACACACAGACAGGCCAGCCTGCTTGGCTATGATCTCGGTCAACGCCATACTAACCCCGGCGGCTGAGCGTTGATGCCATTTATTGACAACCTCGGTAATCGTCCGCCTGTCAGTCGCTTTTTTTCCGATCAAAAAAGGGGCGATTCGCTCTCGAAAACCGACGTGTAACGTAGGAAGCCAGTCCAGAATCTCCCCCCAGCCATCGATTCCGGACCGGGTAATCAGTCTGATCAGATAAGTGGTGCGATAGCGCTTGTATCCATTCGCATCTCCGTATGCTTCTGGTAATCGGTACAAGAGGGGATATGTCTCGACTCGTTCGATCCGCATGTCAGTTGCCTAGCCTCCAGTTACAGCAAATCATCGCGGCCTTCACGCTCCGCACGTTCTTCCTCGTAATCATCGTATTGAAGAAAATTCCCCTTCCCCTCACCTTTTCGCATGTACTCCTCATAGGTTCCGCTGCGCATGTAGTTGACACTCTCAGGTCCGGTGTACCCCTCGATCCCTGTATAGCCGATTTCCTCGACTGCCTCTACGAAGCCGTCGGGTTCATCACTTTCCACATACATTTCCTTGTAGTCCGTCTTGTCGTTATCAACAAATGAAAATGGTGTGCTTGAGGTTCCCCACGCCTCTACGATCTGCCAGGCATCCTCTCCATCAAAGCCGTTTTGGCCTTCCTTTTCATCTAAAGACGTTCTGCCAAAAGGCGGCTGGAGAAACTCTTCTTCAATCGGCCGTGAATCATTGATGTTTGGAGCTGGGGCGTGTTCCTTGCAGGTCTGAGCATGCGGTAGGGCCTCCAAGCGCTCCTCGGGAATGGGTTGTCCACAAACCGTGCAAATGCCATAGGTACCTTCTTCCATTCTGGTCAAAGCCTGATCGATTTCCTTCAACGTTTCGCGATCCAGGCTGTCGAGGGCCAAATCCTTCTCCCGTTCAAACAGCTCGCTACCTATATCTGCAGGATGGTTATCGTACATGGCAAATTCTTGCAGAGAAGTGGCCATTTGTTCCCGCAAGCCGTAGTGTTCCTGCACCCGCTCTTCTATGTCCTTTTTTTCCTCCAGCAGTCTCTCACGCAGACTAGTCAACTTATTTCGGTCCACGTCGGACACCACCCTTCTTTTTGATTCCTCAACAGGTAGTATGTCTTGGCATCAACGGAAATAACCGATGGTGGTAGGACTCTCTCCAAACAAAAAACCTGTCCCTCCCCATTCGGGAAAGACAGGCTCGAACAAGCGTTTGTTTATTCTTCATGCACATGAGCGTAATGCTCTTCGACAACAGTAGCACAACGTCCGCAAATAGCTGGGTGCGCGGAGTGTGAACCAACGTCCTGCTTCACCACACGGCAGCGCTCGCACTTGACACCATCTGCCGCCGCTACAACTACGCGGATGCCTTCCAGTTGGACAGCGTCAGCTGGAGCTGCCGCATCTTGGCTGTGCAGATCAACGTGTGCCACGATAAACAGGTCTGCCAGATCCTCCATCGCCGCCAGCGTTTGGGCAACTGCATCGTTTTGCGGATACAAAGCAAGCTTGGCGTCAACGGAATTACCGAATACCTTGTTGCGGCGCGCTTCTTCCATGGCCTTGAGAACTTCATCACGGATTTCCATGAAGGCATCCCACTTGCTCAATGCTTCAGCCGAGAAGCTCAGATGTTTTTCTTCTGCTTCTGGCATATCCGTCAATTGTACGCTTTCGACTTCCACGCCCGGGATAAAGTTCCATACTTCATCCGCGGTGTGCGGCAGAATCGGAGCGATCAGTCTGACCAGGCTCAACAGGCAGTCGTACATGACCGTTTGAGCAGCGCGGCGCTTGCTGCTGTCTGGTGCCTCGACGTACAATCTGTCCTTGCAAATATCCAGATAGAACGACGAAAGTTCGATGACACAGAAGTTGTGAACCGTGTGGAAGACAGTATGGAATTGATATTCGTCATATGCTTTCTTCACACGCTTTGTTACTTGCGCTGCTTTGGCAAGCACGTAACGATCCAATTCGCCGAGCTGCTCATACGCAACACGATCCCGCGCCGGCTCAAATCCATCCAGATTGCCTAGCAGGAAACGGAAGGTGTTGCGGATTTTGCGATACACTTCTGCGATTTGGTTCAGAATCGCATCGGAAATGCGGACGTCGGATTGGTAGTCAACGGATGCAACCCACAGACGCAGGATATCTGCACCCAGCTTGTCGATGACTTGCTGCGGAATGACTACATTACCCAGTGATTTGGACATTTTGCGTCCTTCACCATCCAATGCAAAGCCGTGGCTCAATACGGACTTGTAAGGCGCTGTGCCGTATACAGCTACGCCCGTGGACAAGGAAGAGTTGAACCATCCACGATATTGGTCGGAGCCCTCCAGATACATATCTGCCGGCCAGCTCATGCCACGCTCGCGCAGTACGGCTTGATGGCTGGAACCGGAGTCGAACCAAACGTCCATAATGTCCGTCTCTTTGCGGAATTCATGGGCACCACATTTCGGGCAGGACAGTCCTTCAGGCACCAACTCATTTGCTTCACGCGCGAACCAGACAGAAGAACCTTCTTTACGGAACATATCCGCGATATGGTTAATGGTCGTATCGTTAATGATCGGTTCATTGCAGCATTTGCAATAGAAGATCGGAATAGGTACACCCCAGACGCGCTGACGGGAAATGCACCAGTCGCCGCGATCTGCGATCATGTTCGCCAAGCGGGTTTCGCCCCATTGCGGAATCCACTTTACATTTTTGATCGCTTCCAGCATTTGGTCACGGAAGCCGTCGATTGAAGCAAACCATTGCTCGGTAGCACGGTAGATGACCGGCTTTTTGGTGCGCCAATCATGCGGATAGGAGTGAGTAAAGAAGCTCAGCTTCAGTAATGCACCCGCTTCTTTCAGCTTCTCAGTGACGACCTTATTCGCGTCCTCATAGAACAAGCCTTCGAATCCAGGAGCTTCACTGGTCATTTTCCCTTCATGGTCTACTGGGCAAAGGACCCCAAGCTCGTATTTTTGTCCTACAGCAAAGTCATCTTCCCCGTGACCTGGTGCTGTGTGAACACAACCTGTACCGGCATCCAAGGTGACGTGCTCACCCAGAATCAGAGGGGATTTGCGCTCATAGAACGGATGCTGGGTGACTACACCCTCCAGGTCTGCTCCTTTATGAGTAGAGACGACCTCTACATTTTCCCACTCGAGCTCCTTGGTCACCGCTTCCAGCAAACCACTAGCCACGAGGAGTTTCCGATCTGCTACTCTTACCACGCTGTACTCCAGCTCTGGATGAATCGAAATAGCCAAGTTGGCTGGCAGCGTCCAAGGAGTGGTCGTCCAAATAACAACGCCGGTTTCCGTATCGAGCTGACCTTTTCCATCCACGACCTGGAAGCTGACATAAATAGATGGAGAGCGTTTGTCTTTGTACTCGATCTCTGCATCTGCCAAGGCAGTTTCCGAGGAAGGAGACCAGTATACACAGCGCAAGCCCTTGTAGATATAGCCTTTCTTTGCCATTTCTCCGAAGACGCGGATCTGGTTGGCTTCATACTCAGGCAGGAGTGTCACGTAAGGATTTTCCCAATCTCCGCGAACACCCAGACGCTTGAACTGATCACGTTGTTTGTCAATATAGGACCAAGCGTACTCTTCACAGCGCTTGCGGAAATCGTTGACCTCGATCGCGCGACGATCCAGTCCCTGCGCATTGATAATCGCTTGTTCGATTGGCAGACCATGCGTGTCCCAGCCTGGCACATACGGCGCGTAAAAACCAGCCATGGACTTGTAGCGCATGATGAAGTCTTTCAGAATTTTATTCAAGGCGTGCCCAATATGGATATCGCCATTGGCGTACGGAGGACCATCGTGCAAGACAAAAGACGGACGTCCTTTGGTGCGTTCCAGTACTTTTTGATAAATACTTTGTTCATCCCAATTTGTTTGCATGTGCGGCTCGCGATTGGGCAAATTCCCACGCATCGGGAAATCCGTTTTTGGCAAAGATAGCGTTTTGCTGTAATCCATAGCCTTCTTCACTCCTATAAAATAAATAAAAGCCTTCACTCATCCCCGGTAAGGGACGAGAGAAGACTCCCGTGGTACCACCCTGATTAAACGAGTTCACCTATGCCTATGTACAACATGGACGAAAGCTCGCTTCACTTGAACATTCTGTAACGGGAATGACTCGCTCACTTACTTGCCCTGATTACGTTGATTGTGCAACAGGCTTTCGGCTATTGAACTCCCGGGTGATATTCCGCAAAGGCAGCTGGACGGGTTTACACCTGACCCCCGACTCTCTTGGCAGCGCTTCTTTACGTACTCGTCCCGATCATCGTCACGTAAAAATATCAAAAAGTTGTCTTTCATTATAGTCCCATCATGGACCAGTCGTCAATCTTTTATTCAACGACTACTGCGGAATCTGCCTGCTCGATATCATCCCAAGCTCCGTGCTCCAGCATTTCCAGCTGTGCTTCCAAGAGTGTTCGAAAACGCATCCGGTATACGGAGGCGCGTTTTTTCAACTCTTCGATCTCTATGGCAATCTTGCGAGATTTCGCCAAGGCTTCATTGACGATCCGATCTGCGTTTTTCTCCGCTTCCTTGAGGATCAGCTGAGCTTCCTTGCGTGCGTTTGATTTGACGTCTTCTGCTGTTTCCTGTGCGACAAGAATGGACTTGCTCAGGTTTTCTTCCAATCCTTTGTAGTGGTCCACTCGCTCATTCAAGATCGCGATACGTTCTTCCATTTCCTTTTTTTCCTTGATCAGAAGTTCAAAGTCCTTAATGACCTGATCCAAAAATTCATTCACTTCGTCGATATTATATCCACGAAAGCCTGTACTGAATTCTTTATTGTGTATGTCTAGCGGCGTTAAAGGCACATGAACCCCCCACTTTTCCCGATAATCGTTGAACATTATTTCGACAAGAGTTGCAGCATTTCCTTTACGATCTTACATTTTTTTAGCATTTTTCGTTTTTTCTCATCTTATGTAACCAGCCCTACAATCATGCGAAGTCTACCGCTCCGGGTGGTACCTGATATTTCGAAAATCTTGAATCGTCCATAGCCAGCAAACGAGACCATGTCGCCTGTCTGAAGCGGAAAGGAGGGATCCTCCATCACTCTCCAGTTTACCTTTACCTTTCCGGCCCGAAGCGGAACAAGTGCTTTGGCCCGGGACAGGTTGTATACCTCTCCAATCACAGCATCCGTCCGAGGAGACGCTACCGTAATCGTCTTTTCCTTGAAACGAGGACCCGGTGGGGTAAATGCATCCCATGACAATCGCTCGAATGAGACAGAGGTTCGGTGAATCTGAGATACTTGGGAACAAACAAAGTCTGCTACTTCTTCCGCCACGATGGCATAGCAGCCTTCTTCATTCACTAGCATATCCCCAAACTTTTCTCTCTTGAGCCCAACATGCAGCAAGGCTCCCATCACGTCCCGGTGTTCGAGTGCATGAAAGCGTTGATCCGCTACAATGTGCAGCAAGGCCAGTCCGTAATCTTCCTTTTCCACAGGGAGATAATCGGGATGAAGCAAGATACGCACACGCTCAGCTCCCTCATAGCCACCAAATGGCGAGACACGCACATCCTGTACTTGGGAAGTAAGGCTTTGATAGATCATCATTTGCCTGGGATCGACAAAATCAGTAAGGCGCATGGCCTGCTTACGCTCTACTTGCGTCAGCATTTCCAGCGCCCGCTCAACAAAAGGACGTTCTTCTTTTGAAAAATGGTCAAATACACTCATGACGTATCCTGCCTACAATTTAATCAGGATGGAAACCAATCCGTAATGCGCAAAACGCAAAGCAATCAACGCTACGATCGGCGAGATATCAATAAATCCGAGTGGTGGAATAAATCGGCGAAACGGCGCCAGGTACGGCTCTACCAAACGTTCGAGCAGTTGACCGATTCCTGTGTCTCTCATTTGTGGAACCCAAGACATCAGGATGTAGGCGATGATCATGTACTGATATACGGTAAAAGCGAAATCTAGAATGGTAAAGAAGTAACCCATTTGCTCACCCTTTTTTTCGTCGTTGATTGTTACTCTTCAATAACACTGGAAATCGTACCTTGAATATCTACATGGTCAGGCGTACAAACAAATATCGTATCCCCTACTTTTTGAATGTCACCGTTCAATGCATAGACTGTACCGCTCAAAAAGTCGATGATCCGTTTCGCCTGGTCTTTCTCCACGCGATGCAGGTTCACTACTACTGGACGGCGATGACGCAGGTTATCTGCAATATCCTGTGCATCGCTATAATGACGGGGTTCACAGAGGATCAAGCGAATCCCCTCCTTTTCCCGAGCCTGAAACGGTACTACATTATTCGCACGTCCCGCAGGCTGACGCTTGGTGGAAGAATCCTGTTCTTCTCGTTGCTCCTCTACGGTTTCTTCTATGTACTCTTCGTTGTCCAATCCCAAGAACCCCATCAGTTTGTTCATGACTCCCATCTTCCTTCCTCCTTTCTATCTCTTGATCGCTATGTGTTTGATACGTGCTTTACTCCGGCTTGACCAATACGGAACCCAGTCGGATATATGTAGCTCCCTCTTCAATTGCCACTTCAAAATCGCTGGACATGCCCATGGAGAGCTCCGTGACTTCTGCGTGAGGAAAGCCTCGATCATTGATGCGTTCCTTCCATTCTGCAAGCCCGCGAAATACGTTACGGGCTTCCTCTTGATTATCGACAACAGGCGCCATCGTCATTAATCCAACAATCTTTATATGTTTCATATTACTGGTTTCCTGCAAAAAAGCCAATACGTCATCAGGACTAAGCCCAAATTTTGTCTCTTCTCCGGATATATTGATCTGCAAAAAGCAAGAAACGACCTGATTCAGCATTTCTCCCCTTTTATTTAGCTCCTGCGCCAAGGACACGCGATCCAGCGAATGAACATAGGCAAAACGTCCGACCACTTCTTTTGCTTTGTTCGTTTGCAGGTGTCCGATAAAATGCCAGATGCCTTTGTCCCCATACTTCTCGAACTTAGGCAATGCATCCTGCAGCCGGTTCTCGCCAATATCCTCGACTCCTACTGCTAGCAGATTGCCAATCGTATCTGCCTCTACGTATTTGGTGACTGCGATGATTTTTACCTCTTCACGCTTGCGGTTCGATCTATCGCAAGCAGCCTGGATTCTCTTCTCGATCTGTTCCAGTCGTTCCTTCAATACTTCCTGTTCTGCATGCATGCTGCAACTCCACTCCTTTTCCTATTTCCAGCCTATATAGGAAGCCATGCGGCCCGTCGTTCCTTTGCTTCCCGCTTCTTTGCGATGAGAAAAAAACAGGTCAGTCCTGCAGCTTGTACACCAATCTGCAGATGAAATATGTGCAGAATTCACGCCTGCATCCACCAATATGAGCTGATTTAGGATGCGTAAATCGAGCATCCAGCGATCTTCCTTTTCAGCTGGTGTCACAGCCTTCTCCCATTGCTCAACACTCTTACGTACTTGTTCCATAATCCGTTCATCCACCTCGTAGCAACAACCGCCAATCGATGGTCCCAAAGCTACCAGCAGATCCTCCGGTTTTGACTTGCAGGATTGTGAAAGCGATTGAACCATTTCCTCGGCAATACGCTGAACGGTCCCTTTCCAACCAGCATGTGCCAAACCAACTGCTCCGGATACAGGATCCAAGAAGTATAAGGGAACACAATCAGCATAAAAGGACGTCAAAAGCACGTTTTTCTCGGTTGTATACAAGCCGTCCGTTGCTTTGATCACATCGTCCAAGCTTTCTTTTCCCGCTCCACCTGCCATGACCCGGCAAACCTGATGCCCATGTACCTGATCCGCACAGGTCCAAACATCGAACGGCATATCCAGCTGAGCGGCCAGCTGACGCCGGTTGGCCACCACGTGTCCCGCATTGTCTCCTACATGCAATCCCATATTGAAAGATTCGAACGGCAATTCGCTCGCTCCGCCTGTCCGAATTGTAAATCCAGCTACCAAACCTGGATGGCTTCGCTCCCATTCCAGCAATTGTAAAAAAGGTTTATCCTCAACCCGAACAAATGGCTCTCTCATCCGCTTTTTCACCTTCCTCATATGGCTTATCATACCATAGCCCAAAAGAAAAGAAAGGCTGTCTGACGCCTTTCTCCCTCACTCCCTGTATTCGTCCGTCCCCCCATGTCGCGACTCCACCTTCAACGTTTCCTCCATTCGTACCAGCACGACATCCTTGCCAATCTTAACAATATTTCGCCAGGGAATCACATAATCATTGCCCGAGGAAAAAAAGCCAAGGAATTTACCCGGTCCAGGGATCACGATCGACTCCACCCGACCATGGCGAAGATCAATCTCCAGATCAGAAATTTGTCCCAAGCGCTTGCCGTCCAAAATATTGACCACTTCTTTGGTTTGGAAGTCGGATATCTTCACCATTCTGACCTCACCTACTTTTCTTACGTTATTTTAGTATATGAAACAACCTGGGATTATGTCCGTTGACAAGCCTGATGAAATGAGAAATCTGGGTTGAAGCTAGGGGAACAAAAAAACCCGAACGAAAAATCCGTCGGGTATGCCTCACATAGACGCTCACTACGATTGTACGTGCTTTTGCATATGCGCGATGGCTGCCTTTTCCAGTCTGGATACCTGTGCTTGTGAAATTCCGATCTCCTCTGCCACTTCCATCTGGGTTTTTCCCTCGTAAAAGCGCATGGACAAAATCATCTTTTCACGATCGCCCAGACGCTGCATCCCTTCACGCAACGCAATTTCCTCCACCCAGGTGACATCCTTGTTCTTTTCATCGCTGATTTGGTCCATGACGTAAATCGGATCGCCGCCGTCCTGATAAATCGGCTCAAACAACGATACTGGGTCCTGGATCGCATCCAACGCGAATACGACGTCTTCCTTGGCCACGTTGAGCTCCTGCGAAATCTCTGTGATGGTGGGCTCGCGGGAGTGCTTGTTGGTCAAATTGTCACGTACCTGCAATGCCTTGTACGCAATGTCGCGCAATGATCTGGATACGCGAATGGGATTGTTGTCGCGTAGATAGCGCCGAATTTCTCCAATGATCATCGGAACTGCATAGGTGGAGAACTTCACATTTTGCCCCAAATCAAAGTTGTCGATTGCTTTCATCAAACCAATGCAGCCCACTTGAAACAAATCATCCACGTACTCCCCGCGATTGTTGAACCGCTGGATCACACTGAGCACCAGCCGCAAGTTTCCGTTGACCAGTTTTTCACGGGCCGCCAGTTCGCCGCTCTGCAGACGCTCAAACAATTCTCTCATCTCTTTGTTGGTAAGTACCGGAAGCTTGGAGGTATCTACCCCGCATATCTCTACCTTATTGCGCGTCACGTCTTTCCCTCCTCGAAGCAAGAAAAAGTTCCTAACTCGGTTGTCTTGAAAGGCCGCGTGCTGACGCGTGGCCGACGCGATCGTGGCAGTTACCACTATCTGGCTCGGTGATAGGAACAGTATCCCCTTCGAATGGGAAAATATGCGTTAGACCATCTTGTTGAATTCTTTTCGCAACCGTTTTATAATTCGCTTTTCCAGTCGGGAAATGTAGGACTGGGAGATGCCCAATAGATCCGCTACATCCTTCTGTGTCTTCTCCTCTTCCCCTGCTAATCCGAAGCGCAGCTCCATGATGATCCGCTCTCTCTCCGATAGCTTATCCAGTGCTTTTTTCAACAGCTTGCGATCTACCTGGTCTTCAATGTTTTTGTAAATCGTATCATTTTCTGTACCCAAAACATCGGATAGCAGCAGCTCATTGCCATCCCAATCGATATTCAGAGGCTCATCAAACGAAACCTCCGAACGAATTTTGTTGTTGCGACGCAGGTACATCAAGATTTCGTTTTCGATACAGCGGGACGCATAGGTGGCCAGTTTGATGTTTTTATCTGGATCAAACGTATTCACGGCCTTGATCAATCCAATTGTCCCGATACTGACAAGGTCTTCGATGTTGATTCCGGTATTCTCAAACTTCCGGGCGATGTAGACGACCAGACGCAAATTTCGCTCGATCAGCATGGCACGTACGGCTGGATCGCCAGACGGCAGACGTACGAGCAACACTTCTTCCTCTTCTCGCGTCAGTGGTGGAGGTAGGGCCTCACTCCCGCCGATATAGTAGACTTCTTCAGCTTTTGCACCAATCCATATCAGGAAACGGTACCAGGTTAATTGCAATTGTAGGCGAAGTTTTACGTACATGATTAGCCCTCCTGTTCAAGAATTCGGGTAGGTTCTTGCGAATAGGTCTCCATCATAGCGGGGTGTACGATGGCCTGATATTTGCCGTCTGCAGCCAACGGGATCGGGTTGAGGCCAATCAGAACCTTCTGCGTCTCAAAGCGATTGCCATCCTGCACGATCGTGACCGAGTCCGGTTTGATCGCTAATAAAAAATCCATTCCACGCGAAACACTACGGTAAGGAATCAAACGAATACGCGGCTGCCATTCGGCGGGAAGCTCTTCCCAGCATCCGTCCAGCTTTTCCCACACTCCACCGTTTTCATCGGCTTGTCGGAGAAGCGACGGCGGCAGGAGATGTGCCAGCATGCGAGTCTCCATAATCATGACAGGAATGCGCGTGATCGGTTCATGCAATTGGTTTCCAGTGTCCACCAGACCTCTGCAAATGACGCGTTCTCCTGCCAGTGTGACGACGACCTCAGCGAGAAAGGTTTCGATTCGTCGAGGTTCCTGGATGGCTTGATAGCTCTTTCTTCCCAGCACATAGACCAGTCCAAAGCCGATGACTAGGATAACAAAGGTAGGCTTGAACCCTACTCCAAAGCCATCGTTATGTGTCACCACCAATCCTCCTAAAATCTCATTTTGCGGTGCTAAAAAATACTGAAGACCAAATACGCCTCCCCCAAACACAAACGCAACAAAATAAAAAATGATCAGGTTCTGGGTAAATGCCCATAAACGCTTGTTCCCAAAAGCAATCCACAGGATCAGGATGGATAACAACAATTTAACTGGCCACTGGTACATGAGGGAAAAAGACGGAAAAAAGAAAAAAAGCAGATACGTCGAGCCACAGACTGAAGCCGCAATGATCCTCCACCAGACCACTCGCTCTTTGCGAAAAAACGCTGTGAACCAGAGTAATAAGGTATCAATCGCGATATTCAGGAGTAAAATAATATCAAGATATACAATCACCCTGAGTGCTCACCCCCGACCGGTACTTCAAGGCTTTCTCAGCCTGCAAGAGTCCAAATACATACAGAAGAAACCGCGCTTGAGATGGCTAGCTCCCAAAATCGCCGTATCGATACTTCTTCCGGTAAAAGCAGTATATATCAATGTGTATGTAAAATCTGTCAATTCTTGACGGACTTTTTTTGGATTTTTTGTAGAACGTTTTTTTTTCAAATGAAAGCGACGTGTAGGATACGCGAAGGACAAAAATTGTTTGCACACCCTGAAGTCTTGATAATTTTTTAAAAGCGCAAAAAAACCTTGCCTCTAGTGGAGACAAGGTTTTTGCATTTGTTTTCTCTTACTTCTTGTTGCGACGACGATTACGCAGGAACGCCGGAATATCCAGGTTATCCAGGTTATTCATAGAGAAGAACGATTTCTCGTCCTCTTCCTCTTTGTTCGCCGGACGTGTCGTGCTTGGGGTTTGAGAGATTTGTGTTTGCCGGTTCGGTGTAGCTGCTGGTTGCTGAGGACGGCGTGCAGCCGTTTGGCGCTGAGCCTCTTCAAAACCGGTAGCAATCACAGTAACGACCAATTCATTTTTCAAATCTTCGTTAATCACGGCACCGAAGATCATATTTACGTCGGGATCTGCTGCCGAAGAGACGATATCTGCTGCCTCGTTTACTTCGTACAAGCTCAGATTGGTGCCACCGGTGATGTTCATCAGAACCCCGCGTGCTCCATCAATCGAAGTTTCGAGCAGCGGGCTGGAAATGGCACGGCGAGCAGCTTCCGATGCACGGCTTTCACCACTGCCCACACCAATTCCCATCAGCGCGGAACCGCGTTCTGTCATGATGGTTTTCACGTCAGCAAAGTCGAGGTTGATCAGACCAGGTACGGCGATCAAGTCCGAAATACCCTGCACACCCTGACGCAGAATGTTGTCTGCCTCACGGAATGCTTCGAGCATCGGCGTGTTTTTATCCACGATTTCCAGCAAACGATCATTCGGGATGACGATCAGGGTGTCCACTTTTTCTTTCAGAGCGGCAATACCCAGTTCTCCCTGGCTGGAACGCTTGCGGCCTTCGAATGAAAACGGTCGCGTCACTACCCCTACCGTAAGGGCTCCCAATTCCTTGGCAATTTCCGCAACGACAGGGGCTGCACCAGTACCTGTACCTCCACCCATACCAGCGGTCACAAACACCATGTCCGCTCCGCGCAGTGCGTTTTCAATCAGCTCACGGCTCTCTTCTGCTGCTTTTTTTCCGATTTCCGGATTTGCGCCTGCACCAAGTCCACGAGTCAGTTTTTCTCCGATTTGCAATTTAATGTCCGCACTGGACAGCTGGAGTGCTTGGGCATCCGTATTCAATGTAATGAATTCGACGCCACGAAGACCGCCTGCAATCATTCGGTTTACTGCGTTGCTTCCGCCACCGCCACAACCAATTACCTTAATTCGCGCAAAGGATTCCAAATCCATATCAAATTCCAGCATCTTGCTAGTCCTCCCCAATTCAACATAAGAAAACCCCTATTGAGGCTTTTCAAGGATGTGCGACCACGAAATAGAGGAAAGTTCATCATGCAGTATCGGGGTATTCCTTACCGATACTGGAAGAACCTCTATCGAGGCTTAACAAGGATGAGCGACGGGTTATTCTTGCTGTATCGAGAAGCTTAGCACGATGTTTGTACTTTCCGATACAGTGAGAAAGCTCCCTCTGACAAGAAATCCTTGTCGCTTGCTTACCATTTTGAGCGATTAAATAAACTCACTGAACCAGTTTTTCACCTTTTCCATTAAGCCGCCGCCTTCTTTGTTGGGCTTGGAAACGGCTTGTTTCTGGCTGCCCTTGAATGAGGGGGTGGTGCGAATGCTACGACGCTCCATCAGCTGCAAGGCGTATTGAATCAAACCTACTCCAGTGGTGTAGGCTGGATCGCGCACTCCGATGTAATCAGGAATGGCAATTCGAACAGGAGCATCCAGTTCTTCTTTTGCCAATTCCAACATTCCAGGCATTGCGACGGTACCCCCGGTAAGTACATATCCTCCGGCAATTTCGTCGCGATACCCCAATTTGTAGACAGCATCCTCTACTAGTTGGAATATTTCGGCTGCACGAGGCTCAATAATATTCGCCAAATCTACTTGCGTAAACTGCTTTTCAACCTCGCTGCCAATTCGGTTCACCTTGAATTTGACATCCTCCGATGCTTCGTCGATCAAGGCACACCCATTTTTGATCTTCACCCGGTCCGCTACGTCAGTATGTGTACGTAATCCCAGTGAAATATCGCTAGTAATGTGATCTCCGCCAATGCCAATTACGGTAGAGGCAGCCAACTTACCCTGCTCGAATACACCAATCGTGGTAGATCCAGCACCGATATCTACAAGGACGACACCCATGTTCTTGTCATCCTTGGAAAGAGCGACTGTACTAGCAGCCAGGGGTTGTAGAAAAATACCCGCCACGCGCAAATTGGTACGTTGTGCACAACGCACGATGTTATGTACAACCGTTTTGGATCCGGTTACAATGGTACCTTCCATTTCCAATCTTACACCGATCATACCGCGTGGGTCTTTTATACTACCTTGTCCGTCGACAATATACTCCTTTGGTACTACTTCAATGATCTCCCGATCCGGTGGGATAGCGACAACTTTTGCAGCCTGGATGACGCGCTGGATGTCTTCTTCCCGTATCTCACGGTCCTCGCTGGATACAGCGACAACCCCTTGTGTTTCATGCAGCTCGATATGATTTCCCGTGATTCCTACATACACTTCTTCGATCGAAACGCCAACCATACGCTCAGCATGGTCGACAGCTTCCCGGATGGCATGCACGGTTTGGTCAATGTCGACGATCACACCCTTTTTAATCCCCTCTGAGTGCGACTGGCCGACGCCGATGATGTTGATGGAACCGTTGTTGACTTCGCCAATCATGACGCGGACTTTCGAAGTTCCAATATCTAAGCTGACGATGAGTTCATTGCTTACCAAACCTGTGACACCTCCCCTGCTACGTCTTCTGTCTTGTTAAAATGAGAACACCTGCATAAATTATTCCACACAGGATAACCATTCCCTTTTTTTCATCTTGAATTTTTGTAAAAATATGACCTTCTTCCCAGTTACCTTCCCTATTCCTGTTGATTGATCCAACGGGATAGAACAATTCTCCTAATTACAGCTAGGTTATTGAACAAACGCACCCCGAAGGCCACAATCGCAGCGAGGTATAGATCGATTCCCAAAAAGCCACCGATAAAAGCCAGACCTGCCGCAAACAAGGTATTGAAGAAAAAGCCGGACAAGAAAATGCGCACATTGAACGTGCGTTCCAGGAATGAACGAATTCCTCCAAAGATCGTATCTAATCCCGCCAATAAAGCAATGGAAAGATAGCTACTATACTCCTGAGGCACACGCCAGTCCAGCAAAAAGCCGACGACAAGACCGACAATCAGTCCGATGAGCGGGAGCCACATGATTACGAATCTCCTTTTTCTTTCACTGGTTTCATGAATCGTATGCTACGTTCTTCTCTGTTGGCAGGAATGATAAGCTTGTCCCGCTTCTCGGCAAGTACATGTTTATTGGAAAGCTGAAAGTATTCCTCTACCCCTTCCAGCTTCAAGGCTGACAACAGAACTTCCGGTTCTCCGAGTGCTTTCATTTCATAAGGAGGCTGTATGGTCCTCGTGTCGATCTGTATCACATCCCCGACATTGCGAATAGCAGTAGTGGAGATCAAGCGATGTCCGTTGATGGAAACAGCTTGGGCTCCGTTCGCGAAGAGGATATTGACCAGCCACCGCAAATCCTCGTCATCAATCGAATAACCGCCGACTACTGGTGCAGACATATGCTCGTCCACAATGCTTTCGTCGAACTCGACGTCTACGATGCTGATCGCGATACCTGGCCCCTCTACACCCACCATACCAGCCATTTTACGGTTACGCGCCAGCTCTTCTCTCATGACAGACAGACTTTCGTCTTCACTCAGTGAAGTCTCGTACTGGTAATACAATTGATTGTACTTGGAGATGTCAGCTAGCAGATTTTTATGCTTTTCCAGCTCTTTTTGAAGTGAGGCCCTCAGTTCCGCAATACTTCGCGACTCTTTGTGGACCGGGTCCAGACTGCTGCGTAGCTGCACAGTCAACATCACACCTATGATAGCACTAATAATGGCAAGAATAAACGTGATTTTACGGCTTTTTTGCAACATAGCTAAACGCATCCTTCAACTACGAGTGTTTGGATTTGACATCCCCTACGAAAGCTGGCAATTGAACCGTCGCGTGCTTGGCCACGTCGATTTGTACAAAATCCTGTAGGGATTGCAGGACTCCACCTGGCAAGCTCAAGGCTCCTTCTAGTGTCCCCGGATCTCCAATCGCTGAAACGACGAAAGGAGCAGCCGACTTGATACCATTCACAATAATTGTTGGGCCGACGCAGCGGATAGAAGAGTTGCTGACCAGCCGTTGTCCATTGATGCTGATTGCTTCCGCTCCAGCTGCCCGCAGCTCATTGACGACGAGTCGAACATCATGCTCATGCACGATGTAATTGGTAATATCCGCGCTGGTAGAGGCGTGTTGGGAATCCTGCATCGTAACGACAATGCCTGGTCCCTCTACAGCAACTACCCCTGCCTGCATGCGCGCGGCTTCCAGTTGGCCCAGGATGTCGGCAGCCTCTTCCTTGCGCGCTGCCATCGCTTCCTCTACCTTGCCTACCTGACGCTGCAAGTCGATCAGCTGATTTTCCAGATGACGGTTCTGTTCCTTCTCCGACAAAATCCGGTCCGTCAGCTGCGTCTCCTGCTGAAACAACTGATTGTTCATCTTTTCCGTTCTCATGAGCTTGGTTGTTTCAATCGAGGTAGCGACTAGGAATCCAGTGCTAAACGTCACGATGGTAAGATAAATTTGAAACTTGCTGCGACGTGTCATTTTTGGCTGTCCCTTTCCTTTTACTCTTACTGCGGTTTTTGAGCTTGTCCTTCGTTCCCCTGTAGCGGAATAGCCTCGTCTGCTGCTCCATACGGTACGAACCAAGGCTGTTCAAACATCGATAGCACTCCCTTGGAGTCGCTCGGCAATTCCTTTACGATTGCCGGATACCAGTTCAACATCTTGTCCAGTTTGTAGACCACACTGCGCACTTCATTTCCGTCCCTCATGAACAGTCTGACTCGCTGTTTATCGTAAACAGTAGGTGTCAGTGCAATATCTGAGATCTCTCCCAGTACAGCTGGTGAAAGGCGGGATAACGACTTGGCAAGATTGGGCAGCAGCTCAGGTGCCGACCAGGAGCTGATCAATGGCCTGTCCACCACGCGTTTTGAAAAGTCTACCTGCTTGAGCACGTAACCATTATCCAGCAATGGAAATCTCGTACCGTCCTGACCGCTCCAGAAAGCGACTCTCTTATGCTCTGTAACATGAATCTGGATGACGCCTGGAAACGAACGGGTCAGTGTCACTTCCTTGATCCCTTCAAAAGGCTGCAACGCGTTTCTCACACTGCTTTCCCAAACGTTGATAAACTGCATGTCCCGGATCAAGCCTGACTGCGCAACGATTTGCTCTGCCGAATAAATATCATTTCCAAAAACCTGGATTTGCTGCACCTTACTGTAGGGTGATTGGATAAAAACAACAATGAGAACAGTAAGAAAAAACAGTACGAGCAGAAAAGCCAGTTTGCGGTTGCCCCTTCTTCTGGGACGTTGTTGCTTGACTTGCGGGATGCGTTCGTCGTATACCGCCATCGTTCTACCCTTCCTCGCTTAGAATAGGCAAGCATGCCTGTCCTACGTTTGCCGTCAATTCGATGCGATTGGAAATTTTTGTTAATCTAAAAAACAGGGAAAGCGGCATAGCTGTATGCCGCTGAACAAAGTCCCTGCCTATATCGACACGCGCGTAATATCGGCACCAAGCTGGTGCAGCTGTTGCTCGAGCCGTTCATACCCCCGGTCGATATGATGGATCTGGTGCACGGTCGTGACACCTTCAGCAGTAAGTCCAGCAAGGACCAATGCTGCTCCTGCCCGAAGATCTGTCGCTTCTACGCTGGTAGCCGTCAGCCTATTGGCACCTCGGATGATCGCAGAGCCCAGATCTACGTATATGGATGCGCCCATTCGCGCCAATTCATTCACATGTTTAAATCTTCCCTCAAAAATCGTCTCTTTGATGACGCTCGTTCCTCTGGCCTGTGACAAGAATACCATCAGCTGCGCCTGCAGGTCAGTTGGAAATCCAGGGTAAGGCGAAGTGATGATCCGATCGTAGGCGCGAGGTCGAGAGGTGCATTTGATTTCCATTATATCATGGCGGGTCTTGATTTCAACACCACAGCTACGCGCAACCTCAATCAAAGCCGTCAGATGTTCCGGAATGGTGTTGGTCAACTCGATATGCCCTTGGGCTACCCCGGCTGCCAGCAAATAGGTGCCGGTCACAATCCTGTCGGGAATAATCCGATAGCTGACCGAACGAAGCCGCGGAACACCATTGATCTCGATGGTATCCGTACCCGCTCCGCGGATGCGCGCCCCCATCGCATTGAGGAAGTTTTGCAAATCTACAATCTCCGGTTCCCTCGCAGCGTTGCATATGCGAGTCGTCCCTTTGGCCAAAACCGCTGCCATCATAATGTTTTCGGTTGCACCTACACTGGGAAAGGAAAGGAAAATATTGGTTCCGCGAAGCTGTTTCGCTCGAAACGTAATGTAGCCTTCCGATTCTTCGATCTTCGCTCCAAGTGCAGTCAATCCAGCCAGATGCAGATCAATGCGTCTTTCCCCAATATCACATCCACCAGGCCTGGAGATGGTTACCTCTCCCAAACGAGCCAGCAGAGGACCCGCCAGAAAAATGGAAGATCGCATCTGCCCCATCAAGTCATCTGGTATCATCGGAACAGAAACAGAAGTCGTATCCAAATCCACACAGCCGTCAACTAATTTAGCATCTGCTCCTAGCGCTGATAGGATTTCCAGCATAACTTCAATATCTCGCAGTTGGGGAACGTCATAAATATAGAATTGCCCTTCCGCCAACACGGCTGCTGCCAGTATCGGAAGCGCAGCGTTCTTAGCTCCTTGGATCCGAAGCGAACCGGACAGAGGTCTTCCGCCTTCGATCGCAAAAGTCTCCAAACTTTCACCTCCGTGTTACCCCTCGCCCACCACCAGCACTTCCGGATGCAAATCGACCCCGAATTTCGTCTGGATCGTGCTGCGGATGTGATTTATCAAGGTGAGGACGTCGGTAGCCGTTGCTCCACCACGGTTGACGATAAAGTTCGCGTGTATCTCTGAGACCTGAGCTCCCCCATATCGATAGCCTTTCAGTCCTGCTGCTTCAATGAGTCTACCGGCATGATCTCCCGGCGGATTGCGGAATACACTTCCAGCACAAGGCATCTGCAGTGGCTGCGTCTCACGCCTGCGCTCCTTGTTGGCGGCGAGCGTAGCGGCAATCTCCTTGCGATCACCGGGTTGCAAGCGAAAGCGTGCTTCTACCACAATTCCTTTTCGTTGCTGCAACAAAGACGTCCGATAGCTGAAGTTCATTTCCTCATTGGTCAACACTTTCACTTCACCGTCTTCGAAGAGGATCTCGGCTTCAATGAGAATACGTGAAAGATCTGATCCATGCGCCCCAGCATTCATGTAGACGGCTCCGCCCACAGTACCAGGAATACCTCCCGCAAACTCCATACCTGTTAATCCCATCTTCCCCGTTTCCATCGCCAGGCGGATCATCGAATATCCGGCACCCACACACACCTCTTCACCCCTGAATTCACAGTGACTCAAGCCCTCAGTCACCTTGAGTACGGCCCCTCGTATCCCTCTGTCCCTCACCAGAAGGTTGGAGCCGCGCCCGATTACACTCCAAGGAATTTCATGACGATGGACGATCTGCAAGACTTTTATCAAGGACTCTTTATCCTTGGGTTGGATTAACAAATCAGCTGGACCCCCGATCCGCCATGTCGTATGATTGGCGAGAGGTTCGTCGGTCCACACTTTTTCGATTCCTGCCTGTTTCAATTCTTCTGCAATCTGCTTCATTCGTGAACCTCCTGATACACATGCTAGGTCGGACGCAGTTCATATCACGTGTTTGCTCCATACTATGCGATCGCCCAGATTGGCGTGACAATCGCCCATCCGATCATTTTTGACGGACGATTTCCTGGAGTTGGCGAACGATCTTTGTCGCTGCATCTGGCATTCCCAATGCAAGCGAACCCTTCTGCATCTCTTCCCATGATTTCTGGTCATCAAGCAGCTCTGTCAGGAGCACCAGTAAGCTTTCTCCGGTCAATTCCCGTTCTACAAGTACACGTGCAGCTCCTGCCCGCTCCAAACCGCGCGCGTTTTTTTCCTGATGATTATTGGTCACATAGGGGGACGGTATCAAAATAGCCGGTACCCCTAACGCCGTAATTTCCGCCAGTGTGGAAGCACCTGCACGCCCCACCAGGATATGCGTTGCTGCTAAAACATCCGGCATATTATGGACGAATGGGAGCACGGTCATGTTGCGTGGCACAGGTCCCCTTTTTTCCAGCACTTCCGAAATCGTCTTGAAGTGAACTTCTCCTGTCACGTAGACGATATGAGTCCGATTCAGCTCCCCTAGCTGTTCCACAATAGAGAGCACCGCTTCATTAATCGCTCTCGCGCCACGACTGCCACCGAAAATCAGTACAATCCGCTTGTCCTCATCCACGCCCAAAAAACTTCTTCCTGCTTGTTTATTTCCGTGCATGACTTCCGTTGCACGTGGGTTTCCGGTCAGTACGGTCTTGGCAGCCGGGAATAAGGCAAGCGATTCTTCGAAGCAGACAGCCACTTTGGTCACAGAACGCGCAAGGAACTTGTTGGTCAAGCCCGGTACGACGTTCTGTTCATGAATCATCGTAGGAATCCCCAGCTTGGCTGCTGCATACACGACCGGACCACAGACATAGCCACCGGTTCCAATAACGACATCCGGCTTGAACTCTTTGAGCATTCTTTTGGATTCAGAGACTGCACTCAAAAAATTCCACAAGGTTTTCAGGTTGTCGAGGCTCAGCTTTCGTTTCAAGCCACTGATCTCAACCGATTGAAAGGGAATGCCTTCCCGTGGAACTATCTGTGCCTCCAATCCTTTTTTACTCCCAATATACAAAAAGGCAGCTTGCGGAGACTGGCGGGAAATTTCTCTCGCCACCGCAAGTGCCGGATAAATATGTCCTCCTGTACCACCGCCTGTTAAGACGACACGCATCACATTCACACCCTTTTTTCCTGCATCGATTCAGTCATTTCCAACTATGAATTGTAACGCGATACAGGATGAATGACTACCCTCCAAATCGAGGTCCCTCTACAGAACGGACCTCGAACGGAGAATGGCTACCTGGAAAAACGGGATATGTTCAACAATACCCCTACCCCCGTGAGCATCAGTGTCAGGGAAGAACCCCCATAGCTTAAAAATGGCAGCGTAATCCCGGTCACCGGAAACATGCCAGTCACAACGCCGATGTTAATCACAACCTGGATGGCAATCATGCCAATAATGCCTAGGGCAAGCAGGCTTCCAAACAGATCTGGAGCCGTAACTGCCGTACGCATCCCTCTCCACAAGAGGAGCAAAAACAGCAGCAGGACCAGCGTTCCACCGATGAAGCCCAGCTCTTCGGCGACGATTGAGAAGATAAAGTCATTATACGGCTCCGGCAGATACAAGTGCTTTTGCCTGCTCTGTCCGAGACCCAAGCCCAGGAGACCGCCTGGGCCGATCGCGTAGAGCGATTGAATGATCTGATAGCCCGCACCTAGCGGATCAGACCAGGGATCAACAAAGGAGGTAATGCGCTTGATTCGGTAGGGCGCAGAGATGACGAGGCCGATAAAACCGACGACACCAAGCATACCCAGCGCAGCGAAGTGGCTGATTCTCGCCCCTGCGGCAAAAATCATCACGACGGCTGTTCCCATCAAAACCGTCCCTGTACCCAGATCGGGCTGGAGCATGATCAAGGCAAAGCATGCCAAGGGAATCCCCAGTGCCGGAGCCAACCCCTTGCGAAACAAGACGATTTGTTTTTGATTGTCAGATAGCCACCTTGCCAGGAAGGCTACGACCCCCAGCTTGGCGAATTCCCCGGGCTGAATACCAAACGCCCCAAATCCAAGCCAGCTTTTCGATCCATTTACTTCAATCCCGATCAACAGGACGAGCACCAGAAGCCCGATGCTCACTAAATACCCAGGCTTGGCCCACTGCTTCCACACCCAATAGTCGATATTCATGGTGATGTACATGGAAGTAATGCCGAGCAGGGCAAAGATCAGCTGCCGCTTGGCAAAAAAGTACGGATCGGAAAACGGCGGCTTCTGCGCCACGATGGCACTGGCGCTGTAAACCATCACAATGCCAATTCCCAATAAAAAAAGTGTTGCAAAAATAATTACGAAGTCGGGAGCTGAGCGTACCTTGCTCATGATAGCAGGTCATCCTTTCTCATGCCGTCCCGATTCTCTGATTGGTCTTTTTATAGGATGCTGTGGGACGTTATGCTAGGCTTGTTTTAAGTCTATGCACGCCGTCCTTAAACATGCTCCCCCTCGCTTCGAAGGAAGGAAACATGTCCCAGCTTGCGCAAGCCGGGCTTAGCAACACTACATCACCCGAATTCGCTAATTGAGAAGCAGTCAGAACGGCTTTCTCCACAGTATCGACATGGATTCGTTCCTTAATCCCTGCTTCTTCAGCCCGCTTCAACAAGATTTCAGCCGTCTGCCCCAGAGCAACGACCGCCTTTACCCGACCCTGGATAAAAGGAATCAGCTCCTTGAAGTCCACACCTCTATCCAGTCCTCCACAGATCCAAACAATCGGCTCCTTGCACGCTTGCAAAGCACGGGAAGCCGCTTCTGGATTCGTTGCTTTGGAATCGTTAAAGTACTTGACCCCATCAATGCTTGCGACGTATTCCATGCGATGCTCGACACCTGAGAAGGTCGTCAATACGCTGGCGACTGATTGCTTGTCCGCGCCTGCCAGTATCGTGATTAACGCTGCGGCCAGTGCATTGTCCACATGCGGAACCGTGATCTCCCCAACCGCGACGATCTCTTCTCGGTTTCCCTTTCCGTCCGCGTAGACAATCATGCCGTTATGTATATAGGTTCCCTGTTCCACCTGCTGATGCTTGCTGAAATAGAATTTGCGAGCCGCAAGCTCAGCAAACCGCGGCAACAGCTCCGGCTGATCGAGTGGGAGTATGGCGATATCGTCTGCCGTTTGATTGGCAAACATGTTCATTTTCGCTTCTAAGTAGGCATCGATGGAATGATGATAGTCAAGGTGAGCAGGGTACAGATTCATCAGAACACCAATTCGTGGACGAAAGCTTGCCGTTCCCGCCAATTGAAAGCTGCTCAACTCAGCTACCAGCCACTGGTCAGCTGTAGCGGTCTCAGCTAAACCGCACAGCACTGTGCCAATATTACCGCCAATCATCGCTTCAATTCTGGCCTCTTTCATGATCAGCCCGACGAGCGTGGTGGTCGTAGTCTTTCCGTTGGAGCCGGTAATTCCAATAATGGGTGCCTTCGCGATTTGGTAGGCGAGCTCCACTTCTGTAATGATCGGAATCCCTAGCCCCATCGCCTTGGCCACTGGAGCCGCCTCATAAGGGATGCCGGGGTTTTTGACCACAAGGGATATCCCTGGATGAATCAAATCATCCGGATGATATCCGCAGATAACGGTGATTCCCAGCTCTTCCAGCTCGTCTGCGCCGCTTGCTTCTTCTCTTGGCTTTTGATCGTTTACGACGACATGAGCACCAAAGCGGTGCAACAGTTTTGCCACTGCTACACCGCTTTTGGCCATCCCTAGAACAACAACGTGTTGATCTCGATAGTCATTCATTTGATTGTCACCACCTCAAGATATACGCCCAGACCAGCGAAGAAAATACCCACCAGCCAGAACGTGACCACAACACGCCATTCCGACCAACCCGTCAATTCAAAATGGTGGTGGAGCGGACTCATTCGGAAAATGCGTTTTCCTCTTGTCTTGAATGAAACCACCTGTAGTATGACAGAGAGTGTTTCTACGACAAACACGCCGCCGATGATGGCCAAAAGCAGCTCTGTCTTGGTCATGATGGCGATCCCTGCCAAGGCTCCGCCTAGTGCGAGCGAGCCAGTATCCCCCATGAACACTCTAGCCGGATGAGCATTGAAGACGAGAAAACCAAGGACTCCACCGACGACAGCCGCACTGAAGATAGCCGTGTCGTAGTTCTGTCCGAACCAGGCAATAATCGCATAAGCACCGAATGCGATGGCTCCTGTTCCAGCCAACAGTCCGTCTAGGCCGTCTGTGAGATTGACGGCATTGGTCGTCCCAACAAGTAAAAACAGCAGGAATGGAAAGTAAAAATAGCCAAGTTCCAGCTTCCACGGGGTACCAGGCAGGTGCAGCGAAGTGTCATGACCCATCACGATCAACAACGCATATGCAGCAATACCGAGCAATATCTGCCCCGCAAATTTTTGTTTGGCGGTCAATCCCAGGTTGTGTTTTTTTCTGATCTTGATAAAGTCATCCAGGAATCCGATCAATCCGTACCCAAGCGTCACCAGCAAAAGAAAGGTTACTTCCACGGAGGAATTCGCAAACTTCAACACAGTAAAAATAAGTGCCAAGAGAATGATGGTTCCACCCATTGTGGGCGTTCCTGCTTTCTTTTTATGAGACTGCGGCCCTTCCTCCCGGATCGCCTGCCCAAATTTCAGGCGGCGAAGAAATGGGATGAATAAGGGACCAATGAGTACGGCGATGAGAAACGCGGCGACGATCGTGACGATGAGTACGTTGTCAGCGAACATGCCCGACCCTCCTTTCTTTCGATGCTATTCAATTGCATCCATCTCTATTCGTGGTTGTACTGAGCGATTGCTTCCCGTGCTACTTCGCGGTCGTCGAACGACAGTACTTGATCTTTTATGATTTGATACGTCTCATGCCCTTTTCCGGCGATCAGGATCACATCATCAGGCAGAGCTTCCGCTATGGCGTGGAAGATTGCTTCACGCCGGTCTACCTGCGTCGTATAGCGGCTCTTGTCTACACCTTCCAGGCCAGCCAGCATGTCGTCCAGGATGGCTTGCGGGTCCTCAGATCTGGGGTTATCAGATGTTAAGACGCTTTTATCCGCGTACTTTGTTGCAATCTGAGCCATAATCGGGCGTTTGCTCCGGTCGCGGTCACCACCGCAGCCTACGATGCAAACGACTCTTCCTTTGGCAAATTCCTTGACGGTCTTAAGCGCGTTTTCCAGACTGTCAGGTGTGTGGGAGTAGTCCACCAGCACAGTAAATGGCTGCCCGGCTTCCACGGCTTCAAAGCGTCCATTCACACCTGGAATCGATTCCAGACTCGCTTTGATGTCCTCCAACGGCACTCCTTCCACAAGCGTCGCTGCTATTGCTGCCAGGGCATTGTAGACATTGAATTTCCCCGCCATTTTCAATTGTAACCCGATGCTGCCTGCAAACGTATGAGCTGTAAAAGAAGTTCCTTTGCCAGTGATTTCGATGTCTGTTGCAAACACATCAGCCGGCTGATCGATTCCGTACGTGATCACTCGAGCTGGTGTAACCGTCGCGAACAGCTGGGAAGCTTCGTCATCGGCGTTGAGCACAGCTGTTTTCATGCTATCCCATTCATAGCCATTACCGAGCTGGGAAAAAAGAAGCGATTTGGCGAAGCGATAGTTTTCCATCGTCTTGTGGTAGTCAAGATGATCCTGCGTCAAATTGGTAAATACAGCAGTATGTACATTGCAGCCACGTACTCGGCCTTGTTCCAGCGCATGGGAGGATACTTCGATGATCGCATAATCCGTCTCGATATCGCGCATGCGGCGAAAGCTGCTTTGCAAGTCAATAACATCGGGTGTCGTGTTTTTTACTTCTTCACTCACATCGCCGATCCGCATATGGATCGTCCCGATCAACCCTGTCTGTTTCTTTTGATCGCGCAAAATCTTGTCTATCAGGTGTGTTGTAGTCGTCTTGCCGTTCGTTCCGGTTACGCCGATCAGTTTCAATTCACGCGTAGGCGAACCAAAAAAGCGGTCAGCCAAAATGGCCATCGCTCGCCGTGTATCCCCTACCTGAACCAACGTAGCATCAACCTCAAGCTCCCGCTGTGTTAGGACGGCAACTGCTCCCAACTCGACGGCTTTGGCGGCAAAGGAATGGCCATCCACCGTATATCCTGTCAAACAAATAAACAAGAAACCGGGCTTTACCTGGCGCGAGTCTGCTGTCAAACCCGTTATTTCTATGCTGTCATCTCCGTTTACCTTCTTCTGCAACAGAGGCGAAAGCAGATCTCGTAACAACATAACAGGCACCCCATTTTTCATTAGTATAGACAGAAATCTCGTGTTTTTTGCAAAGAACGGAGGTGAGCGCCCGTAGACAAGACTACTCTCCTCCGCCTCCAAAAACTCATTTTATAGCTAATTGCTTCATTTGTCACCAAGGTAGATGCGAATTTTTGCTCCCTCTTCGATTTTTACGCCTGCTGCCGGAGCTTGTGAAACGACGTATTTGCCTTTACCTGATACGACGAGCGGGAGAGTCTCATAGGTGGTCACTACATCCTGCATGCTCTGCCCCACCATGTTGGGAACTTCGATCGGACTTCTTTCACCCAAAGCCTTGTTGATCTCTTTGGATATTCCGTCTTTTCGCTTTTCAACCTGCAGATGCTGCAACGAGGATTCAATGATGCTTTTGACACTGGGAGCTGCAATCAATCCGCCAAAAGCCAGTGCCTTTGGATTGTCCACCGCAAAGTAGACGACAATCTGCGGATCATCTGCTGGAGCAAAACCGATAAAGGATACGATGTACTCTCCATCCATGTATCTGCCGTTCTTCACTTTTTGCGCGGTACCCGTCTTGCCGCCAACCCGATAGCCTTCAATATAGGCCTTTCCTCCCGTACCGCGAGCCACTACACTCTCCAGCGCGTAGCGTACCTTCTCGGATACTTCCGGCTTGATGACCTGCCGGACTTCAGTCGGCAGCGTTCGTCCGATGACATCGTGCGTCACACTGTCTCGCCATTCCTTGGCGACGTACGGCCTCATCAGCTTGCCACCGTTGATCGCGGCAGAGACCGCAGCCATTTGCTGGATCGGCGTCACCGATACACCTTGCCCGAAGGAAGTAGTCCCCAGCTCCACAGGGCCGACACGGTTGAGATTGAAGAGCAATCCATTTTCTTCTCCGATCAGATCGATGCCCGTCTTCTGGCCAAATCCGAACTTCTTAATGTATTCAAATAGCCGTTCTTTTTGGAGGCGTTGTCCCATCGTGACAAAGCCCGGATTGCAGGAATTCTCTACAACTTCCAGCATGGTTTCCTGCCCGTGTCCCTGTCGCTTCCAGCAGCGCAGACGCTTGCCCGCTACGTTGATGAAGCCCGGGTCATAGAACCCCTCGTCCAGAGTGATCACGCCCTCATTTAGGGCGGCAGCAAGCGTGACGATTTTGAAGGTCGATCCTGGCTCGTAGGTCTTCCAGATCGGCAAATTACGATTGTATACCTCTATGGGATAGTCCCGGTATTGATCAGGCTGAAAAGTGGGGCGACTGCCCATACCCAAAATTTCTCCTGTCTTCGGATTCATCGCAATCGCCAGAACGTCACCCGGCTGATACGCCACCACCGCCTGATCCAGCTCTCTTTCGATAAAAGACTGAATCGTACTGTCTATGGTTAAATACATGTCCATTCCATCTACAGGAGCCACATACTCTTCAGTGCCCCCCGGCAACACCCGACCTCGTGCATCTGAAGGATAGGAGATATATCCTTTCTTCCCTTGCAAAAAGGTATCGTAGATTCGTTCCAATCCAGTCAGCCCTTGATTGTCGATCCCGGTGAAGCCCAAGATATGGGCAGCCATGGTTCCATTGGGATAGAAACGCTTGGTGTCACCCGCGAGGTAGATTCCCGGGAGGTTTAATTCTTGAATCTTTCTGGCTGTCTCTTCCGAGATCTTGCGTCCGCCCGGAATTTTATCATTGCTCATTGCCCTTTTGGTAATCGCCTTGAAGATCTCCTCTTCTTTTTGCCCCAAGATCACAGCGAGCTGCTGGGCGGTGCCTTGCGGATCTTTGATCTGTGCGGGTACAACTACGATTGTCGGGACCGTGATGTTCGAAACGAGCTCGTTGCCGTTGCGGTCCAGAATCCGCCCCCGGTTGGGTTGAAAGTCGATATTGCGCTGAAGCAAATCACCCGCCATCTCTGCCAGGCGAGGTCCTTCTATCAACTGCACATACCCCAAGCGGGTAATCAATGCCGTGTACAATACGATCCCAATCACCAGTGCAACAAAAATACGACGGCGTACGGTAGCGTTGGATACTCGCAAACGAGTCCCCCCTCGAATAGGTTGTCTCTTCTAACCCTATTCGTCGGGGGGACTCATTAGAACTGCTATGGGGTGGTGCTTGATTGCTCTGTATTTGCCGTTTCAGACGTCCCAGCATCAGGGGGTATACCAGCCTCGTCCACTTCTCCTGAAGACTGAACAGGAGCCTCAGGAGGCGTTTCAGGAGGTGGCTGGGTATCTGCGCCCGCTGCTGGAGTATCCGCAGGTCCTTCTGTCTGACCGTCAATCGGAGCAGTCGGCGCGAGCGGCTCTGACTCAGACTTGAGCGTCACCATGAGGGTCTCTCCTCCCTGGAGCTGAGTCCCTGGCGGAATGCTTTGCTGCGCGACAAACCCGACCCCCGTCGGTTTAACCTGCATGTGCAAAATAGAGGTGAATTCCATTACATCACGTAAGGATTTGCCCGTCAGATCAGGCATCTTCGTGCCTTGAACACGGTCCGTAACCAATACGATCTGCTGTCCGGATACAACTTTTGAGTAGGGAGCCGGGTACTGTTCTACAATTTTCGTTCCCGTTCCGATCACAGTGACTTGCAGTTCATCCTGTTTGGCTCTCATCTGAGCGGTCGCCGTGGCCATATCTACGAATTTGGGCAACGTCAGCTCTTTTACAGGTGTCAGGCTAGCCTGTTGCGCTACTGCTTGTTTTTTGTTCTTGTCTTTTCCTTCTACCGACTTCAGATCAGGCTGTTGCTGCAAATATTGCAAGCTGCGCTCCATGATTGATTTGAAGATCGGCGCGACAATTTTCCCACCGTATTGGGTGTAGTCCCTCATATCGGGGTCATCGACGACGACATAGACTAACAATCGCGGGTTGTCCTTCGGTGCAAAGCCAATAAAGGAAGCGATGTAATGTCCATCCATCAGCTTTCCATTTTCGTATTTTTGAGCGGTCCCGGTCTTACCAGCCACATGGTAGCCCTCAATTTTATAGGACTTTCCGGTACCCGCTTCCCCAGTTACAACAGTTTCAAGAATATCGCGGGTTTGATTGGCAGTCGCAGCACTGACCACACGTCGTACTACTTCTCTCTCACTGCGATGTTCGACAGCTCCTGTATGCGGGTCTCGCATTTCCTTGATGATACGCGGCTTCAACAGTTCTCCACCGTTCGCAATCGCTCCAACTGCCGCAATCTGCTGAATCGCCGTCACGGTCACCCCTTGACCAAAGGTAGTAACTGCCCAGTCGCGCGGAGAGCGCGGGTTTTCCAGGTTGGCAATATTCCCCTTTTTCTCATACGGCAGCTCAATTCCCGTGATGGACCCAATGCCAAATTTCTCGAAGTAGCCTTTCAATTTCTCCAGTTTCAAACGTTCGTAACCCATAATGACGAATACCACGTTACTAGAGCGCTGTACACCTTCCAGAAAGTTGATCTTGCCCCAGCCTCGACCGTTGTTGTGGTCGCGGATCGGCGTCTGGCCTTTGATGGTATATGTCCCGGATTGATAAGGCTCATTCGGATTGAACATCCCCTCTTCGATCGCCGCAGCCAGGGTAATAATTTTAAACGTGGATCCCGGTTCAAACATCGAGGTAACCGCATGGTTGGTAAAGTTGGTAATCCCGTTATAATACGTGTTCGGATTAAACTGCGGACGATTCCCCATCGCCAAAATCTCGCCGGTTTGCGGGTCAGAAACAACGACCATCAGTCCTTTTGGCTTAAAGTCACGTTCCGCGATATCCAGTGCCTGTTCCACGTAATCCTGGATTTGCCTGTCGATCGTCAGGTAGACATTGCTGCCATCCTGTGCGGGCTTGTACTTGTGCTCACCGTCTGGCAGCTGATAGCCAGCGCCATCTGTCATCACCGCCATCTCGCCTTTTTCACCGCGGAGTTGCTCGTCCAGCTGCAGCTCCAGCCCCATTTTGGGGTTATCGTCGAAATCCAAATACCCCAAGACGTGGGCGGCAAAGCTGTTGTTCGGATAAAAACGGCGAGTTGTCTCTGTCAAATAAATGCCTGGCAGCTGATTCGTTTTGACTTCCTCACCGCTCGGCAATTTCGGATACTGGGCTTGCTCAATCTGCTTTTTCTGTTCTTCCGTAATTTTGTTACCCCAACGCCCCAACAAAACGACCTTGGACTTCGGATTGGTCAGTGGTTTTAGCAGCGAATCCACGGGAGCACCCAGAATACGGGAAAGGGTTGTCGCCGTATAATAGGGATCCTTAACGTAATCCTGATCTTTCTCGTGCATGGGCTTGAGCCTTGCGTTAACCGTATAGGCCTTGCCTTCATAAGCGAGAATTTCTCCGTTCCGATCCATGATGGCTCCGCGTTTTGGTTTCAACGTCTTTTCCCAATCCCATTGGCTTCGGGCATAATCCATGATCTTGGCAGCTTCTACGGACTGCAGCCACCACATTCTCATACTTAGTCCGGAAAATCCAAGAATCACGCACAACGCGAACATGAGAATTCGCCAATTCACGCGCCTCTTTGTATCCATTGTCGTCACTCCAAACGCAAGACATATTCCGCTATGTATTCAATGTCGGAACTCTTGTAGGCATCCTTGTTGTTATCGGTTTTCGTGGCATCTTTCATGAGATGAGAACGCGTATCTGCTACACTCTCACTTAAGAAAAAATGTTACTTTGCTATTCGCAAGTAACATTATGATTATCGTTGGGTTGTCTGTTGTGATGGCTCTGAAGTTGGCACCGGGCTACTCACTACCACGTTGCCTTTGCCGATCACGTGCACAGCTGCTGGGTCGAAGACCATTCCTTGGCGTTCTGCTTCTCCTTGAATGCGGTCCCGGTTGCTCATTTGCTCGATTTGCAAATGCAAGGCGGCGTTTTGTTCAGTCAACAGGCGATTTTCCTTTTTGACACTTTGTATATCGTAGTTATATTGGGAGATTTGCGAGTAACGCACCCCCACAAAACCCAACCCGGCTACAGTCAGTGAGATGAAGAGCAAATACAGTAGCTTCTCCCCTGTTGGAATCGTCGGTTTCATCCGGATCGTGCGTTTGGTTTTCGTTACGGTGCGGGTTTGCTGTTCCTGTTCCAATTCCATCGCCAGGTTTCCCCGGTAGTAGTAGCTCATTTTCTAACCCCCTTATTGAGCCATGAAGTATTTACAGTTTTTCGGCAACACGCAGCTTGGCTGAACGTGCTCTCGGATTCGCTTCCAATTCATCATCTGAAGGCAGTACCGGCTTTCTGGTGATCACTTTTACCGTTGCCTGATTGCCGCAGGCACAGATCGGAAAGGCTGGCGGACACGTACATCCCTTGGAATACTCCTGAAAAATCTGTTTGCAAATCCGATCCTCCAGCGAATGGAACGTGATGACACTCACTCTTCCGCCTGGACGCAGCACGGAAATGGCATCGATAATCGCTTCTTTAAATGCGTCCAGCTCGTCATTAACCGCGATACGAATCGCCTGAAAGGTGCGCTTGGCCGGATGTGGTCCTGTACGTCTGGCTGCAGCCGGTATCGCTTCCTTAATGATTTCAACGAGCTCACCCGTCGTCTCGACCGGTTTTTTCTTCCGATTCTCCACGATTTGCCGGGCAATTCGCCGGGAAAATTTCTCTTCCCCATATTCCCAAATCACTCGCGCAATCTCTTCTTCATCCCACTCATTGATGATGTCGTAGGCCGAGAGAGGAGCTTGCTGGTCCATTCTCATGTCGAGGGGAGCATCTGCATTGTAGCTGAAACCCCGTTCACCCTCATCCAGCTGTGGAGAAGAAACACCGAGATCAAACAATATCCCGTCTACTCCCTCCAGATCCAGGTCGTTCACTATTTCCTTGATATGGCGAAAATTGCTCTTTACCAGAGTTACTTTATCCATAGCGGTTGCCAAGCGTTCGCGCGCATGATCCAAGGCCCAGTCATCCTGATCGATAGCGATGAGACGTCCGCCATCTGTCAGCTGAGAGGCTATCAGGCTGCTGTGCCCTGCTCCACCCAAGGTGCAATCCACATAGATACCTCCTGGTCGGATGTTCAGTCCAGCGACTGCTTCTTCCCGCAATACGGTTACATGATGAAACGACAAGATCGTCACTCCCGTTCTTCTTGCTGTTACAAATTGAAATCAACCAGCTTTTCGGCAATCTCTCCAAACGAGCCTTCCGATTCCGCAAAGTACGCTTCCCAACGCTCCTTGCTCCAAACCTCAACGCGATTGGATACTCCGATGACGACACATTCTTTTTGAATAGCAGCATGGTCACGCAGATTTTGAGGTATGTTTACCCTTCCCTGCTTGTCCCAGTCACATTCAGTCGCTCCTGAAAAGAAGAAGCGCGTAAAAGCACGAGCGTCCGCCTTGGTGAAAGGTAGCGTTTTGAGACGCTCCTCCAGTTGTTTCCATTCGTCCAGCGGGTAGGCAAACAAACATTGGTCCAAACCGCGGGTCATGACAAAGGAACTGCCCAATCCTTCACGGAACTTGGCAGGGATGGTCAGACGACCTTTTTCATCGATGCTGTGCTGATATTCACCCATGAACAAGCCCGGTTCCCCCACTTTCCGTTCAAGCGGCTCCACTTTCCCCCACTTTTCCCCACTTTGCTACCTACTTGCTATTATACAAAAAAAATCCCGCATTTGTATGCAGGATTTTTTCGTTTATTTTTTTGCCGGGAAAGGACGGGTTTCGCGAGCTTATTCGACCCAGCTATCCAGGTATGCTTTTTGCTCGTCGGTCAATTTGTCGATACCGAGTCCCAGTGCTTCCAATTTGTATTGAGCAACCATCGCATCCAGCTCATATGGCACGTTCAGTACTTGCTTGCCGATATTTTTGTACTGCTCGTTCACATATGCCAGAGAAACGGCTTGCAGCGCGAAGGTCATGTCCATAATTTCAGCCGGATGTCCATCTCCAGCAGCCAGGTTCACGAGGCGGCCTTCTGCCAGGAGATACACTTTTCGACCATCAGCCATGACAAATTCCTCGATGTCTTTACGCACAATGCGCGTGGATGTCGACATTTCCTTCAGTTCCACTTTGTTTACTTCGACATCGAAGTGACCTGCGTTGGAAAGGATAGCGCCATCTTTCATCACTTCGAAGTGCTCTTTGCGAATGACGTCGCGATTACCTGTAACGGTCACGAAGTAATCGCCATGTTTAGCCGCTTCGCTCATTGGCATCACTTCGAAGCCGTCCATGTAAGCTTCTACCGCTTTGATCGCGTCGATTTCGGTTACGATCACTTTCGCGCCCAGGCCTTTTGCACGCATAGCCACGCCTTTACCGCACCAGCCGTAACCCACAACAACAACCGTTTTTCCAGCCACGACGAGGTTTGTCGTACGGTTGATACCATCCCACACGGATTGGCCAGTACCATAGCGGTTGTCAAACAAGTATTTGCAGAAAGCATCGTTCACTGCTACCATCGGGAATTCCAGCTTGCCTTCTTTTTCCAAAGCCTTCAGGCGAAGGATACCTGTCGTCGTTTCTTCTGCACCGCCACGCACTTGCGCCAACAAATCGCGACGCTCGCTGTGCAGGATAGTTACCAGATCGCCACCGTCGTCAATGATCAGGTCAGGACGGGTTTCCAGGGTCTTGATCAGGTGTTCTTTATACTCAGCTGGATCCGGGTTGTATTTCGCAAATACGCGAATACCGTCTTCCACCAGCGCTGCGCACACATCGTCTTGCGTAGAAAGTGGGTTGGAGCCAGTGATCGTCACTTCAGCGCCACCCGCTTGAACAACCTTCGCGAGGTAAGCGGTTTTCGCTTCCAGGTGAAGGGAGATTGCTACTTTCAGCCCAGCAAAAGGCTTTTCTTTTTCAAAACGCTCGCGAATACGATTCAGGACGGGCATATGTTCTTGTACCCAGTCAATTTTCAGGTGGCCGTTGTGAGCCAATCCCATATCTTTTACAATGCTTTCTTCTACACTATTCATGCGAACATGAACCTCCTTCATCTCAAAAACAACTTAGCTTCTATCATATCATACGCAAGATCAGCGATCATCTGTTTTTCCTATTCTCGCCAATCTGATTGCACACTCGCCAGACGAGCCTTTGGATCAAAGTCGAGTCCGCCCTTTTTCAGGAGCTCCAGGAAAAAGCGCAAGGCTTGAGGCATCCACTTTTTCTGGTGGTAAATCAATTGCCGGAACACGCGAATGTCCGGATGGAAAAAAGAGAGAATAGCCAGCTTGCCGCTTTTCACTTCATCCTTCACCGCGATTTTCGGGATCAGCGCGATACCCAGATCGTGGGCGACACATTGCTTGATCGCTTCCATGCTGCCGAACTCCAGCGCTGAATGCACTGTGGAACCCGCCTCCCGCAAGACAGACTCCAGCAGTGAACGGTAGCTGCATCCCGCCTCAGTAAAGATCCAGTTTTCTCCGGAAAAATCTGTGGCTTCTACCTGTTCGAGCTTACTTAGCCGGTGGTCGGGTGAGGAGACAACCACCAGCTCTTCTTCACCCAGATTGACGGTGATCAAATCGGCATTTTCTTGCCATTTGTCGAGAATAAAAGCAAAGTCGTACGTTCCTTCTTTAACCCCTTGTCGCAATTCATGACAAATCCCCGGATGCAGCAGTACACGCATCTGCGGGTGCTCCTGTCGAAACTTTTGCACATAGGGCGGAAGGTAAAAAGCAGCTAAAGATTCTACCGTTCCAACGCTTAGTGTGCCTGCTAGCTGGGCATGTTCAGACAGCTGCCCCTTCGCTTCGTCCAATAGAGCCAGCATCTGTTCGGTGTAGTCGAGAAGGACTTCTCCCGCATGTGTTAGTCTGATTTTTCGGCCCCAGCGTTCGAAGAGAGACACGCCGAATTCAGTTTCCAGATTTTGAATTTGTACGGTAATACTGGACTGGGCATAGCCTAAAACTTCAGCTGCCCGCGTAAAGCTTTGCCATTTCGCAACTTCTCGAAAGGTCTGCAAATAGCGGGTGTCCATACTCTCTCTCCCTTTCAATTCGATTTTTTCGATGCATATTATTTAATATTATAGATATCTCCGATTACAAAGTCTATGCTACACTACGCATACAGTTTATTAAAAGTGAGGGATAGGATATGGAAAAGGGTGTAGCCTCATCACCCGGTCTGTCCAAAACGCTTGGACTGACACAGATTGTTGCTTTATATATTGGCTCCGTCCTCGGTTCAGGCGTACTGCTCATACCTGGGTTGGCAGCTGAAAAAGCAGGGCCAGCCTCTATCGTAGCGTGGCTGCTCATGTCTGTCCTCGTTCTCCCGATGGCGATTACGATGGGCCTGCTTTCAGCCCGCTTTCCCAGTGCTGGAGGTGTTTCTACCTTCGTTCGGACTGCGTACGGCGACCGCTTTGGCAACATGGTCGGATGGTTTTTCCTGCTTTCGGTACCTATAGGTGCTCCCATCCTAAGCGTCACAGGCGCTCATTACCTTGCTGTTCTCTTTCAATGGGGCGAGTTACAGGTGTATCTGTGTGCCGGATTGATTCTTCTGACGGTTCTCGGGATGAATGTAATCGGTCTTCACGTGGCGGCTCGCGTCCAGACCATTGTCGTATCACTCATCTTGTCCATCCTGATTTTGGCTGTGATTGCCGCAATCCCCCATACTTCTGCTGAGCATTTCGTACCATTTGCACCCAATGGCTGGCTTAGCGTGATACAGGCAGCCGTCTTGATGTTCTGGTGCTTTATTGGCTGGGAAGCAGTGACCCATCTATCCGAAGAGTTTGTCGATCCATCGAAAAATGCGATTCGCGGTGTTCTTTGGAGTGCCGGCATTGTCGCACTGTTGTATTTTGGTGTGGCCTTTATGACTGTCGCCACCCACAGCTATGGTGTCGGGATTTCCGCTGCTTCGCTGAGTGTAATGATCCAGCTTTCCCTTGGTCCCGTTGGCGGCTGGATCGTCGCGATCACGGCCCTCTTTATTTGTATCGCTACCGCGAATGCCTATGTAGGTGCAGCCTCCCGCATTGCTTTCGCCCTTTCGCAAGAGAACATTGCTCCTCGTTGGTTTGGCAGATTGCATCCTAAATACCAGACACCAACCGGAGGACTTCTCTTTTTGGCCATGTGCTTTGTCCTCGTCCTGACCACTCTGTATCTGGGACTGATTGATTTATCACGGTTGATTGAGCTTCCTAATTCCACCTTCATCGCCACGTATATTGGTGGATGCCTGGCTGGCGTCAAGCTGTTGCGAGACAATCGGGTTGGGCGCATCGCTTCCTGGACCTCCCTGATCTTCACAGCAGGTCTATACCCCTTCCTGGGTTGGTCGGCGCTCTACCCGCTTGCGATCGCAGCTGCACTCATTTTAATTGGAAGCAAAAGAATCAATAAAGGTTCTGGGCAGTCGCTATCTGCCTAACAAAATTTCAGCTTCTATTCGGCAAAATGAGAAAGGCGTGCTATTGCAGCACGCCTTTTGTGTGTCTATTCGTCTTTTCCGATCAATCGAAACGTTTTGCCATCCGCGGACGACAGGTAAAATGTCTTGTCAACACTGCCTCCTAGCTCACCGGAGTAGTATTGGACAGTCATCCGATATTTGTCGTTGCCGATCTTGGCGTAGTAGATCAACTCATTAAATCGAGGGAAACGAACGTAGTCATAGACCTCGTAATTCATGAAAGAGAAATGCTCGCGTAAAAACTGCTGACTTACGGGTGCTTTTTCTTTTTCCACGTATTTGACCAGTTCATCAAAGCGTCGGATTCGCTCTTTATCCATAACCTGGCCTACAAAGGTAGAAACCAGCTTGGTCATGCTCTGCTTTTCTTCCTCTGACACTCTTCCCGGGAACAATTCCTCGATTTGGTGGGACAATCGTGAGAGAAGAACTACAGCTTGCGCACGGCTTACCTTTTCATCTGCACGGAAGGTTCCATCCGGATAGCCCGTGATGATACCCATCTTATAGGCGGGATAGACCGTCATCACCTGACCTTCATTTTCCACGGACAGATCGCTAAAAAACTTGGATTTTGTTCCCCTGTATTTTTCACCTTCGGACTGATGGCCCAAGGCTGCAAGCATGAGCCTCGCACCCTCCAGCCGATCCAGCGAGTCCGTCGGATTGCCTGTTGGCGTAATTCCTGCAGCCAGTAAATGCGTATAGGTTCCCTCGGACCACCGTCCCTTTACCTTGGAGAGGTAGGTCTCCCGTGAGAAATCATCAGGCTGATTACCTGGAAAGGAAGGGATGACCCGTTCGATCATCACGAGAAACTCTTCTTGTGAAATGGTCTGTTCCGGTCGGAAGGTCCCATCCGGAAATCCGCGAATGAGTCCTTGCTTCGTCGCCTCTGCTATTTCCTTGGAGGCCCAATGACCATGAATGTCCGAAAAAGGAGCAGAAATCGACGTGGCATCCATTTTCGCTTCTGCCCGGTCTAAACCTCCCACGGTTGCACCTGTCAGCACAAGGGACAGTACCAGAGCCTTTAGTCCAATTCGTTTTCCGATGAGTCGCAACTTTTTCTGCACCTTACAATCTCCCCTTTCGCAGGAGTATTCCTATACTGGGTAAGACGCAGAATTTGTCGAGAATGTTTCAGCATATTCGCAGGAAATAATGTCCAAAGTCCTACTTTTTAGACGTGGAAGATCTGGTGGCTTCCGTCATCGGAGAACGGCGCTTCCACCAAACGGTCTATTAGTGACAGACCGTATTTGTTGGCATACGTAAACAGATTCAGTTTTCGTTCCTGCAAGCCACCCTCCGGCATCAGGCTAGCCTCGATTCGCTTTAGACGGTGCGATTGTACATCCTCACGCTCCTCCAGGGAACGCAGCAACCGCGTTTCCAAAAAGTTCACCTGTTCCAGGAGCAAGGAAACGTTCTTTTCAGCTATTCCCCGCAATCCGCCGTCCATCGCGACGACTTCATCCACTAATGGACGGTACATAGCCAGCATGGACTCTCGGACATCAGCAAAATTTTTCTCTAGCGGGTGTCTTGCCTGCGTGGTCTCCTGCTTTGTCTTCCATGCTGCAAAGTCAGTAAGGGCATGCTCGACATTGAGCTCAAAGCCAGCCAGCAGTCTTTCCACCGCTCCTTCCAGAAACGTGATGGACATACGCGGTAGAACGATCGGCATCTGCATGTCAAACGCAGCAAATACCTCCTTGTAATACGCCCAGTAAGCGACCTCTCCAAGTCCTCCTATGAACGCTAGTGTCGGGAAGAGATGCTCCTGCATCAGACCACGCGTTACGACGTTGGCACTAAAGCGCTGTGGCTCACGGGAAGCCAGCTGGATCAGCTCATCACGGGTGTACGTACATCGTCTATTGACAAAACGATCCCCGTACCGCTCCAACAAAAGCCTTTCGCCACCCTCATAAAGAAAGAGATTGGCCTGGTGCTCTTCTACCTGCAATTGCAACGGATACCCTGCCTGGGCGATCCGGTCAGCGGTTTGGGTCAGAATAGCGGCAAGCTGTTCATTTTTTTCGATGACTTTAGCGAACATCGGCTGTTCCAGTTCGCGAATATAGGGAGATGACGATTCTACCAGCACGAGTCCATGCTTGCCGAACAGCTGTGCCATAATCCTTGCAAACCATTCCACAATGGTTGTCGAGGCTGAAGCGGTCTCCTCAAGCATGTGGCGAATCTCCTGCGTGTGCACGGTCTCTGTCTGTCCGGCAAAAAACTGCTGAAGAAAGGTGGAATAAGCCTGCTCATCCAGCGGCATCTGGCTGGCAGATAGGCGTCCTTTCCGATTCAGTTGCATTCTTTCCTTGTGCAAGCGTCTCTCTTTGTCAGTCAGCCAATACACATGATCGATCTCGTCGATATCATGGTCTTCCCCTGCGATCCAAAAGACAGGCACGACTTCTACCTGCAGCTCTTTGGACCATTTTTTTGCTGCCTGAATCAAATGAATGGCTTTATGAACCGTGTAGAGAGGCCCAGTCAACACACCCGCCTGCTGTCCACCAATCACGACATAGGTATCTGGATGCTTGAGCGCTTCAATCCGTTTCAACGCTTCTTCGTGGTTCCCCATCTTTTGATTGTACGTATATAATCCTTCCACCAGCTTTTCCCGATGCGCGTATGGCCGGCTGCGAAGCCAGTCCAGGCGTTGCTGATAAGATTCTTTGCGGTATGGCTGGTAGTTAAAAAAGGATTGCGCCAGCTCTTTTCCTTGCAGGTATTCTTTTGCCAGTCGATTGGCTAGCGGAAGCGTAACACTTTCAACGTTCATGACATGCTCACCTTTCTTCAGGACCGTGGTCTCTCTCGCAAATTATATCATGCACCCTCCCCTTTAAAAAAGAAAACAACCCACGCGAATGGGTTGTCGAAGTGTAGGTATGTGTTTTTTAAAATTGCGGAGGTGTAACGGACCAGATCAAAACCGCTTCTTGATCGCCCGTATTTTCAATCGCGTGATTTTTCGCGCTGTCAAACGAGATACTGTCTCCCGCTTCCAGCACATGCTCTTCATCATTAAAACGGGCTACTACACTGCCTGTCACGACAGTAAAACACTCTTCGCCCTCCGTTTGTACAAATTTATCGACGGCCATTTCGCCTGGCTTGAGCCGTACCTCCAGCATGCCAAGCTTGGCACTTCCTCCCATAGAGAGCAGCGAATACGTACCCGTTGATTCAGGAAATACGAGTTGTCTGCGCTTTTGCTGGCGAGTAACATGCACCTGTTTTTGGTCAATATCTTCAAAAAAGTGAATGATGGGTGACTCGAGAGCCTTGGTGATTTTCCACAGGGAGTCCAAGGACGGCTGTGAAATTCCCCGCTCCACTTGACTGAGCAGGCCTTTGCTTAACCCTGTTTTGTTCGCCATGATCTCCAGAGTAAAGCCGCGCTCTTTCCGAATCATTCGAATCTTGTGTCCGATGGTCTCGATGGGAAGTCGCATATTTCCAACCTTCTTTCTTATCGGAATAGAAACGATTATGTATCAACAAAAGTGCTTTTATACGACACTCATGGTTTTGACAATCCCTGTCGTAATCAGCACTACGTAGATGAGTCCAAACAAGAGAAACGACAAGCGCCATGCGGAAAAGCCGATCTTTCTTAAGGATAGCTTCCCTTTCCACTTCACTTGCATCCAGCCAAGCAGCGAGATGAAGACAAGATAGAAGCAAGCAATCCACCACCAAGCTGACATGGCTTCAGGCCATATTTCGCTGTACGCGACGACTACCGAGCGAATCAACAAAAGATTCGTGATATTTATCGCCCAGCGGCCAGCCAACCGCTTGTCCCGTTTCCACGCATATAATAGGAAATAGGCAATTGGAAATCCCAAAAACGGTATAACGGTCAGTGTACCCCATAAGTAGGACCAGACATTGGCCACGATGGTCATGTACTGTCGCCTCCCACCTTCTCTTTTCCCATGCTCGTCTTGAGAAGGATCACGCGAAGCAAGCTTTCGTGCAGCGGTGTGGGTATTCCTGCTTCTTTACCCTTATTGACGAGATAACCATTGATCGCCTCTACCTCCGTCTGCCTGTGACGCTTCACATCCTGCAGCATGGAGGAAAGATTTCGGGAAGTATTTCGACAAATTGTAATTATCTCCTGCCAATCCGTTTCCCCCAATTTTTGTCCGTAATGGTTGGCTACTGTCGTCGCTTCATTAAAAAGCTCACGCATCAAGCCCACGGTGTACGGATTTTCAAGCAACCCCCCGTTGGGGACTTCAAAAATCGCGGTTAACGGATTGATCAACGCATTTGCGACCAGCTTTCGCCATGCAAACGGTTGGATCGATTCCTCGTAGCTGGCTATGATTTGGTTCGAGTTTGCCCAGTCCACGAAAGCCTGAACCACAGGATCGTGTGCATGTCCCCTCTCCCAAGGACCGACACGAAGTGAACCGTTTCCTGTATGAACCACCTCTGTGCCAGACAAGCGCCTGGCTCCTTCCGAGTTGATCCCGAAGAAGCATTGCCCATCGAGCAGTACCTCTGTAAGCATTTCCCGATGACCCATGCCATTTTGCATCGCAATGACGGGTATGCTTTTGTGGATTTGCCTCAAAGCGGGAATCAGTCCTGGCAGGTCGGTTTGCTTTACAGTAAGAATGTACAAGCCGCCTTCAGGCAAAGCCTGTTCGACAGAACTTGCTGCCATCGGGATTGTACATACTCTCCCATCCAAATGATGAAAGGTAATTCCCTGCCGGGCAATCTGTTCAGCCTGATGCGAACTTCGCGTCACGACCGTTGCTGAATGTCCGCTCAGCACAAGCCTTGCAGCGTACAATAACCCTACAGCACCACCGCCTATCACAACCGTCTGGACAGGAAAAGTTTCCGATCGCATTTGTTCACCCACATTAATCAATACTTATTTAAAGAATAACAGAGATTAGGAGAATGGGCAATTGATTGGCTTAAAAAAGATCGAAATTGTCGAAATATTTGACGGTAAAAATTATGATATCGATACCATTCTTACATGAACGACAAGAAACGCTTTATCATTCTCCCTTAACAAAACAGTCATCACCGCTTGTCATGAAACAAACAGACTGCCTCTTTCATCTAGAGACAGTCTGGCTTTGGCACTATACGGGATAAACGGGATGTTTTCTTTCGGAAAAAACCTGCTTCTTGTGTTGGTAAACAGCAAAGCGCGAAATCAATTCCATTCGCAAATCGGATGGGGGGATAATCGCATCGACGATCAGGTTGGAGGCTAGCAAGGTAATATCGATATCCTCCTGATACTCCTTCCTTTTCGCCGCAATAAAAGCCTGTCGCTCCTGCGGGTCCTCTATTTCCTGAATCTTGTTGCTGTAAACCGCATTAACCGCTGCTTCCGGCCCCATGACCGCGATCTGCGCACTTGGCAGAGCGAGCACAGCATCTGGCTCAAATGCAGAACTTGCCATCGCATACAACCCTGCTCCATACGCCTTACGTACGATGACAGAGATCTTCGGCACGGTCGCTTCCGCCATCGCTGAAATCATTTTCGCGCCGTGCCTGATGATTCCCGCACGCTCTACAGCTGTGCCGATCATGAAACCCGGTACATCAGCCAGGAAGAGCAAGGGAATCTGGAAAGCATCGCACAGGGTAATAAAACGCGCTGCCTTGTCAGCTGAATCGACAAAAAGGACGCCGCCTTTTACACGCGGCTGGTTGGCGATGATCCCCACCGGTTTGCCATCCAGACGGGCCAGACCTGTCACCAGCTCCTGCGCAAATAGTTTCTTGATCTCAAAGAAGGAGCCTTCGTCTACCAAAGCAGTGATCAGATCATGCATGTTGAACGGGGCATTTTGATTCTCCGGCACGATCGCCGTAATCTCTTTTGCCGTTTCCACTGGAGGCTGTGCCGCTGCAACAGGAGGCTTTTCGCTGTAATTCGCTGGAAAAAAGCGCAAGTACTGACGTGCTGACTGGATCGCCTCTTCCTCATTGGCAGCAAGAACGTCGCCGCAGCCACTCACGGTACAATGCATGCGTGCCCCACCCAGCTCTTCGAGGCTTACTTTTTCTCCAATGACCATTTCGGCCATACGTGGGGAGCCCAGATACATGCTCGCGTTTTTATCCACCATGATGACAATGTCACAAAAAGCGGGAATATACGCTCCGCCTGCAGCAGAAGGGCCAAAGAGAATGCACACCTGTGGAATTTTTCCAGATAGCTTCACTTGGTTGTAAAAGATTCGTCCCGCTCCTCGACGCCCTGGGAACATCTCCAGCTGGTCCGTAATCCTGGCTCCAGCTGAATCGACCAGATACACGAGAGGAACCTGCATTTTTTCAGCGGTTTCCTGAATGCGGATGATTTTCTCCACAGTTCGCGCGCCCCAGGAGCCTGCTTTTACGGTGGAATCATTGGCCATGACACACACGGTCTGGCCATTCACCTTTCCGATTGCGGTGATGACACCGTCTGCCGGCAGGTCTCCCGCCATGACATTGGCGAAAAGTCCATCCTCTACCAGAAATTCATCGTCAAACAGCAGCTTCAGGCGATCGCGGACGAACAGCTTGTTCTGTTCCTTCAGCTTTGCATGGTACTTTGCATCGCCGCCTTGTTTGATGTGATCGATTTTTTCGTTCAGCATGTTTTCAGCGTGTTTGCTCATCAGTAGCTTCCTCCTCGTCACTCTCCGCGATATACCGGCTTTCTCTTTTCCCTGAACGCTTCCAGTCCCTCCAAGCGGTCCTTTGTCGGGATCAATAATTGATAGGCGTGACTTTCCATCGCCAAGCCTGTTGCCTGATCTACTTCCAGTCCGTAGTCAATTGCATACTTCGCTTGGGCGAGCGCCAATGGGGCCTGCTCAGCTATTTGCTGGGCGAGGCTTAGCGCTGCTGGCATAAGATGATCCGCTGGAACCACCCGGTTGACCAACCCGATGCGAAGCGATTCATCCGACAGTATGCGGCGAGCGCTGAAAATGAGTTCTTTGGCAATTCCTTTTCCTACGAGGCGAGGAAGTCGCTGCGTCCCCCCTGCCCCTGGAATAATGCCCAAGGACGTCTCCGTCAGTCCCATCTGCGCCGACTCGCTTATCACCCTCAGATCACAAGCCAGCGCTAGCTCTGTGCCTCCGCCAAGGGCCAGCCCGTTGATTGCTGCGATGACAGGCTTTGGAATTTTCTCCAGTTCCGTAAACGTATCACGGATGGTTCTGATGTACTGCTCCACCTGTTGGGGTGTCAGCTTTCGCCGTTCTTTCAGATCAGCACCCGTACAAAATGCTTTGTCGCCCGATCCTGTGACAAGCACCACGCGAATCTCCTTGTCCGAACACAAGCTCGTAATCCATTCACGAAGGCTGAGTAATGTCTCTAGATTTAAACAATTGTGAACCTGCGGACGATCAATCGTCAGAATTCCGACTGCGCCCTCTTTTTGAAACAACACACTCAAGCCATTCCCTCCCGCCATTCCTATTCGTCCTTAGCTGCCAAGCATTCAGCTGCAAGATGGGCCTTCAATACTTTGGAGTTGAGGTCTCGCCCCAGCTGCTTTTGGATAAATGCCCCTGCTTCCAGCAGCTTCTGCAAGTCGACTCCAGTCTCGTATTCCATTCCGTGCAGCATGTAGATCAAATCCTCGGTTGAAATATTGCCGGCGGCTCCAGGCGCGTACGGGCATCCTCCCAACCCGCCAATTGAGCTGTCAAAGGTGCGGATGCCCACGTCCATCGCAGCGACTACATTTGCCAATCCTGTTCCACGCGTATCGTGAAAATGACCGGCCAAGCGCTGTACCGGAGCATCCTTGACCAATTCCCTGAACAAGTCATGCACCTGCTTGGGGGTCGCTACGCCAATCGTGTCTCCGAGTGAAATCTCATACGCCCCCATTTCGAGCAATGCTTCGGTCACTCGCCGACTATTGTCCAAAGGCACCTTGCCTTCGTAGGGGCAACCGAAGACGGTGGAAACGTAGCCGCGCACCCGCATGCCTAAAGCCAGTGCTTCCAGCGCCACTTCACGCAGAATCGGGTACGTTTCCTCCAGCGTCTTATTAATATTTTTCAGGTTGTGGGTCTGAGAAGCAGACATGAACAAAGCGATTTCATTGAGTCCGCACGCTCGTGCTCGTTCCAGCCCTCGAAGATTGGGAACGAGCGCCGTGTACGTGACTCCTTGTGCGCGATTGATTGTGGACAAAACCTCGTCGGCATCTGCCAGTTGCGGAATCCAGCGAGGGTTGACAAAAGAGCTGGCTTCGATCGTTTGCAGTCCTGCTTCAGCCAGCTTGTTGATCAACGCTGCTTTGACCGCTGAAGGGAGGATGTCCTTTTCATTTTGCAGACCGTCGCGCGGGCCTACCTCCACGATTTTGACCTTCATCGGGATACCCTCCTTGCCTAGCGAGCGCTCAGTTGGTTTGAATCGAAAAATCGAGCTAATTATCCAAGACCACGACAATGTCCCCGTCGTTCACAAAATCACCGACGTTGACTTTGACCTCTACTACCTTGCCTGCTGATTCAGCTGCGATCGGAACTTCCATTTTCATCGACTCCAGCACGATTAGGTCCTGTCCTGCTGCAACGGAATCACCTGGTTGTACCAATACCTTGAAAACAGTACCTGCCATATTCGCTGCTACTTGTGTCATCTGTCTACTCTCCTTCTAAATCGTGGATTTTGGTTTTCTTTCTTGGATAAACCATGTCGTATACTCTCCTGCAATGAAGCGGTCGTCTTCCAGAACCTCCTGCAAGAAAGGAATGTTGGTTTTGATTCCGGTGATCAGGAATTGCTGCATGGCTTCACGAGCTCTGAGAATGGCTTCGTCTCTCGTCGCCCCTGACGCAATGACTTTCGCAATCATCGGATCGTAAAATGGCGTCACCTTGGTTCCGGTCTCAACCCCGTCGTCGATCCTGACATGCTCCATAACCGGAGCCTGATAAAGGCTGATTGTACCCGGTGAAGGCAAGAAGGACACCGGATCCTCCGCATAAACACGGAGCTCAATCGCGTGGCGCTTTGCCCGGACGTCTTCCTGACTGATAGACAAGGGCTGGCCTTGTGCAATTTCCAATTGCATAGCCACCAGATCCAGGCCGATCATCTCTTCCGTGACGGGATGCTCTACCTGTAATCTTGTATTCATTTCCAGAAAATAAAAATTCATCTGTGAATCGACAATAAACTCCACGGTACCTACGCCCGTGTAACCCACAGCCTTTCCTGCCAGTACGGCTGCGTCACAAAGCGCATTCCTCGTCGCCTCATCCAAAAACGGCGATGGACTTTCTTCCAGTACCTTTTGATGGCGGCGCTGGATCGAACACTCACGCTCCAGCAGATGGATTACGTGACCTGTCTGATCCCCTGCAATCTGGACTTCGATGTGATGCGGTCTATCCACATACTTCTCTACGTACATGGCATCGTTGCCAAAGTACGCCTTCGCTCTGCCGCGAGCAGATTGGAAAGCCTGTCGCAGCTCATCTTCGCTCTGACAAATTTGCATGCCGATTCCGCCGCCGCCAGCGCTCGCTTTCAGCATGACAGGATACCCGATCGACGCTGCCATATTAGCTGCTTCATCTGCGTTATCCAAAGGAGTGTCGCCACCTGGCACGACGGGAACACCCGCTTTTTGCATGATTCGCCGGGCAGTCAGTTTGTCACCCATTTGACCGATCACTTCAGGTGTAGGTCCGATGAAGACGATTCCCTCTTCGGTGACTCTACGGGCAAAGGCTTCATTTTCCGACAGGAGGCCATAGCCCGGATGAATGAAGTCAGCCTGGCAACTCTTCGCTGCTGCAAGGATTGCCTCAACATTCAAATAACTGTGTGGAACAGGAGGAGGACCGATATGTACGGCTTCATCGGCTTCTCGGACAAACGGCATATCCTTGTCCGCATCTGAGTAGATGGCGACTGTAGCCACTCCCTGTGCCTGACAAGTGCGAATGATCCTTCTGGCGATTTCGCCACGATTTGCAATCAAAACCTTTTTCATGCAACGCTCCCCTCTTTCATCGTATTCGGAGCAGCGAGGACTGAAAGCGCTTGCATCCAGAGTGCCTCCGAATACGGCATATGCTTCTCGTCTCTATTTTGCCATGAGTTAGCTCATAGTTCTAGGATGAAATTATATTTTTTTCCATGGAAGCAAATTCATTCCCTACACCTCCCTACTTTTTAATGTAAAGAATTTCTCTTCTCTTCCTGTAGTTTCGTGTATAATACAAGTAAGCAAAGGTGGTTCCAAGACAAAGCGTTTTGAGAGGAGTGGCTATTCCATGTTCGAAGTAAAGCGTTTACAAATTAACTATAAGACACTGGAAGAATTCCAGCAGTTTCGCGAATTTGGCCTGGAGGAGCTTTCCATGAAGGAAGACCTGGAGGCGAACATCGTGGAGAACGATTCGGAATCTCCATTTTACGGAATTTACGACAATGACCTTCTCATCGCTCGGATGAGCCTCTATAAAATTGACGGAAAGTACGACCGCTACTTCCAGCCAGCTCAAGATTATTACGAGCTGTGGAAGCTGGAGGTCCTGCCTGACTATCGGGGTAAAGACTTCGGTACCATCCTGGTTAATCATGCAAAAAGCTTTGGTTCCCCTATCAAGACGAACTCCCGCTGCCGCGCCGATCAGTTCTGGCTGAAAATGGGCTTCACACCTGTGAAGTACAACCCGATGCGTGACCGCGGTGAGAATCCTTATGTATGGTTGCCTGAAAACGTCGAGCTTCAGGATTAATGCTGTGATACATGAAAAAAGAAGCGGTTGATCGCCGCTTCTTTTTTATGCTCTTGATTAGGGAGCCCACTACTTTTCTACGCGCTCCAGATTGCCGTTGGCATCCATCTTGAAGATGGGTTTGGACGATTCCTCTTCTTGTAAAAACGCCATTTTGCGCGCACGTTCCATGATCTGGACGAGTGCCCGATAATCCTCATTGACACCCTGAATCTGCTCCATTTCCTTCCTGGCACGCTCATTGGCCTCAGCCAATTCTTTTATTTTCAACTCTTTTCCTTCTAACTCTTGTTCCAATTGTTTTACACGACGTGAAAGATCCTTTTGGCTCCGCAGCATACGAATGACTGCTTCAATCTGCTGATCCTCGTCCTCATCGTGAGGTGACGCTCCAGAGGCTTGCGCCACAGGGCGTTTCACAGGAATTTGGATCGCTTCCACCTCTTCCTGCAGAGGTGTGATGATCCTACCCATCTTCTTCAATTGCTGTCTTTGGCTCTTGGCGATGGAGATTGCGGCATCATATCGCTTGCGGACGCAACTGTTCCAACGAAAACCGCAGGCTGCTGCAGTCCGTCCTAACCGTTGTCCTACTTCTTCAAAAGCGGCAAGCTGTGTGCCGCCCTCTCGAATGTGACGTAAAGTGACCTCTGCCAATACCAGATCGTCATCTTCAGTCCACGCGTCTTGTCTGGAAGCTACCATATAAGTCCCTCCCGTAACCTTTAAAAGGATGATGTAGTTCATCCTATGCTTTTCCCTATTCTTGTAGAATCGCTTTCTACTAGAAAAAGTATGTCCAAGCGAATAAATGTTTAAACGGGAGAAACCTTGCTACGAAAGAATTACCTCTTTTTACCTTTTGAAAGAAATTTTTCTACCACTTGGACATGCGCTTCGCTTCCCCAAAGCCCTGCACACTGCTCTACTTCAAGCTTGATCCGTTGTCCTTGTGCTAGACCAGAGCGCTTCCACTGCAAGACTCGCATGTAGGCTTCAATTCCGACGAGTGGTTGAGCAGCGATTTTCAAGGCGAAGCGCTCCACTTCCTGCTTTAAATCCTCTGCCGGGAATACAGCATCCACAAATCCGTAGTCCTTGGCTTCCTCAGCAGTAATTCGCTCGCCTGTCAGCAGCAGGGACAAAGCTTTGGACTCAGGCAGCAGATCCAGCAAGCGAGCGCCTCCGCCCCAGCCTGTCGTGATATGCATACCGATTTGGACAAAGCCAAAGACAGCCTCTCGACTTGCAAAGCGAAAATGAGCAGCACCAGCTACCTCGCATCCGCCTCCAACTGCAGAACCATTTATCATCGCGATTATGGGCTTGCTGTATTGATCAATCTTCGACAGCAGTGCTGCAACCTTGCCGAGCAATGGCTCCGCCTGCTCGCGACCCCGAGCAGCGATAAACTGTGGCAAGTCCCCTCCAGAGACGAAGCTTTTGCCTGCACCAGTCAGGATGAGCACCTTTACTTCGTCATCTCCAGCGCACTCGTCTAGGATATCGACAAGCTCATCCACCAGCTCTACGCTGATAGCATTGTGAACATCTGGCCGATTGAGCGTGATTGTAGCAAACCCATCCTGTTTTTCGAAAAGAATCGTTTCCATGTTACCTTCGCTCCTTTTAACTGCATAGCTCTATTGTACAACCCACAGATATAAAATCCTACGTGAGTGACGCGATCTGAATAAGATGGCAATTAGAAAACTTGGCTACGCCAAGCTTTTGGCGGAGCCTTAGTTGCACTTATACTATCTTCCGCTAATCTTT